>NZ_KQ414503.1:0-305875 GCF_001263295.1 Agrobacterium sp. SUL3
GAAGGCAGGGTGCGTCTGGCGCAGGGTTCGTCGGATCGCAACCACATTAGCGACTGGGCGCGGCGTTTTTCCTATGTATCGGGCCAGCGTGCGGGTGCGGACTGGAATTTCGAAACACCGGGCATGGTGCCGGGCACCATGACGCCCTCACTGGTGCAGATGCCGGATGCGACGAAGCGCGAGCTTTATGAATATCCGGCCCGCATCAAGACGGTTGAAGAGGCCGAGCGGGCGCAGAAACTCAGAACCCAATCGATCGAAGCCGATCATGACCGGGTATTCGGTTCGTCGACCACGCGCATCCTGGAAGCCGGCCGCCGCTTTACGCCTTACGAGGTTGCGCATCCGGAACATGCCTACGAAGAGCATGTGATCATCAGGGCAAGCCACAGTATTGTGGATCTCTCCTATGAGACAAACAGCAACGAGCCGGAATATCGCAATCACTTCGAGGCGATCCCGGCGCGGGTGCCGCTGACGCCGCACCGTGCGACGAAGCGGCCGCGGATCGAAGGCACGCAGGTGGCGATCGTCGCCGGTCCTGAAGGCGAGGAAATCCATCCGGATCAATATGGCCGCATCAAGCTGTGGTTCCCGTGGGACCGCAAGGCGAAGAAGGATGGAACCGATACGTGCTGGGTGCGGGTGGCGCAGAACTGGGCGGGCTCCACCTGGGGCGGCCAGATCATTCCGCGCATCGGCATGGAGGTGATGGTTGCCTTCGTGGACGGCGATCCGGACCGTCCGCTGGTGACGGGGGTGGTGCCGAATGCGCGCCAGACCGTGCCTTATGAACTGCCGGCAAACAAGACGCGCAGCACATTCCGCACCAACACGCACAAAGGGTCTGGATTTAACGAATTGCGGTTTGAGGACGAGGCGGCCAAGGAGGAGGTATTTCTCCACGCTCAGAAGGATACGAATTTTGAAATTCTGAACGATTACTCCAAGCGTGTGGGGCGCGATAAATCGGAACTCGTGGCCAACGACAAATCGACGGAAGTTGGTGGCGATCATGACGAGGTCATAGCGGGCAACATGTCGATTGCAGTCGGCGAAAATGCCTTGTCGAACCTTCTGAGGGACAAGACGAAGCTTGTCTTCGACAAGGTTGGAGCTGCCTTGGGCAAACTCAAGATCCCGGACCCATTCAATTTCGCAAAAGGGAATTTCCAGCTTTTCGTCGAGAAAAATCACTCGCAGGTCGTTGGTATTGGTTCCTCGGAGGTTGTCGGCGGCGCCAAATCCACGGTTGTTGGGCATACCTATC
Source organism: Agrobacterium sp. SUL3 (assembly GCF_001263295.1). Classification (NCBI taxonomy): domain Bacteria; kingdom Pseudomonadati; phylum Pseudomonadota; class Alphaproteobacteria; order Hyphomicrobiales; family Rhizobiaceae; genus Agrobacterium; species Agrobacterium sp. SUL3. The sequence goes on from NZ_KQ414503.1 coordinate 1,271, forward strand.
AAACGACGGTCGGTAAATCTCACAGCGTCATCGTGCGGGGGCGCTCTGACACAGATATCGGGCGCATCATGAACATTCGGGTGGGCGAACAATTGACGATCAAAGTGGGAGAGAACTCGATGCTGACGATGTCGCGCGAGGGGCATATCGTGATTCAAGGGAAGCATATTCATTTCCAAGCCGACCAGATTACACAGAACTGAGTGTAGGCCATGGCTGAGAAACCGTCAGGATTACCGTCGTCTCGCATGCTGGGTGTGCCGTTTTCCGCATACGACGACGACAATGTCCTGGAGATGTTGAAAACTGACCTGTCGACGTTCAAACGTCACCCGTTTTTTCCGGTGTCTCCGGGGATCACGCCGCCATTTCGCGCGGATGCTCCCCAGCAGTCGTTCAATTCCAAAGGCGGATTATGCGAATATATACCCGCTGTGGACGAGACCGTGCTTTTCGGACGATCGTCCAGCGCAAACAAACTCCTTCCCCAGAAGGAGCGTGAAAACGAGAGCAAGGAAAGCGCCTGGAAATTCGGTGAACTAAGCAAGGACTACAAGGACGCCGGCGTCGGCAGGAAATATCAGCGTGGCGTCAGGGAGTATCTTGCTTCGGGCTATACACGCACCAACCCGGACGGAAAGACCGCCCACGACACCGACTGGCGCGGCAAATGGAAAGAACGGAATTTCCAGGTTGCCGAATATACCTGGTGGAAAGCCGACAAAAAACTGGCTGGAGACAGCTTTGGTGATCCGGCAAAGGATTGGGCTTCGGGAGAATACAAGCTCGGTGCACGGGAGGGCGATGGAAAGGCAGGATTTTCTGTCACCAAAGGCGGAATTGATGCCAAATTGAGCGCAAAAGCCAGTGTCGCCGCTGCTCAGGGAAAAGTCGAGGTTCTCAAGGACCAGGTCATCTCCGGAGCCGCGAAAGGCGCGGTGCTGAAAGGAGAGCTGGAGGGCGAGGTTGCTTTTGTCGGTAACCCTGAAGAGGTAACAGGGACGCTGAAACTCGCCGCCAAGGCCAATGTCATCGAGGGTTCAGTCAACGGAGAACTCTGCCTGACGCCAAGCCGTGTGGGCAATCCCGTCATCAAAGCGTGGAACTGGCTGTTCGAAGAGCACAACCAGCTCATTGAGGACAAATGGGATATAGGTGTGTGCGTTGGCGGTGAACTGCAGGGAGCCGTTGGCGCTCAGGCTGAGGCATCTGCGGAAGCAGGCGTGAAAAAAGGCAAGGCGCGCGCCGAGGTCGGCGCCAAACTTGGTTTTGGCCTCGGCGGCGGCGCCAAAGTGTCCGGCGGCCTGACGGGTCTTGATAAGGCAGCAGACCTCATCAAGGGATGGCAGGGAAAATGATACGGAGAACCGAACGTTGAAGCCTCTATTTTTGGTGCTGCGCCGACTGTCTTTTTCGGCGATGGTTTTAATGACGACCGCAATTGGATTGGATGTTATGGCCGAAGATTATACGAGTCGTTTGACCCTCGACAGCACAGCGAAGGCGTCGGAGCCATATGGCTTTGAGGAAACCAAGGATCTTAACTTCCACTCGGTCAAGATCGATAAATTTATGTGGTTTAAGGAAAAGCGGGCACTGTCCGAATGGGATAAGTACGAAACCTTCGACAATGTGACCCTGCAGACGATCGGTTATGATCCTGCCAATCGCGATCATTTCGAAATCCAGATCATCACCGCCGAGATCAAACCGGAAAAGGTTGCGCGCGGGGTCGATTACGCCCGGCTCTTTGCGAAAGAATGGGCACCTTCGGTCTCCGCGATGAAGGAGTATGGCCGTGACGCTGGCGATGTGTTTGCCCTCGGGCCGGATAATGGATTCAACCGCCGTGAGAGGGTCGCGGTTTGGCGTAAGGATAAGTCGCTGCTCGTCGTGCGCGCTGGCTACGCGGAAGAGGAGGCCGCCCGCGTCGAACCTCGGATCGCGCAATTTTTCGGAGCTTTGAAGCTCGACAACGAAACGACTGACAGCATTGACGGCGCGATGCATCTGGAAGAGCTGCCGTCGAGTGGTGGCGCCGCCTACTCCGCACGCCTGCCGGACGGATGGAAAAAACTGACGCAGAACAGCGATCCCAATCCGTCCTATACGGGGGCGATATTCACAAATTCCAATGATCCAGACGGAAACGCGGCTGTATCCCTGTTCGTCTTTCCAACACCCAAGTCGGATCTGTCGCCAACTGACGACCAACTGCGTCAGCTTGCCGCGAAGGTGGTGGAAATCGAACTGCAAAATCTCATGCCGGACGTCGGCTTTAAGCTGGACCAGGACGTCAGCTTCGTTCCCGGCGAAAAAGTTGGCGATGTGGATAAGGGTTTCATCGACATCGTTACTCTCCAGGGCAGCGAGCAGAAGATACGTGCCAGGACCGTATTGAGCTTCAGGAAGGGCGTTGTCGCCGCAGTGGCTTCGCTCACGGCGTTCCCCGCTACGCCAAAAGATGTTGCAACGATGATCCATACCGACTTCGTCACCCGTACCATCGGAGAGGGTTTGGTGGGTCAACTGAAATGAATATCTGTGGTCGATGGAGCGCCGCTCATTTTGGGATCGGCCTTCCACCTGGGTGAATTTAGAGGGAGTTCGCACGATATGAATCAGATACCTGATCGTAAAGCGCTTTTAGGGGACGCTCTTCCGTTGCCGGAGGATGCATGGGGAAAGCTTCTGAAGCTCGCGACGATGATCGAGTTCGATGGTTCCGGGACGCTGACGATCCGCAACGGCGAGGCCCGAATCTCATTGGGCTCTGACGGCGTGGTGAGGGTGGAAGGTAAAAAGATTATCCAGACGGCTCGTCAGAATATCGCGCTCGACGCTGCCTATATTGACCTGAACTGACCGGCATGTGGGCTGTCAGCAACAACACGCCTTTCTCTGCGGACGGCTATTTCATTCGCGACCGCGATGGAAAGGAATATTGGTGTGTCGCCGTGCGCGGGCGGTTTCGCGCGCGTCCGGACGGTATGACCGATCTTCTTGAGCCGCAGCCCATTCGGCTCTCTCCAGCCTATCGCGATGCCGAGGCAAATGAGCTCCTCGCGGATGCTGATTTCGCACCTTTCAGGCCCGCCGCAGATATTCTTGTCAACGGCTCAGCCGTTGCACCTGACGAGAAGCCGATAGACCGTATCGATGTCACGGTTGCTGTAGGTGCAATGACAAAGCAGGCTGCCGTCACGGGCGAAGCGCGTATGGTCAAAAAAAAGCGCGGCTGGGAGGTCGCCGAAAAAGAGCGGGCCTCGCGCGTCGAACTATCATGGAGGCGTTCGCTCGGCGGAAGCGATCTTTTTGCGGACGATGATGGGGCCGAGTGTGAAGCCAATCCAATTGGCCGGGGCTGGTCACGTCATTTCGAGCGCGCGCCGGAGGGAGCCGAACTGGTTATGCCGCAGATCGCAGCGCCTGCGGATGTCTTCGATCCAGGTCGCCCGCTTTCGCAGCCAGTCGGGTTTGGCGCTATTCAGCCGGCTTGGACAACGCGGCGTATCCATGCTGGCACCTATGACGACGCTTGGATTAAAAACAGGTCGCCGCTTTTGCCTTCCGATTTCTCCGAAAATTTCCACCAGACCGCGCCGGTCGATCAAATCTATTCCGGTGAGTTGCGCGGCGGTGAGCCGGTACGGCTGGAAGGGCTTCATCCGGAAGGCGGTTATGCATTTCGCCTGCCGCAATGTATCCTCGAAGCTGATACGCGTATTGCCGGAAAGACGCTGACGCACAGGTTCAGGCTCGTTCAGGTGGAGATCACTGGCGATGAGCGCCTCGTGGATCTGGTATGGAATGCCCATGTGCCATGTGGCGGGCGCGACCAGGATGTCGAGGTCTCTTTTCTCCGACTGAGGCAAATGGCCGGAGTTGTCGCATGAGAACGGCGGTTTCAATCCTGGCGGCCGGCCTGACGTGTCCGGCGGGCAAAGACTTTGAAACGGCAATTGCCGCCTATTCGAGCGGCGAACGATTTACCGAGAAGGACCGCAAACTGGTGATGGCGGACGGGCGGCCGCCAACCCTTGCGGCGGTCTTTCCGTTGGCGGAAGAGCGGGACTATGTCGAGCGGCTGCGAAAATTACTCGCCTGCGCGCTTGCCGATTGCGTTGCGCAGTTGACGAAGCGCGGACAGGAAAGCGCGGACTATGCGATGCTTCTGCTGCTGCCCTATTGGATGGAGGGCGGACCTGTCGCAGAGGACTTTAATACCAGGCTCCACCAGGCCCCTCTGCCGCAGGTGACGAGCCTCTCCGTTTCCTTTGGCGGACAGGCTGAAAGCCTGCAGCTTGTTGGCAGGGATGGTCCGGAAATCGTGAGGAGAACGGGGGGAATTGTTCTCGTTGCCGTCGTTGACAGTTATATCCACTCAGACATGCTCGACAGTCTGGCCTATCACGGTGAACTGCTGACACGAGACAACCCCTACGGCATGGTTCCCGGCGAAGCTGCGGCCGTGTTGGCGCTTGGGCCGGAAAATGATGTGCGGCTCGGTCGAATCGCGCGCCTTTCTACCATGGAAGAGCCTGAAAGCCCGATTGATCCCGAGCGCGGATTGATGGGGCGCGCCCTTGCGAGCTGTTATGGGATGCTCCTCGAAGGAGGCTTTTCTCCTGATCGCTTTATTGTCGATCTCAATGGCGATCGCGTACGCGCTGAGGAATTTGGCTATGCGATCACAACCAATGCCGCGGAAATGGCCGAGCTGGCCGACAGGGCGGAAATACCGTCGCTTCAGCTCGGTGATCTTGGGGCGGCAAGCGGGCTTGTGATGGCCGCTCTTGCACTTGCGCCGGCGCCGGGATCGCGCAGGGAAAATGCCGAACCGGACGGCGAAGCGTTTCGATACACTCTTCTGTCGGCCAGTTCCCGCGACGGGCTGAGAGCGGCAACAATTGTGGAAAGCGTCCAGCGCGACATAAGAACCGGTAGGGTAGACGCATGAAGGAAACAATTCGCATCAACGGGATTACGCTCTGCCACAAAAACTCCAATGGCTACGTCCGCTCGACCTTGCCGGATGTTTGCCTGACCCCGCCCAAGCCTGTGCCCGTGCCATACACGAATACCGCATTTGCCCGCGATCTTGCCGACGGGACGACCACGGTGTTCTCGCATGGTGGAGCGATGAATGGCGTGCGCGGCTCCCGGTTCGCCAAATCGATCGGCGATGAACCCGGTTCGTCCGGTGGGATCAAATCCGGCACGCATTTGCATCAGGCCACCTTCCTTTCATGGTCCCCCAACGTCTTCATGCAAGGCCGCGCAGTGACGCGCCTTACCGACAAGATGCTCCTCAACAAGGGCAACACCGTATCGGTCGGAGGTTACAAAACCGATCTGCCCGAAGGTGATCCCGAGCGTTACCTGTGTGAAGTGGGCTGCCGCTGTTATGCGCTGCATCGTCCGAGAAACAGCGTTACCGAGGGTCTTGAATGGGTCGATCAGGTGTTGCCGCGCGACGACGAGGCGAGCCCGGGACGCTATCAGCGCTGTGTCGATGCAACGATCCAGGCGCAATATCCGAACACGGTGCTTGGCAGCAGCATGCCGGTCGGCGATCCCCGCACCAATTACGGCTATGTTTCCGAGCTTGGATTCTGGGACCCGAACAATCCGAACAATACATTCCCGGACAAACCGCCCGGCAATATCATCCTGCAGGGAGAGGAACACGACATTCCAAAGGTTCCCCGTCGGGCGCCCTGGGGCGGCACGAGATGGTTCAATGTGCGTGGCTCCCGCTGGCTGGACGTGGTCAAAGTCGAAAACGGCCAGATGACCCACATGTACGACATGAAGTTTCCGGGGGACAAGTTTCCAAATGAAACCGCGAAGGATGACGCCTATCGCGCTATCGCACGACGGCACAGAGCTCGTTACAAGGAGTTCGTGGTGTTGGATGAGTGTGACAATTGCGAGGAATCTGTGAGGCAGCGTGAACAGGAGCGCCAGTGGGAAGCCGAAGAACGATGGCGACAGTTAAAAAAGGGGCTTGAGAATGGCCCGCCGATCTGGCTCCCCTTGCCCGGACCCCGAATCCCGGGTGGGCGCCGCCCGCCCGTGCCAAGCTGGTAGGATGATGTCATGAATTTAAACGAACTGGTCGCTGCCATGGCGAACTTCGAAGAGCGTGGCGAATTGGAGAAGCTTGACGAAATCGGCCTGCCACCGGGCAACGCCATCCAATGGCTGTTCGGGCTGACGGCGGGGTTCTATTTTGCCGATGGTGAGACACGGCGTACACGCCAAGCCATGCTGGATCTGGCGCTACGTTATTACGACCTTACGGAAGGCAACACAAATTTGTTGTCCTTTAACGAGCGTGTACGTCGCATCTCGTCACGGGAAGACGTTGCGCAAAATCTGTCAAAAGACGAGTATTTTGACGAGGGGGAGACCGCGAGCTTCTATATCAGGCACATGCCAAAACAGGCGCTGCGTTCCACCGATCCGGTTCACGACTATTTTACTGTTCTTCTCCCGAGCGCCGGCTACCGCGGCGGCAATGGGCGCTTGATGTATCAGACGCGGTTATCCGAATTATCACGCGACCCAACTGGCGTGGTGCGCCTCTTCGTTGACGCCTGCCGTGATCTCCGGGTTTTTTATGCCGTTTCGGGAATGTCGCTGTTTTTCTATTCCTATGCGGCGGGTGCGACTGAAAAAGCATATCCTCTGTTCCGTCGGTTTCCGGGCCTTCTTTACGAAGATGGCAGTAATTTCACCCTGGAAATATTGCGCCGCATCGATGTGATCCGTGACGTGAACTGGCTGACAGCTGTCAATGATGAGTTGCTTGAGCGCGTCGGTGGTCTTGAGAAGGCGAGAGAGGTGCTCGGAGACGAGATCGTCCTCCATCCCTATGAGGGTGGCGTTGTTTTCCAGGCGGGTGAACGGCCTGTACTGGGCGACCTGAACAAGGGGCGGGTGCCGGCGGCATACCGCGCGGTCAATGATTTCCTCAAGCCCCTGCGCTACGAGAACTGGGACTATCCCTATCTACGAGCGCCCTACGGTGTCGATGAGATGGAGTATACGCAATGGTGGACACGTCGATTTGACGATCAACGTTAAGGCCGCTTAGCCTCGTGAAGTTAAACGAACTCATCACCGCGATGGCCATCCTTGAGGAGCGGGGTGAACTCGAAAAACTGGATGAAATCGGATTGCCGCCCGGCAATGCAATCCAGTGGTTATTCGGGTTGACGGCAGGGTTCTATTTTGCCGATGGAGAAACGCGTCAAATACGCCAGGCCATGCTCGGTTTGGCACTGCGCTATTACGACCTCGCAGAGGGTAATACCAATTTATTGTCATTTAACGAGCGGACACGCCGTATTTCAGCAGGAAAACAGATCGAGGAATATCTGTCGCAGGGCGAATATTACGACGGAAGAGAGACAGCGAGTTTCTATATCAGGCACATGCCAAAACAGGCGCTGCGTTCCACCGATCCGGTTCACGACTACTTTACGGCCCTTCTTCCAGGCGCCGGTTATCGTGGTGGCAACGGTCACCTCATGTGCCAGACGAGGTTATCGGCGCTGTCGCACGATCCGGCAGGTGTGATCCGTTTCTTCGTTGACGCCTGTCGCGATCTGCGGGTTTTCTATGCCGTGTCGGGTTTGTCGCTCTTTTTCTATTCCTATGCGTCTGGCGCAACTGCGAAAGCCTATCCTCTGTTTCGCAGGTTTCCCGGGCTGCTTTACGAGGATGGCGCGCGTTTTGGATTGGCCATACGAGACCGGACGGACACTATCCGTGACGTGAACTGGCTGACTGCCGTCAACGATGAACTGCTCTCGCGGGTCGGCGGTCTCGATAAGGCGCGAGCGGTACTCGGCGAAGAAGTTATCCTTCATCCTTACGAGGGTGGCGTCGTTTTCCAGGCTGGCGAACGGCCTGTGCTCGGTGACCTGAACAAGGGGAGGGTGCCGGTGGCCTATCGCGCAGTCAATAATTTCCTCAAGCCCCTGCGTTACGAGACCTGGGAGCGCGCCTATCTTAGAGCGCCATATGATGTCGATAAGATGGAGTACACAGAATGGTGGACACGCCGGTTTGATGGCGGCGAGCGCTAGGATGGCGTCTTGGATATAAACGGATTCATCGCCACAACGGCGACCCTCGAAGAGCGCGGTGAACTCGACAAGTTGGATGAGGTCGGTTTGCCGCCGGGCAATGCCATCCAATGGTTGTTCGGGCTGACGGCCGGGTTCTATTTTGCCGATGGTGAAACACTGCGGACACGCCGAGCGGCGCTTGATCTGGCGTTGCGCTACTACGATGTTACGCAAGGAAACACCAATCTGCTGACGGTTGGTGGGCGTTCGCGCCGTGTGTCTTCGAGAGATGACATCGAGCGGCATCTAGCACAGAGCAATTACGCTGATGAGAAGGAGACAGCAGGCTTTTATATCAGACATATGCCTGCCAAAGCTCTGCGGTCGACCGATCCGGTACACGACTATTTGACGGCACTTCTTCCCGGCATTGGGTATCGTGGTGGCTGTGGGCACCTGATGTACCAGACGAGGTTGTCGCAACTATCGCTAGATCCAATAGGTGTCGTGCGTTTCTTCGTTGACGCCTGCCGTGACCTTCAGGTTTTTTACGCCGTGTCGGGGATGTCGCTTTTTTTCTATTCCTACGCGACAGGTGCAACCGAACGGGCCTATCCACTGTTCCGCAGATTTCCCGGCCTCCTCTATGAAGATGGCATCCGTTTTGGATTAATCATTTCACAGCGCATCGATGTGATCCGTGACGTGAACTGGCTGACAGCTGTCAATGATGAGTTGCTTGAGCGCGTCGGTGGTCTTGAGAAGGCAAGAGACGTGCTCGGAGACGAGGTCGTCCTCCATCCCTATGAGGGTGGCGTCGTTTTCCAGGCGGGTGAACGGCCGGTGCTGGGCGACCTGAACAAGGGGCGGGTGCCGGCGGCATACCGCGCGGTCAATGATTTCCTCAAGCCCCTGCGCTACGAGAACTGGGACTATCCCTATCTACGAGCGCCCTACGGCGTCGATGAGATGGAGTATACGCAATGGTGGACACGCCGATTTGACGATCAACGTTAAGGCCGCCCAACCTCGTGAATTTAAACGAACTCATCACCGCGATGGCGATCCTCGAAGAGCGCGGTGAACTCGACAAGTTGGACGAGATCGGCCAAGAGCTTTTCCTTGAGACCGTTTCGGGCATCGTATCCTCCCCAGTCACGGCTCGCGGCAATTGCATTGGCAAACATAAGGACTGCTATTCGTACCGATCGTGGCGGCGCACCCAGTCCATTCCTTCGGCTTCGTTGCGTCCCTTCGGGGCGAGATCGAGCAGCTGATAGGTGCCCATCATCGCCTCGACGCCGCGCCCGTAGGTGGAGTAGGTGCGGAAGACCTGGCCGGCGTCGTCCTTGTAGAAGGCGCTGATGCCCGGCCATTCCTCGCCGAGTTCCGGCCACTCTCCGAAATTATAGTCGATCTTTCCGGAGGCGACTTCGCCTGGTGTGAAGCTGACACGGAAATCGTGATTGAAGTCATTTCCGAAGGACGACACCCATTTGAACTGCCAGCCCATCCGTTTACGATAGCGCTCGATGTCGGCGAGCGGTGCGCGCGATACGGCGATCATGGTAACGTCGTGATGCGAAAGATGATTGTTCATGCCATCTGTATGATCGGCCATGAAAGAGCAGCTTGGGCAACCCTCCTTCCATCCCGGCGCGAACATGAAGTGCTGCACCAGAAGCTGCGATCGGCCATCGAACAGATCGGCAAGCGTTCGGGGGCCATCGAGCGTATCGAACACATATTCCTTCTCGATCCGTACCCATGGCAGCGCCAGCCGCTTTTGGGCGACCTCGTCCCGGTGTCGAGTAAGCTCCTTCTCCGCTTTCAGAAAATCCCGCCGGGCGGCGAGCCAGTCTTTGGCTGAAACGATTTTGTGGTTCATTGTCAGTCTCCTCGGGTTTTAGGGGGTGGACATTGCCGCCAGTAAGCGGAAGCGAGCTTCAGCCAGGGCGACAGGTGAAAGAGGCTCATCAGCAGGTACATGAAGGCCATGCCACTGATCGGCAGCATGCCGGGTGGGGACGCGCAGATACTCACCTGAATGTCGTTCGCCGAAATCCAGGCCATCGACGCGAAGGTTGGCGAAGCTGCAAGAACGAGCCAGCCTGTCATATCGCCTGATCGCAGGGTGTCCGAAGAGCGTTTTCTTGTTGGTTTGGACATTGTCATTTCTGAATTCCCAATTGAGGTTCGACAACGCTTCCCGCGACGCTTAGCCTGACAAAAATCTATGTCCGAATGGCGGGAGAATGTGAGTAACAAGTGTGACGGGATTTGAATGGACACTCTGATGACCTTCGCGGCGCGGGCGCTTGCGGCGGGCGATCCGCTTGCAGCACTCAAGCACATCGCACTACGCGCCGATGCTCCTGCACTCGCCCTGCGCGGCATTGCCATGGCGCAACTCGGCGACCTTGCGCGCGCGAAGGAACTGCTGGGAAACGCAGCACGCGCTTTCGGCAACCAAGAGCCTATGGCCCGTGCACGATGCAATCTCGCGGAGGCAGAGATCGCGTTGGTCTTGCGCGACCTTGGCCGTCCCATGGAGGGGCTCGCCGCCGCCCGGTCCACGCTGGAGACATTCGGAGACTTCGCGAACGCCGCGCATGCCGGCTATCTCGAAGCAAGGCGCTTGCTGTTGATCGGCCGTCTCGACGAAGCCGAGCGGGTTCTGGGCGGCTTCGATGCCGGTGCGTTGCCGATGACATCGCGGGTAGGCTACGAGTTGGTAGTCGCGGGCATCGCGATACGCCGCATACGCGCGAAGCCGGCTCGTGATGCGCTCGATCGCGCGGAAAGCGCCGCGGCTGCCTTTGGCAATGCCGCATTGAAAGCCGAAGTCGACAGAGCCGTACGGAACTTCGAAGCGCCTGCCGCGCGGCTGGTCGCGCGCAATGGAGAACGGCTTCTTCGGCTCGATGAGGTCGAGGCGCTCACTGCATCGGGGGCGACCGTCATCGATGTGTGCCGGAACGTCGTGCGCGCCAATAAAGCCATCGTCTTTCTCGCCAGTCGTCCGGTCCTGTTCGCACTCATGCGCGTGCTCGGTGAGGCTTGGCCGGAAGATGTCACGCGGGAAGAGCTTCTCGTCCGCGCCTTTCGCGCACGGGAAGCAGATGAATCGCATCGCGCTCGGCTGCGGGTCGAGATCGGGCGTCTGCGCGAGGCAATCAGGCCCTTGGCGGAGATACGCGCCACCGAGCGGGGATTCGTATTGGAGCCCCATGATAGCGGCGCGGTCGCGGTGTTTGCGCCGCCTGTCGAAGACGAGCATGGCGACATGCTGGCGCTTCTCGCCGATGGCGAAGCCTGGTCCAGCTCCGCGCTGGCGCTCGCGCTCGACGTCAGTCCACGCACGGTACAGCGGGCGCTCGACACCCTTGCGCAAAATGACAAGGTGGAATGGTTCGGCCACGGGCGCGCCCGTCGCTGGATTGCGACGAGCGTACCGGGTTTCCCGACAAGCTTGTTACTCCCCACCGTCGGCGTTCTAGTCTAGGATGAGGGCATGAAACAAACAGCCGCCGAAATCATCCGCGAATATGGCCCTTTTCCCGGAGTGGATCGCGTCCATGGGGTCAGCTTTGACGGCCGCCGGGTCTGGATGGCGACAGGCGAGAGGCTGGACGCCTTCGATCCGGACAACGGGAACGTGCTGAACTCGCTTAATATTGCCGCTGATGCCGGCACGGCATTCGATGGCAAGCACCTGTTCCAGATTGCTGAAGCGGTGATTCAGAAGGTCGATCCACAGACTGGCGAGGTGCTTGCCACGATTTCCGCCCCCGGCAATGGAGGTGATTCCGGTCTTGCATGGGCTGAAGGTTCGCTCTGGGTCGGGCAACATCGCGGCCGCAAAATCCATCAAATCGATCCTGAGACGGGAAAGGTGCTGCGCACGATTGAAACCGATCGCTTCGTTACCGGGGTCACCTGGGTCGACGGCGAGCTCTGGCACGGTACGTGGGAGAACGACGAAAGCGATGTCCGCCGCATCGATCCTTCGACCGGTGAAGTATTGGAGCGGTTGGATATGCCGGCGGGAATGGCAGTTTCAGGACTTGAATCTGACGGACGCGATCGGTTTTTCTGCGGGGCTGGCGATAGCCCCAAAGTACGCGCCATACGCAAGCCAAAACGATCTGAAACCGCAATGTGAAACAAGAAGCAAGTCGCCGGCTTATGTATCCTTATTCGTTGGTCTTCTCGGCGGTAACCGTTCACATGGACATCTGCGATGTCGTTTAAGGACCTGATACTGGAGGCAACGCGCGAGCAAGCTTGATGAAAACGGCAAAGTCGGCGGTTCGTATCCCTTCAACAGCAATTGTGTGTAGTCTCGAAAGCTCGTGCGTTCGGCCTTCATCTCTATCCAGAATCTCGAAAAGATAGGGAAACCCATGCATGGCGGGTCGCTTCATACACGCTCTGAGTTGGTTCCATAGCATCTGGGTCTTCAAAACAGCCCAAGGCGATGGCGACGAGGTTAGGTCGAAATTCCGGTATCCAGTAGACGGTTGATCCGCAAGTGGGGCAAAAACGGAACTCTAGGCGCTTTCCGCTATCTCCAGGTCGTATATAGGTTTGGTGTTTCCCCGACGCCCTGATTTGATCGGCAGCATAAAACACTGCGACACCGAACGCTGAACCGGTACGATGCTGGCATGCACGACAGTGACAAACGGATATCTTATGGGGTTCGCCGTTTGTCACCACTGTTAGCTGATGACATGAACAATGGGCTAGGCGCACAATTTTGCTCCCAATTCCAAATTTTTTCGATCCTGAATATGCGCGATGACGACGATATCGGAGCAGTCAGCTTTGATCAAATTGACATTCGCAAGGTCTTACCGAGGATGATCATCCTTGCGGTATCCTACACTATTCCGTTGCCGGTGTAGTTACCGGCTTTATCGCTCGGATCGAGCCGCCCACCGCAGGCGCGGTCCTGCGATATCACATAGCGACCAGATAGGGCGCGCAGCACGGACGAGGGTGGGAGCCTTTCGGTCACCCCGGCGAGAGAGAACTGTTCTATCTCAGCGCGGTTGAGTGACACTATTCGGAGGGCGTCACACTGTTCCTCGCTGCACAGATTTCCCGAACCCCTTTCTATTTCGCCTCAGGATCATGTTCTGACACGCTCGACTTGCCGTATGAAGTATTGTTAGCTGGGGGTAAGTGAGAGCGAATGTGTCGGAGGGGCCGCATGAGACTCAGGAACCAGATTCTCGCATTGGCCATCGGGCCTCTCGTTCTTGCGATTATCGTTATCACAGCACTTATTACGTGGCAGTCCATGACGCTGGCGCGCACGAGCATCGATGCGTTCGAACGAAACATGCTCGCTGCAAAGGAGGCTGAACTCCTCAACCTCACCAATTTGGCCCTTTCGGCGATCCGTTCGGTCTATGACAGGGCGGGAACTGATGACGAGGCTGCGAAGGAGGAGGTCAAGCGAATTCTGACTGACCTCGATTACGGTACGGACGGCTATTTCTTTGTCTATGATTATGACGGGGTAAACGTCGTTCATCCGCGACAAAGCTTTCGTCCAGGGAGTAATTGGCTGGATCTTTACGATCCCGACGGCAACCGCGTCATCTATGACCTGATAGTCAAGGCGAAAGAAGGAGGAGGTCTTGTCCAGTATAAATGGGAGAAGCCCTCGACCGGGAAGATGGCTGATAAGCTTTCTTTTGCAGCCGGCCTCAACAAATGGCGCTGGATGATTGGTACAGGGGTTTATCTGGATGATGTTTTTGCCGCGACAGCGGCGGCGAAGGAGGAAATGCGCCGTTCCATTACATGGAATTTCCTGATTGTTGCACTGTTTGCGGTCCCTGCCGTGTTGCTGGTGTTCGCCACCTGCATGCTGCTCAATCTGCGTCAGCAGAGGTTGGCAGACGGACGGCTCAAGGAACTGATGCAGAGGGTTATCGATACCCAGGAAGAGGAGCGCCTGCGCATTGCTAGAGAATTGCATGACGGAATTTCTCAAAATCTCGTCGGAGTGCGCTTTGCGATTGATCTCGCGCGGCGCAAGGTGGCGCCTGACAATGTCGGAGCCGGCGAGGCGATCGGCAAGGGCGCCGTCGCATTAAATGAGGCGATCAAGGAGGTACGTCGTATTTCCCACGATCTTCGCCCGCGTGTCCTCGACGATCTGGGGCTGACGGCAGCGCTGGAATCCCTCATCTCGAGTTTTTCCGAACGCACGGGAATAGCGGCGACGCTTGAATCCGTAGCCTTCAAGCATATGCTTGTCCCCGAGGCGCGGGTTGCACTTTACCGTGTCGCACAGGAGGCGCTGACCAACATCGAGCGCCATGCCGGCGCGACGCAGGTCGCCATCCGGTTTTCCAGTCGCGATGAACGGGTACAGATGGATGTCAGCGACAATGGCCGCGGCTTTCCGACCGTTCGGACAGAGAATGGGATGCCGGCAAGCAAGGGGCTCGGTTTGAGAAACATGCAGGAACGCATGACGCATTTCGGGGGCAGGCTGGATGTCGAAAGCTCCGCAAGGGGAACCGTTCTGCGGGCGGTGCTGCCCATCACCGCCATGAAGGATCGCAATAGCGGCTTACAGGAGGCCGCCGAGTGACCGTTCATCCGATCCGTGTGCTGCTGATCGACAACCATCCTCTGGTTCTGGATGGGTTGAGGGCCGTCCTCGAGACTTACGAGCATCTCGCAGTCGTTGGAACCGCATTGTCCGCCATGGCCGGTATCGACGCGGCTGTCGCCACGCGGCCCGATGTGGTGCTGATGGATATCAACATGCCGCAGATCAATGGCATCGATGCCCTGGAACTGTTCAAGGAAAAGCAGCTTTCCGCCCGGGTGCTGATGCTGTCGATGCATGACAGCCGGGAATATATATCGACATCGGTCATGTATGGTGCGGCCGGTTACGTTCTGAAGGACGTGGCGACCGAAGAAATAGTCGCCGCAATCGAAACCGTGGCTGCCGGCGGCACCTATTTTTCCTCTGGCGTTCGCGATGTGCTGATGGAGGGGGCTTCCGGCAGGCTGAAGGCGCTGACGACACGCGAGCAGGAGGTTCTGCTGCTGATCGCGCGCGGAAAGAGCAATCGCGACGCTGCCCTGGCGCTCGACATCGCCGAGCGCACGATGGAAACCCATCGCAAGAATATCAAGAGGAAACTGGATATAGCGACGACTGCGGGTCTCATCCGCTATGCGATCGATAACGGGCTTATCAAAGAATAGCCGCTAAAGGCCCGAGGCCCCGGAATGTCGCCATCCGGGGGCCTCGGTAAAGTCTATGCCGGCTTATTTGCCGGCCGTCTGCATGGCATAGCCGTAGCTGTCATAGGTATATTCGGCGACGCGGAACCATTCAAAGCTCTCGTCGCGGAATTTCTTCCAGCCCGGATAGATCTTGGCCCATGCGGGATGCTTCTGTGTGTACTCGTCATAAAGCTCGAAGGTCGCCTTGTAGGCGGCGTCGAGCACATCGCGGGGCAGCGGGCGAAGCTGAGTGCCCTTGGAAACCAGCGAGCGGATCGCATCCTTGTTCTTGACGTCGTACAGCGCCTGCATGTTGATGTTGGCGGCTTTGCAGGCGGTGTCGAGCGCTGCCTTGTATTCATCAGGCAGGGCTGCATATTGGTCCTTGTTGACGAAGAAGTGGATCGTCAGTCCGCCCTCCCAGAACGCGGGGTAATAGTAGTATGGCGCGATCTGGTAGAAGCCGAGCTTTTCGTCGTCATAGGGACCGACCCATTCCGCGGCATCGATGGTGCCACGTTCCAGCGCCGGATAGATGTCGCCGCCCGGGAGCTGCTGCGGCACCGCGCCAAGCTTGGCAAGTACCTGCCCCGCGACGCCGGCAATACGCATCTTGAGGCCCTTGATATCCTCGACGCTCTTGATTTCCTTACGATACCAGCCGCCCATCTGGGCGCCCGTCGCTCCACCGGGAATACCGATGACGCCGTAGTCGGAAAGGAATTCGTTGTAAGCCTCGTTGCCGCCGCCATGGTAGAGCCATGCGTTCTGCTGGCGGGCGTTCAGGCCGAAGGGGATGGTCGAGCCGATGGCGAATGTCGGATCTTTCCCCGTGAAATAGTAGCCGCAGGTATGGGAAATCTCGACGGTATTGGCTTTTACGGCATCGATGGCCTGGGCGCCGGGAACGATTTCACCGGCCTGGAAGACCTGGATTTCGAACTTGCCGCCGGTAATGGCCTTCAATGCGTTCGCCATAACGACGGCGCCGCCGTAGATGGTGTCCAGATTGTTCGGAAAGCCCGACGTCAGGCGCCATCGCACGTTCGGCAAAGATTGCGCTATGGCCGGCGTGGCGAGCGTCGAAGCGGCCGCAGCCGCCCCGGCAAGCACGCCGCCGGACAAGAAGTGTCTGCGGTCCAGATTGTTCCTCATAAGATTACCTCCTCCTATTGAAGTGACCGACGCTTGGTGTGTCGATGGGGTGCGGCGGGCGCTTGTGCGCCCGTCGGAATGTCAGGGGTTGCTGGGCTTGCCGAAGCTTGGGGCGTTGCCGCCAGGGGCGAAGGGATTAGCGAACGGATCGGCGTCGCTACCTGCGCCGGGCATCGGTACATTGATATGGACGGCCGAGGGATCGGCGACCTTGGCACCCGACTTGTAGTGCATCACTATTCCGGGGAAGGCGATGATGATGATGACCATGGCGAGCTGGATGAAAAGATAGGGAATGGCGCCGAGATAAATCTGGGTCGAGGTGACCGGCTGGATCGTCTGTCCCGTGATCCGATCCTTATAGGCACGCGTCGGTGCGACGGACCGCAGGAAGAACAGCGAGAAACCGAAGGGCGGGTGCATGAACGACGTCTGCATATTAACCGCCAGCATGACGCCAAACCAGATCAGGTCGATGCCAAGCGCATCGGCGACCGGCGCCAGCAGCGGGATGATGATGAAGGCCAGCTCGAAATAATCGAGGAAGAAGGCCAGGAAAAACACCAGCAGGTTGGCGACGATCAGGAAGCCGATCTCGCCACCGGGGATCGATGTCATCAGATGCTCGACCCAGACGTGACCGTTCACGCCATAAAAGGTCAGGGAAAAGACGCGCGCGCCGAGCAGGATGAGCAGAACGAAGGACGACAGCTTTGCCGTCGCGTAGAGTGACTGCTGGATCAGGCCGAAATTGAGTTTACGGTTGGCAAGCGCAAGGGCGAGCGCGCCGACAGCACCCATGGCGCCACCTTCCGTGGGGGTGGCGATCCCGAGGAAGATCGTGCCGAGCACGAGGAATATCAGGACGAGCGGAGGCACCAGCGAGGTGATGACCTTGAGCAGCAACTTGGTGCCGCGCAGGGTCCGCGCCTCCAGCGGCAGGGCCGGGACCTTTGTAGGGCTGATGATTGATGTGATGATGATGTAGAGCGTATAAGCCGTTACCAGCATCAGACCCGGAACAAGCGCTCCCTTGTACATGTCGCCCACCGAGCGGCCGAGCTGGTCAGCCAGCACGATCAGCACGAGACTTGGGGGGATGATCTGCGCCAGCGTGCCTGACGCGGCGATCGTACCTGCGGCGATTTTGCGGTCGTAGCCATAGCGCAACATGATGGGAAGCGAGATGAGGCCCATCGAGATGACCGAGGCGGCGACGACGCCGGTGGTGGCGGCCAGAATTGCCCCGACGAAGATGACGGCGAAGGCGATGCCGCCGCGGACCGGTCCAAACAGCTGGCCGATCGTGTCCAGCAAATCCTCCGCCATGCCGCTCTTTTCAAGAATGAGCCCCATGAAGGTGAAGAACGGTATCGCCAGCAGCGTTTCGTTAGACATCTGGCCGAATATGCGATCGGGAATGGCCTGGAATAGCGTGGCTGGCAGCAGGCCGAGTTCTATCCCGATGAAGCCGAAGACAAAGCCGACAAAAGCCAGCGCGAAGGCTACCGGATAGCCGAACAGCAGCACGATGATGAGCGCGGCGAACATGATCGGCGCGAGATTTTCCGCAAGGAATGCCATTATTGTTTCTTCCTTCGATCAGAGCATTGCTGCTGCGGCATCAGCCGCTGCAACCGGATCGGGGATATCGCCGCGCAGGATTGCGACGCGTTTGATGAGTTCCGACACGCCCTGAAGGGCGAGCAAGCTGAAGCCGATTGGTATCAGCGCCCAGACCGGCCATTGAATGAGCCCGCCCGTGTTGTTGGAAACTTCACCGGAGGCAAATTTCTGCAGGAACACCGGCCAGGAGAGATAAACCGTGATGAGGCAAAAGGGCATGAGAAAGAAGATGGTCCCGAGGATATCGACCCACAATTGCCCCTTGCGCGGCAGGCTTCCGTAAATCAGATCGACCTTCACATGCTCGTTGTTGAGGAGCGTGTAGGCGGCGGCGATCAGAAACACAGCGGAGAACAAATACCACTGGGATTCAAGCCAGGCGTTGGAACTCATCGAGAACGCCTTGCGCATGGCGGCATTGATGGCGCTGATGAGAATGGCGGCGAGCAGCAGCCACGAAATACCTTTGCCAATAGCAGAATTGGCAGCATCAATGGCGCGCGAAAGCGCCAGCAAAAACTTCATGAAATCCTCCCCGGAAGCGGCCGCGTACTCCTCGATACGCGTGCTGCCGCTATAGTTCGGGCACGATATCAATGGCGTCTTCACGCTCAAGGGCTGCTGCCGGAGAATTTCTTCAGGCGTACCGAGAACTGGGTATGTGAGGGGCAACTTCAGTAAGACGGCAAGGGATAATGAAATGAAAGAGCGTGCTTGGGCACCCAATACTTCGTCGTGCTCGACATCAACCCGGAAGACAGGCTTCCCGTGATCGCCCTCTATTTCTCTTGCAAGTTCATTGCGCTGGAAGCCCAGCGCTCGGCGAAATGATAGAGACTTGAAGCCAAGTTGCAGGAGCCGAGCTTACCCGGCCACCATTAGTTCGTCATATCAAGCAGCTGAAGAACGCGCTGCGCCATATCTGTGCCTCTGTCATCGGCGCGCCAGGCTAATAGCAATGGAACGGAAAATGTCATCGGCAATGGGATTTTCGTCACCTTGGGGGAGGTTATTCCCACGCCGGACGGCAATATCGAACAATATCCATGGCCGACAATCAGTTGCACTGCCACCGGTATGCTGTCGATCTCAATCAACTGCACCTTTGATAGCCAGGTTGGCCCAAGCAGGTGCTCGAGAAAGCTCTCGGCCGTCTGGCGCAATCCGGAGGCGCGGGAAGGTAGTACCAGAGGGTGCTTGAGGATCGCCTCGCGCATCTGTGACGGTGAATATGCATCCGCCAGTTCAGGTGCTTCATGCTGCAGGAAACATGAAAGGTGGCTGCGCAGAACCTCACGGCTGCGCAGGCGGGAATTGTTGACTGGCATGTCGACAAGGACTGCATCGTATCGCTGCTGTTCAAGCCCTTCCAGCAGACTGTCTGCAAGTCCGGGCTGCATCAGCAGCGGTGTGTCGAAGCGCCGTGCCCAGTTGGCGGCAACGCGCGCCAGAATAATTGCCGTCGGGCTGTCAGTTGTTGCGGGAGGAATGCCGCCGAATGACCAATGGCGCAGATGCCGCTTGAAACGCAGGGCGGATGTGGAGTCCAGCGCAGCCCAGATATCGCGTAATTTGTGGACGTGGGGCGATACGCGCAGCCCCTCGGGCGATGCGCGCGAGCCGCTGCGGGTCCGTTCAAAAAGCCGGACGCCCAGGTTTTCCTCCAGCATCGCCATCATCCGCGTCAGCTGTGGTTGCCCGATTTGAAGCCTCAATGCGGATTTACGGATCGAGCCCGATTCGAGAATGTCCACGAAGCGGAACAGTGCAATCAGCGACACGCTTCTCTGATAAATATCATTCGCATGGTCATCGCCGCACGCGCCGTGGATCGCGAAGATTTCATGGGTGGCCTGCGCGAGATACGGGCTAAGTCGCCCGCCTTCGGCTGTCAGGATCAGGCCTTTTGCGCCCTGGACGAAAAGCTTGACGGAGAGGGCGGTTTCCAGGCGGCTGACGGCATCCGATACGGTTGAAACCGGAATTCCCGTTGCCTTGGACGCAAGGTGGATGCCGCCGAGACGAACCACCTGGTCACATAAAAGAATCGTCGAAACCTTCACCGCCCACGCCTCGTCTTGACCTTCCCATTCCGGCATCGGCTGTCCGGATTTTGGGATATACCACTAATTTTATTGTGCCTCATAGTCGAAATATGACAGGAGGACGACATGGCGGATTTCGATACGGTTTTGGCGGGGCGGATCATTCTGACCGACCGCGAGATTTCTCGAGGTTTCGTGGCCATTCGCGAGGGGAAAACGGCACTCATCGGAGAAGGCCCCGCGCCGGCTGGAAGAGAAAATCATGATTTCGGCACCGGCATCCTATTGCCTGGTGCCATAGATGCGCAGGTGCATTCGCTGTCGCAGAAGGGGGCCGAGGGTTTTGCAGCCTCGACCCGTGCGGCGGCGGCGGGCGGCGTCACGACAATCGTTGACATGCCCTATGATGAGGGCAATCTTGTGTGTTCCGCCGAGGCTGTCAGGCGCAAGGTCGCGATGATCGACGCGGAGGCGCGCATCGATGTTGCACTTTATGGCACTGTCGATCCGCAAGAGGGTTCCGCCCGCATTGCCGAACAGGCGGCGGCGGGAGTTTGCGCCTACAAGTTCTCGACCTTCGGCACGGATCCCCAACGCTTTCCGCGTATCCCACCCGCGCTGCTTCGCGCCTGTTTTGCCGAGATTGCAAAGACCGGGCTTGCCGCAGGCGTGCACAATGAGGATGACGCCTATGTCCGCGCCGCGATTTCCGAGGTCGAGGCATCCGGTATAACCGACTGGCGTGCGCACGGCCTGTCGCGTCCCGAACTGGCTGAGACGCTGGCGATGCTGCAGATTTACGAAACCGGTGCCGAGACAGATTGCCCGGCACATGTCGTCCATTGCTCCGTCAGCCGCGGCTACGAAATCGCCGAGATGTACCGCAGGAACGGCCGGTATTCCTCCGTCGAATGCTGCATTCACTACCTTGTTCTGGATGAGGAGAACGACGTCGCGCGGCTTGGCGGCAAGGCCAAGATCAACCCGCCCATACGCGCCCGAAAAGAAGTGGAGGCGATCTGGCGTCATCTGGCCGAAGGGCGGGTGTCGATGGTGTCTACCGACCATGTCAGCTGGAGCGAGGACCGCAAGACCAATCCCGATATGCTGAAAAATGCCTCCGGTGTCCCGGGGCTGGAGGTCATGGTGCCGCTTTTCGTCAAGGGCGCGATCGCGCGCGGTGTACCGCTGGTGTGGGCGGCCCGGCTGATGGCCGAAAATCCGGCCCGGCATTTTCGTCTGGATCACCAGAAAGGCGGGTTGCAGGTCGGGCGTGACGCTGACGTCATGGTGCTCGTCGATCGGCCCGTGGTGTATGACGCAGCCAGCAGTCCTCACTCCATTGCGGGGTGGTCGCCTTATCACGGCATGGAACTGCCCTGGACGGTCGCAGCCACGTGGCGGCGAGGCGAGATGGTCTTCGACGGGGAAAATGTGCTGGCTGCGCCGGGAACCGGTATTTTTGTGCGGCCGCCCGAAACGCTTGGTCTGCGCGAGGTGCTGTTGTGATGCGCCGCAATCTCGACGCGTCGATAAAGGACATAGAAACGGATCTCGACGCGCTGGCGCAGATTACCGATCCGGAACGTCCCTGGACCCGCCGCGCCTTCTCGCCCCGTTTCGATGAAGGGCGCGACTATCTTCGGCGGCGTTTCCTGGGTGAAGGATTGAATGTCTGGACGGATGCGGGCGGGAACCTGATCGGCCGACGCGAAGGTATCGAGCCGCAGGTCGGGACGATCATGCTTGGTTCGCATTCCGACACTGTGCCGGACGGTGGACGTTTCGATGGCGTTGCCGGTGTCGTCGTTGCATTGGAGGTTGCACGCATTCTTTCACGGCGCGGTGTTGCCTTGCGGCATAACCTTGCCGTCGTCGATTTTCTTGCTGAAGAAGTCTCCATTTTCGGGGTTTCCTGTATCGGTTCGCGAGCAATGGCGGGCGTTCTGCCACAGGACTGGCTGAGGCGTATCAGCGACGGGCGCGATCTGGCGACGGCCATACGTGATGTGGGCGGCAAGCCGGAAAGTCTTGGAGCTCCCTTGGCTGATGACCTGAAGGCCTTTCTGGAACTGCACATCGAGCAGGGTCCGGTTCTAGAACAGCAAAAGATTGCACTCGGGGTGGTGACAGCCATTGTCGGCATCAATCGCGTCGAGATCGAGGTGACGGGTCGTCCCGATCATGCCGGCACGACCCCGATGGGGTTGCGTGCGGATGCCCTCGTCGCTGCGGCGCGGATCGTGCGTGAGATCGAGCGGTACGCGACGGAGCTTTCCGGTGGTTCCGGGCATTTTACCGCAACTGTGGGCGAGTTCGAAATCTCCCCCAACGCCGCCAATGTGGTTCCGGGCCGCGTCCGCATGCTGGTTGATATCCGCGCCGAGCGGGCCGAGGACAAGGAAGCATTCGTATCCTGGCTGACCGGACTTAACGCGGACGGTGGAAACACAATCGAGGCACGGCTGATTTCCGGCAATCCCGGCGTGCAGATGGATGATGGATTGCAGGAGATGCTGGCAAAGGCCGCCGACGGGCTGGACACGCCCTATCGAAAGATGGTGTCGGGTGCAGGCCATGACGCGGCATTCATGACACGGCTGTGTCCTTCGGCGATGCTCTTCATCCCTTGCCGCGACGGCCGTTCCCATTGCCCGGAAGAATGGGCCGATGCAGCCGATCTCGCTTTGGCGGCTGAAGTTCTGGCGAACACGATTATGGAATTGGACAGAAAAAGGGAGGGCTGAAAGTGGCCAGAATTCTGACGGAGAAGGATGTGGAACCCGCGGTGCGGGGAGGCGCGGTCTATGCGGCTGGCGGTGGCGGCTGGGTCCACCATGGACGGATGCTGGGCTATGCCGCAGTGAACGCCGGTGCGCCTGAACTCGTCTCGATCGACGAATTGAACGAAGATGACTGGGTGGCGACGGCTGCCGCCATCGGCGCGCCGGCCTCCACGACGCCCTGGGAAATGCGGGGCGTGGATTATGTCAAGGCCGTGCAGCTTTTGCAGAACGCGCTTGGTGCAAAGGTCGCGGCCCTGATGATCGGGCAGAACGGCAAGTCCTCGACCCTCAACGCATGGCTGCCTTCGGCTATCCTTGGCTGCAAGGTGCTGGACGCGGTGGGTGACATGCGCGCCCATCCGACCGGCGACATGGGGGCAATCGGCATGGCCGGAAAACCGGACCAGTCGATCCAGACGGCCGTCGGCGGAAATCGCGATCAGAACCGCTATATCGAGCTTGTAACGCGCGGCGCAACCGGCCGGATCTCTCCCATCCTGCGCACGGCCTCCGACATGTCGGGCGGTTTCATCGCCTCGGCCCGCAACCCGGTTCGCGCCGGCTACGTCGCGAAAAATGCCGCGCTCGGCGGAATTTCCAAGGCGCTGGAGCTTGGTCACGCAATCCTCGCCGCCGAGCCTCGAGGGCATGCGGCAATCCTCGACGCGATCCTTGCGACCACGGGCGGCAGGATCATGATTGAAGGAGAGATCACGGCGAAGGATGTCGTTTATACGAATGAGGCTTTCGACGTTGGTACGGTCACCATCGGCAGGGGCGATGCGGCGCTGACTCTGCATGTGATGAACGAATACATGGCGGTCGATGCGGTCGATGGTCGCCGCCTCGCAACCTTTCCGGATGTCATCACCACATTGTCGCAGGAGATCGAGCCGCTGTCTGTCGGTGAGCTGAAGGTCGGCATGAAGATCCATCTGTTGCATGTCCCGAAGACCCTCATTCCGATCGGCGCGGGCCTGATGGACCCGGCGATCTATGTCCACCCCGAAAAGGTCATGGGCATCAACCTGACCGACTACGCATTGGAGGCCTGAAGATGCCGAGAGAAAATCCCCGTAATCCGGGCTTCCCGATCCCTTCAGGCCCGGACCTTCGCGCGAAGGGCTGGCGGCAGGAAGCCCTGTTGCGCCTCATGGAAAACGTGCTGGCTGTCGGTGAAGACCCTGAAAATCTCGTCGTCTACGCAGCACTCGGGAAGGCGGCCCGCAACAAGGCCGCATATGATGCCATCGTACGCGCATTGACGACCATGGATGAGGATCAGACACTCGTCATTCAGTCGGGAAAGCCGGTCGGGTTGATGAAGACTTCGACCGAGGCTCCGATGGTCATCATGGCCAATTGCAACATGGTCGGCCAATGGGCCAAGGCCGAGAATTTTTATGCTCTCGAACGCAAGGGCCTCATATGCTGGGGCGGCCTGACTGCGGGAGCATGGCAATATATCGGCTCGCAGGGCGTCATTCAGGGCACCTATGAAATCTTCATGCGCATTGCCGAACGCCGCTTCGGCGGTACGCTGAACGGGCGTTTCGTATTGACCGCGGGCCTTGGCGGCATGGGAGGTGCGCAGCCGCTTGCAGGCCGCATGGCGGGTGCGGCCATCCTGTGCGTGGAGATCAATCCGGAACGGGCCCGCACCCGCAAGGATATCGGCTATCTGGACGAGATCGCCAATGATCTCGATAGCGCACTCGCACGGATTGAAGAGGCACGCGCAAAGGGTGAGGCGCTGTCCGTCGGACTTGTCGGCAATGCAGCGGAAATCTATCCCGAAATAGCTGCGCGGGGGATCATTCCGGATATCGTGACCGACCAGACCTCCGCCCACGATCTCGTTTATGGTTATATTCCAATCGGTTACGATCTGGACCGCGTACGCCGCCTGCGCAGCCAGAACCCGGATGAGCTGATCGAGGCCGGCAGGGCGTCGATTGCCAAACAGGTAACAGCCATGCTCGAATTCCAGCGGGCCGGCTCGGAGGTTTTCGACAATGGCAACCTGATCCGCACGCAGGCGCAGGCCGGTGGCGTTGCTGATGCCTTCGACATTCCGGTCTTCACCGAGGCTTATCTGCGCCCGCTGTTTTGCCGGGCGATTGGTCCCTTCCGCTGGATGGCCCTGTCGGGCGACGCCTCGGACATTGCGCGGATAGACGAGCTGGTGCTGGAGATGTTTCCGGACAACAAGATCGTCACCAACTGGATTTCGCTGGCGCGCAAGCACGTTCCGTTCGAGGGGTTGCCGGCACGCATCGCCTGGCTCGGCCATGGCGAACGGAGCGCACTCGCACGTCGGGTCAACGCTCTGGTCGCTTCGGGCGAATTGAAGGGGCCGGTCGCCTTCTCTCGCGATCACCTCGATTCAGCGGGCATGGCGCATCCGAACATCATGACGGAGAACATGCTCGACGGTTCGGACGCCATCGCCGACTGGCCGCTTCTCGACGCGATGTTGCTCTGCGCTTCGCGCGCCGACCTTGTCGCACTTCATTCCGGCGGCGGGGGTTATGCGGGCTTCATGACCTCGGCAGGGGTCACGATCGTTGCTGATGGAACCAACGCGGCCGACGACCGGCTTTCGCAATCACTCGACAATGATACCGGGCTCGGCGTCATCCGTTACGCGGATGCGGGCTATGCCGAGGCGCAGGATGAAATTGCCAGCAAGGGCATAAATCACGTGCAGATCTGACAGGTCAAAGCGAGGAGACGTCATCAATCGCCACGAAGGGCGGAAAATTACGATCACTAATCAACACCGCCTGCCGTCGCTGGCAGGCCAAGAGGGGACAATAATGGAAAAAACATATCAAAATTTGTCAGTGACACCGGCCAGACGGTCATCACCGGAGCGCGCCGTTGCGGCAGCATCGATAGGCAACGCCCTGGAGTGGTATGACTTCACCGTCTATGCGCTGTTTGCAATCTACATCGCCCATAATTTCTTTCCCGGCGGCGATCACACGGTCGAACTCGTGAAAGCCTTTCTCGCCTTTGGGCTAGGCTTCGTGATCCGCCCCCTGGGAGCCATCGTGATCGGGGTCTATGGCGACAAGGCCGGCCGAAAGGCCGCACTGTTCCTGACCATCATGATCATGGCGGCGGGCACCCTGCTGATCGCGGTGGCGCCGACCTATGCCGCGATTGGTGTGGGAGCGCCGCTCATGATCCTTGCCGGACGAGTCCTTCAGGGCTTCTCCGCGGGTGGAGAAATTGGCGGAGCAGCCGCCTTTCTTGTTGAACATGCGCCCGCCGACAAAAAAGGCAAATATGCTTCCTGGCTCCAGGCAAGCATGGCGATTTCCAACATCATGGGTGCACTCGTCGCCTTTGCGGTTACCTCGCTTCTGACGGAGCAGGAGATCGGCGACTGGGGCTGGCGGATCCCATTCTTCATTGGCGTATTGATCGCGCCGGTGGGCCTGTGGCTGCGCAAGACGCTGGACGAAACGCCGGCTTTTCAGGCCGAACAGGCAAGTCTGGAGAACCAGTCCGCCAAAACACCCCTGAAGCTCGTCTTCTCGGACTATTTCGGCCATCTGTTCAAAGGCTTCGCTTTCTCGATCCTGTGGGCGGTTTGCGTCTATGTGCTGATCATCTACATGCCGATCTTCGTTCAGCGTGCTTTCGGTTTCAGCCCTTCGGAGGCGTTTACGGCATCGCTGATTGGCAACGTCTTCCTCGCGGTCGGCTGCGTCAGCGCCGGCAGCATTTCGGACAGGATCGGTCGGCGCGTGATGCTTGCCATTGCCGCCGGCGCAATGCTGGTCGCTGTCTATCCCCTGATCTGGTGGCTGCAATCTTCACCGACGCTGACGACGCTCATCATCGTGCAAAGCCTCTTCTGCATCATGGTCTCGGGATATGTCGGGGTCGCGCCCGCAACCCTGTCTGAGGTTTTCCCGACGAATATCCGCACCACCGGCATGTCATTGGCTTACAATGCCGCCGTAACGATCTTCGGAGGATTTGCCCCGGCGACGCTGACCTGGCTTGGCAGCACGGGCATCGGTTATCACGCGCCCGGATTTTACGTCATGGCCGCGGCGTTCATATCGCTGATAGCGGTTCTGATCCTGCCGAAGCCGTATTCCACGAACTAAAGGAGATGGGCCGCTCAAGGCCCAGCTCCCCCAATTGCTCCACCCGTCATGTCTGGAAGTTTCCAGTCGAAGCGAAGCCGTGTCGACGCCGGACAGTGCTGCAAACATGACGGCATAATAATAACCAACTCAAGGGAACATCATGTCTGTTAAAAACGGGACTATTCATCGCCTCTCCATTGTCACAGCTTTTGCGATCGCCGGGCTTGCTGCTTCAAACGCACGGGCGGAACATTGGTCCATCGACGGTCAAAACCTGACCGTGGAACAGGTCGTCGGCCTGGCGCGGGATGACAGCGCCAAAATTACTCTCACCGAAAGCGCGGACAAACGGATCGCCGAAGGCTTCGATCTGGTGATGGAGGCCGCCCTGCAAGGCAAGGCGGTCTACGGCCTGACGGTCGGCGTTGGCTGGAACAAGGATCGCCCAGTTTTCGCAATGAAGGACGGCAAGCGCGTGCTGGACGACGATTTGCTGAAACTGTCACGCGCTTTCAATTCGACGTCTCTGCGCGCTCATGGCGCAGGCGTCGGAGAGCCGATGGCGGTCGAGACCGTGAGGGCGGGTATGGCGATCCGTTTAAACCAGATTGCAACCGGCCGAACCGGCGTTCAGAGCGCCGTTGCGGAAATGTATCGACAGTTCCTGGAGCAGGGGATCACCCCGGTGGTTCCTTCACGCGGTTCTGTTGGCGAGGCTGATATCACCCTTGCCTCCCATATCGGTCTGGCGATGGTCGGCGAGGGGGAGGTCTTCATGAAAGGCAACCGCATTCCCGCAGCGCGTGCCCTGACTGACGCCGGCATCGCTCCGCTCGAGCCGGTTGGCAAGGATTTCCTTTCGATCCTTAGTACGAATGCGCTGACCGCCGGACAGGCTGCCCTGCTGGCGCACGATACGGCGGGCTATCTCGAAAAGGAAGCCGTTGTCTTTGGTCTTGCACTGGAAGGTTTTAACGGCAATGTCGCCCCTTTCCTCGCAGCGACGAACGAGCTGCGCCCCTTTGCCGAAAACACATCCGGGGCACTGATGGTTCGCTCTGCCCTTGACGGCAGCTATCTCTGGTCGCCCGCGAAGGATCGGGCACTGCAGGACCCGCTGTCTTATCGCACCATGGCCTATGTGCTTGGCGGAGCCGAAATTGCGACGCAGGATCTGACCAGGGCGCTGGAAATCCAGATCAATCACAGTGATGACAATCCGGGCGTGGTTGCGGGAGCCTCGGACGACAAGGCTTCCGGACAGGTCTCCCAGTATTTTATCGAGGGCGAAATATCGGGAGCGATCTATCCTAGTGCGGGTTTTGAGATGCTGCCGGTGGCCTCGAGGGTTGAGGCTCTGAACACGGCGCTGGTGCGTCTGTCACAGGCCATTACGATGCAGACGATCCGCTTCGAAAACCCTGACATGACGCATCTTTCGCGGTTCCTTGCTGCTGAAACCAATCAGGGACATGCATTTGGCGCGATCCAGAAACCACTCGTCGCGCTTCTGGCCGAAAATCAGCAGATCGGCGCGCAGGCTCCCGTAGGGTCGATTGCGATGGCAGGAAATATCGAGGATCTGGACAGCCACGCACCGCTTTCGGTCACCAATCTCGGCCGAATTCTGGATAACCTCTACTGGATGTCCTCGATACAGTTGCTCCATGCAGCGCAAGCTGTTGATCTACGCAAGCCCGGGCAGTTGGGAGCGGGGACAAAAGCGCTGTTTGAAGACTATCGCCGCAATGTGCCCTTTGTGGCGGTGGACCGAATATATACCAATGATTTCAGGACGGGTTATCGCTTTCTCAAGGCCCGTTGAGCGGTTGTTATATTGGTGTTGAACAGATGAGATGACCGATGTCTTCCGCCCCGTTTCGCAAAGCAAATACTTGATGCTGCGGCACGGCCCGAAGACCTCGGCCATCCCCGCGATGATGGGCAGCGCCGATTTTGATACAAGGCAGTCTGCCGATCTATATTTCGACAGGACCTGGAGCTGGCTTTACAGAGGAATATCGGCAGATAGCTGACAGCAGGGCCCATTATCTTGTGGAGGGTTCTGGAGCCTGGAATCGAGCGGGCTGTCGCAAATATTCCAAAGCCTGCACCCCGTTTCATGAGGGGAGTAAATCTATTTGCAGCTTGTAGGTGCGGCTTTCCCCAGCATCCAGCTGACCGCCTTCGGGTGGTCGGAGATCGGATCGAGGCTCGATCCCAAGTGCGAATACGCCGGACTGATAGGCGCGCCAGGTCGCAAACTTTGGAAGCGCCACCTGATCATAGGTCAGGGAGAGGGAGAAACCACATCGCTTGTTTTCGAGAACAATTGGCGTGTCGTGCGGAGTGACGCGGCAGTCGATATGATCCACTTTTTCTCCAAAGCTGTCGTGAGGGATCGGCGGAGTCGAATTGATTTCGCAAAGCGCAGGTTCAGGCAAGCCTTTTACGATCAAGGTCTCGTCCAAGAATGGATATCCGACATTGAGGTGATAGAGGATAGCGTGTTCGGATGGTCGGAAGCTTCGGTTTGTTACCGTGTCTTCAATGAGCAATGTGGACTCGAAAATCGGCACGGTTATTTTGCGGTGCAGTTCTAGAACCTCTCCGAAAACACTTGATTGCCGCACCGTGCCCTCGCAGATGATGGTGCGTGTCCCAACCTCGACGCCAAATCTCCTCAGCCGCGACTTCTCGGACGAGATCCGGCCGTGCTGCGGCAACCGCCTGGATTTGAGATTTGGATATCCGTAATGCGTGACATCGGAGTCATGAGGCCTGCTGTACTGGTCCAGACCGCATGTCACCATGAAGCCATCGAAATTGCGGAAAAAGCCCAACCCCTCTTCTGAATCCGGGTCATGTGGCGAGAATGGCATCTGGTTGGAAGAGTGCCAGCCTACATTCACCCCCTTGAACGACAGCGATGACACGTCGAAACCACGATCGACCGCGATCTCGAAGCCGATACCGGCGGCATTTCTGGCAATGATAAGACGCTGTCCTCTGCCCGGGCCATCTTCCATTGTTAAAAGCCGTGCGTCGGCAACCGAACGGAAATCTGCGGTTCGGCGGAGCAAATCCATGTCCATCAATTGATCCTCATTTTACGGCTCGGAGCGCTGATACGTGGCCGGCAACGCCAGGGTTTCAAGTTTTGAGATCAAGCAACGAAGCTCCGGTTCCCTTACGGAAGAGGCTGCGGCCGCCGGCGTGAACCAGCTCAGTCTGCGTTCGTCCTTTTCGGGATAATCGCTCTCGAGCCCTTGCACATCGAGCAAATGGACCTGGACCATCGCAGGGACAAGATTTCCGTCATCCAGCCTCTTAAGATAGGTGTAATGACCCCATGCCTTTTTCTGGACACGGCCTCTCACTCCGGCTTCCTCCCAGGCCTCGGTGCAGGCAACTTGGTGGGGCTTCTTCTTCCCCATAGGCCATCCCTTTGGGACGACCCAACGGCCGCTGTCTCTGCTCGTTATCAGCAGGACTTCGATCGCTCCGTCTTGCTCAGGTATGCGTCGAAAGCAAATTGCAGCATATTGCGTCCTGACATCACCCTTCGGCAGCTTGCCGTCTACTGGTGCTGAAACTTCGGTAGTTTTGTGTGCCAAGTCGATAGCCTTTCACACTCCTGTCATGCACGTCGGCTATAGGATTGGTGGATCAAGAGTGCTGAATATCTCGATTATTCAGCGGCTTGACTGACGAGATGCTTGAAGGTTTTTTCCGATTGTAAGGAGCGTCGCACCGGCTTGCGCGGCGCCCGTTGGTAAAAGGCGATTGAGGGTCAGGCAGCCGCCGAAAGGTTGTTCAGCACCGGCTTTACTCGATTGAGAAACTCCTTGGAGCCGCACACGAAACGAAGTTTCTGCGGTAACTCCGTATTGTCCCAATCGATCGTGTGAGTGACGCCCAGTCCCGCGAGGATTGGCAATGCCGCCATGACGTCCCATGTGGAGTCACCGACAGAAACGTACCCATCTGTCTCACCCATCATCACTTCGATCAACGAGAGCGTTGCGGACCCCGTGAAGCGGAAGCTTATGCGCAGGTCATCCGAGATGAACCGGATGACCTCCAGCCTGTCAGCCGTCGAGACCGATGGATGAATGCTGAAGCCTGTCGATGCGCGAGACATGTCGAGCGCGGGCAGGGGACCGAGAGGCTTTCCATTGAGCTGCGGTACGATGGCGTGACCACCGATCAACAGAAGGTCGCGTGCAGGAGCGAAAATAACGCCGAAGGCGGGACGCCGGTTCTCGAAAAGCCCGATTGAGACAGCCCAGTTCTGGGCGCCGCGGACATAGTTGAACGTGCCGTCAATCGGATCGATGACCCAGATGCGACCCGAAGTGCCGGTGATCTCGCCGCCCTCTTCTCCGAAGACTCCATCATCTGGAAAAGCTTGCCGAAGCCTCGCGACAATCAGGGCTTCGACCTGCT
Organism: Agrobacterium sp. SUL3; assembly: GCF_001263295.1. Lineage (NCBI taxonomy): Bacteria > Pseudomonadati > Pseudomonadota > Alphaproteobacteria > Hyphomicrobiales > Rhizobiaceae > Agrobacterium > Agrobacterium sp. SUL3. Next base: position 32,788 of record NZ_KQ414503.1, read on the forward strand.
TGTCGGCTTCGGTGACCAGGTCGAGGTGCCCCTTCTTCTCGACCGGCAAGGTGGCCAGTTTTTTGAAGTGGTATAGAGCCAGGTTTCCAGCTTCCCGCGCAATGTCCTCGACAATGCGCGCCTGATCCGAAGAGACTGTTGTGTTTACCTTATCCACGCGCCTGATCCCGCAACCGTGCGATCTGTGCGACATCGTCACCGAGAAGCTGATCGAGCTGACCTTCACGGACCCACTGCACAAGTTGAGATTCGACGTCCACGCCATACGTCATCAATTTTTCATGGTGGCCGGCTGGCAGATAGCAGAAGGCCGCAAAGCCCTCTTCATGCAGCTGGCGCGCCTCGCCGCTGGCAAAATGATAGACTTCGATATTCATGGCATCGAGATTGGCCTGGCGAGCAAGCGACGCAGGATCGATAAGGCGGGAGTGCATCAGGCCGACTGTCGGAACCTCCGGGATGGCTTTCTTGACGTCCCTCAGCTGCACATAATCGAAGGAAGAGAACTGCAACAGGTCGGCGGCACCAAGCTCATCGATCAATGCGCGCAGCTTCGGGAAAAACACGCCGTTCTGGTCGTAGATCTTGAGTTCTAGCTGATAGATGATGCCAAGCTCGCGTGCGAGTATCAGCGCATCACGCAGCCGCGGTACCTGCTCACCTGAAAACTCGTCACTGAACCAGCTGCCGGCATCAAGCTTCGCCAGCTCAGCATAGGTCATTTTCTGGACGATGCCGTGGCCATTCGTCGTGCGATCAACCGTCTTGTCGTGCATCAGAACGAGCTCGCCATCGCTGGTGATGGAGAGGTCGGTCTCGCAGGTCGTAAGCGGGCCGCCATACTCGAAAGCCTTGCGAAACGCGACCAGCGTATTTTCCGGGGCGCCGGCGCTGTGGCCGCGGTGACCACCGATGCGCATGTTCTCAATCGTCATTCGAAGCGGATTCATAGTCTTTTCCTTCTGAGTTAACGGAGGCGCGCGTCGAAGCGATCGCGCAGATAGTCGCCAAGCAGGCTGATGGAGAGCGTCGTCAGGACAATCACGGCGCCGGGGAATGCGGCGATCCACCATGCGATCGCGAGATAGTTGCGGCCGTCAGCGACCATCAGCCCAAGGCTCGTTTCCGGGGCTTGAATGCCAAGACCGAGGAAACTCAGGCCACTTTCCAGAAGGATGATTTCTGGAAAGTTCACGGTGAACTGAACGATCAGGGGGCCAGCGATGTTGGGGAGCATGTGGCGCAGATAGATGCGCATCGGAGGCACGCCGACGATACGAGCGGCTTCGGCATAGCCCTCCTCCTTCGCGCTCAGGACCAGACCGCGCGTCAGTCGCGCATAACGTTCCCAGCTGGCGAAACCGACAAGGAACACGAAGAGAATTGGGCTGGAACCAAGCAGCGCCAGAACGCCGAGCGCAATGACGATGAAAGGAACCGACGCCATGGCGTCGGCGAAGCCCATGATGGTGTTGTCCACCCAGCCACCGAAATGGGCCGCCAGCAGGCCGAGCGTGGTCCCCATGATAGCGCAAATGACGGAGCCAACCAGCGCGATCATTAACGTCATCTGTGTCGCGACGAGCAGATTGCTGACAACGTCGCGACCAAGATAGTCGGTTCCAAGAAAGTGCTCGGCCGACAGGAATGGCCTGGCAAACCGCGCGATCGGATCCTGGCTTAGGTAGTCAAAGGGCGAAATCCAGCGTGCCGTTACGCCGACGATGACGACGATCGCAATCCAGAGGCAGCATAGAGTTATGCTTGCCGGCATTTTGCGGAATGAGGCCAGCACGGAGATCGGCGCGGGATTGGAGGAGGTGATCGATGCCATGTCAGTGCTTCCTGATTTTCGGATTGAGAACCGCATAGAGAACATCGACGGTGAGGTTGATGGCCACCATGAACGCAGTGAAGAGGATGATCATGGCCTGTACGACGGGTAGATCGCCGGTGCTCGTCGCATTGACGAACCCACTTCCGAGACCCGGCCACGAGAATACCGGCTCTATGAGTGCGGATCCGCCAAGCAGACCGCCTGCGACGAAGCCGAGTGTCGTCACCATCGGGATTGCTGCATTCGGAAGGGCGTGACGCAAGATGACGTCCCAATTCGGTATGCCATCCGCACGGGCTGCCGCGATATACGGCTGACCGAGCACGTCGATCAACGTGGAGCGCATGAACCGCGCCACGGCCGCAGCGTTGAACAGCGCGAAGGTCGCTATGGGCAGGATGGCATGGTTCCAGGTTGAACTGCCGGAACTCGGCAGTACCCGAAGCCACACTGCAAACACGAAGACGAAGACCAGACCGAGCAGGAAGTTTGGAATGCTGTAGCCGAGAACAGCGCCGGCCATCACGCCCTTGTCGACAGCAGATTCACGACGCACAGCCGCAATAATGCCGACGGGAATTCCGATCAGGAGGCTCAGGAAAAAGGCCGAAACCGTCAACAGCAGGGTTTTAGGGATTCGCTCGCTGATAACGTCGAACACCTCTCGGCCATCTGCGAATGATGTCCCGAAGTCGCCATGGAATGCATTGGCGACATAGTAGAGATATTGTTCCGGGATAGAGCGGTCGAGACCCCACTTCTCGTTGAATGCGGCAAGTGCCTCCGGCCCGGCATTATCCGACAACATCGACTGCGCGGGATCACCGCTCAAGCGCAGAATGACGAAAACGATGGTAACCGTGAACACGAGAACGACGATGGCACGTATGACGCGGGCGAAAATGAAGCTGGTCATATGGCCAACTCCTTCTTCACGACGGCATCAGCCGCCGGGACGGCTTGGCGGTCAATCTCCTCTGCACGATGGCAGGCAGCTTGCTGGTTCCCGACCAGCCGCAAGGCCGGCGTTTCACTGACGCATCGGTCGATCGCGAACGGACAGCGTGCCCGAAACGCGCAACCCTTTGACGCATTGCTGGCATCGAGTTCGCCTTTGATCGGCGGTTCGATATTTCGAACCCTGGGATCCATGGTCGGCACGGAAGCCAGGAGTGCCCGCGTGTAGGGATGCCGCGGATTTTGGTAGACCGTCTTGATGTCGCCTGTCTCGACAATGCGGCCGAGATACATGACGGCGATACGGTCAACGAGATGGCGAACGATCCTCAAATCATGGGTGATGAAGACGTAAGCGAGATCCATCTCCTGCCAGAGCTCGCTCAGAAGTGCCACCACCTGGGCCTGCACCGAAACATCGAGCGCCGAAACAGCCTCGTCAAAAACGACCAGCTTTGGATCAAGGATCAGCGCGCGTGCGATGACGACGCGCTGGCGCTGACCGCCTGACATCTGGTGTGGGTAGCGGTTCATCATCGCTCCGGAGAGGCCGACACGTTCCAGCATCGCGGCTGCCCGCCGATAGGCCTCTTCCCGACCACAGACATGATGAACGATCAGGCCTTCGGCGACCTGCTGGCCGATCATCATTTGCGGGTTAAGCGCCGCGAGCGGGTTCTGCTGTACGAGGGAGGTGCGAACACGGAAATTCCTCCAGTCCGCCTTCGTCCGGTCTTTGTGGTTTACGCCGTCAAACCATACATCGCCGCTGGTTGGGGGTGTCAGACCGAGGAGCAGTCGGCCAAGTGTTGACTTGCCGCTGCCGGATTCGCCGACAACACCGATGCGTTCCCGAGCCGACAGTTCGAAACTGATGTGGTTCGCGGCGAGCTGCTGCGTCGGCCTGGCGAAGAAACCAGTATTGTGCCTGTAAGCCTTCGTCAGATCGTTTGTTTGAAGCAGGGGCGTCATCATGCGACCACCGGATGATAGCAGGAAGCTTCGTGTGACAGGCCGATGCTGGAGGGAGCAGGGAAGCGAGCCAGGCATTCCTCGGCCACGCGCGGACAGCGCGGATGGAAGTAACAGCCATCAGGCAGGCTCTCGAGAAGAGGAACAGAACCCGGGATTGGGATCGGTGGCTCAAGATCGGCGGGATCGATGCTCGGCATACAGTCGATCAGAGCGCGGGCATAGGGATGAGCGGGCCGCGCAAGCAGCTCCGCAATTGGAGCCGTCTCGATGATCTTGCCGCAATACATGACTGCTGCCTTGTCAGCGAGACGCGCAATCACCCCGAGATCATGGGAAACGATCATCAGGGCCATGCCAGTCTCGGCCTTCAACTCTTCGAGGAGGTGGAGGATCTGCGCCTGCATGGTGACATCGAGCGCAGTCGTTGGTTCGTCGGCGATCAGCAGTTGGGGCTTTGCCGCAAGTGCATGCGCGATCATGACGCGCTGGTTCATGCCGCCGGAGAATTGATGGGGATACGCGCGCAGACGGCTTGCGGCGCGGTCGATACCGACGCGCTCGAGAAGCCGCATGGCTTCCAGCCGGGCATCGTTGCCTTTCAGCCCCTGATGGCGATAGAGCGCCGATTCAAGGTAGCGGCCTATTGTGTGAACCGGGTTCAGGCTGCTGGTTGGGTCCTGGAATATCATTGCGATCGTCGGATCAGCGGCCCTGCCGGATTTCGTCGTATCACGTTCGAACTCGATGGAGCCCCCGGTGCGGGTGATTCCGCGCGGCAGCATGCCCGCAACGGCGTAACAGGTCATGCTCTTGCCGCAACCGGACTCCCCAACAAGACCGAGGGTCTCACCGGCATCCACACTGAAGCTGATCCCATCAATGATTTTGGTATTGCGTGCAGGGACTTCGACGACCAGATCGCGAACGGTCAAGAGCTTTGGCATTCTTTAATCTCCTTGGGGCGATGCGCACGGATGCGCATCGCCGAGGCAGCGTGTTATGATCAGCTGAAGCTGAGGTTGTTGCGAAATTCCATCATCTCAAAGCTGATGGGCTTCCACTGGACATTCTTGCGCGCCGCGTAGACGTCGAACGGCTGGTAAAGAATGACGGCCGGTGCTTCTTCCTCGAAAATGTCGCGCATGCGGCTCCAGGCGTCGAAGCGTTCCTTGCCATTCGGCATCTGGGAAACCTTGGTGCAGAGTTCGTTGAACTCGGCCGGAGCCTTCCAGCCCCAACGCTTCTGCACCTGGCCTTTCGGACCAAATTCGCAAACCATCGTCGCCCAGGCGTCCGTCATCCACTGGCCGTTCGACCAGTTGCGGATGTAGCTGTCCTGGTCTTTCGGTGCGGCGCCGGGGGCGAATACCTTCGGAACCACCGTGACGCCGATCTGCTTCCACATCTCGATCATCATCATGAGAGCGGGAACGGCATTGGCGTAGTAATTGCCCATCGTGTGGTAAGTGATGGGGGTGCCGTCGTAGCCACTTTCCTTGACCAGGCGCCTGGCTTCCTCGACGTTGTATTCCATCGCTTTGCGGTTTGGATCGAAAGATTCACCGTAGTTCGGGAAGTTGAAGCCATGAGGGATCGAAGCTTTGCTCTTCCAGAGCGATTCGACCATGATCGGGCGGTTGACCGCTAGCGCGAGGGCGCGGCGGAGCGTCTTCGACTGGAACACCTTCTGGTTCATGTTGAAGGTGAACATGTGGAAATTCTCAACGACCTTTCCGCGTGTTTCCAGGTCGGAATAGCCGTTGATGAGTTCCATGTCGTCGGGCGTGAGGGTGGTGACGATATCATATTCACCGCTGATCAGACCGGCGACACGGGCGGCTGGTTCGGCGACAAGCTGGTAGGTGATCTTTGAGGCAGTGGGTTTGATACCCCAGTAGTCGTCGTTCGGTTCGAGAACCACGCGGTCGCCAGCGATCATCTCGACGAATTTATACGGGCCTGTTCCGATCGGCTTGCTGCCGAACCCGACAGTGCCAAGGCTCTTATAATAGTCCTTCGGGACGATGCGCCCCATCCAGGAGGTAACGTATGTCTCCGTCAGATAGCTCGGCGTTTTCGTGCGCAGAATGACAGTGTATTTGTCCTCGATAACGGGCTCGTCGAAGTCGAGCGAATAGGAGCCACCAAGCGGAATGGTCTTGATTGCTTCAGGACCCCACAGGCGCTCGGACGAGAACGTGTAGGCGACGTCATCAGCGATCATTTCGACGCCGTTGTGGAACATGACCTTCTGGCGCAGCTTGAAGCGCACGGACCTGTCGTCGATGCGTTCCCAGCTTTCAGCCAGCGATGGCATCAGACCGAGACCCGTTCCCGGCGCGCCGTTCCCGAAAAAATCGCGGGCGATGAGCGTGTCGTATATCTGGTTGACGATGCGCGGTCCGACATTGCTGATCGCATTGACCGGCTCCAGCGTGGCTGGCAGCCCGTTGACGCCGATCCGAAGCTCACGGCGCTCCTGGGCAAATGCAAACTTCATGCTGGTGGTCGATGCCAGCGCCGCAACGCTTGCACCGATGATGAATTTTCTGCGGCTGGTCGAAAGCATCTAAGGTCCCCTGCTTGGCAAGATGTACGTGGAAAGGAAGGTTCACGTCGCGATGACGAACTTTTTGCGCAGCTTCTCTGGCGCCGCGTCGATGATGGTTTTCGAGCCGTTGTCGGTGACAACGATGCCGATATCTTCGATCTTGCCGACAACGGACAGGCTGCTCTTTGTGAGCTTCGAATGATCGGCAACGACAATCGTCCGGCGTGAGACCTCGATCATGACCTTCGCGATGCTTGCGTTGACGGGCTCAACGGTACAGACGAGACCGCGATCGACGTCGATCGACGCCGCATTCAAGATGAGCTTGTCGACGGTAAACTGCCGGATGAACTGCTCTGCCAGCGGTCCGCGGAAGGAATGGTTCGTGTCGGTGTATTCACCGCCAACAGAATAAATCTTGTGATCACCCTGGCGCGTCAGCTCGGCAACGATGTCGAGGCCGTTGGAGATGATCGTGAGGTTCTTTCGACCCGCGAGCATTTTCGCGACTTCCAGCGCGGTGGTGCCCGCATCGAGGAGGATCGTGTCTCCATCCGAAATCATTCCGACAACGGTGGCAGCAATTGCAGCCTTTTCATCTTGCTTCCACACCAGACGCGCGGAGTTCGTCGCATCTTGCGCTACCTGGTTGAGCCCGACTGCGCCGCCATGAGTTCTGCGAAGAAATCCCGACTCCTCAAGCTCGACCAGATCGCGACGCGCGGTCGCCACAGATATGTCAAAACGCTCAGTCAGTGTTTTGAGGTCAACGAAATTCTGCTCACGCAGAAGCTCGACGATCTTGGCCTGCCTGCCTTCTGCTTGTGTCGGTATTGGCTGGATCTCGTTCATTTTGTGATGCTTCTCGTTCATTTGTGAGCGTTATCTATCGGCCTTGGATGACACTGATATGACAAAATAGGCCCGAAAAGTAGGTATATTGTATTTTGCAAGGCACCAATTCGATGCTGCAATGCGCTTTGTCGATGAAATATGAGCGATATCGTTCATTTCTTGGGGCTGTAAAGCAATAGAAGCGGTTGAGCTCTCAAACCCGTTTGGTAGGCATTCGGTTAGTAGCTCGCGATAGCGTAGCAGCGCGGTATCCAACGCGGTCCAATCCCGTTTTTGTTGATTGCTGCCCGGACCAAATCCGGAAGGGGTAGGCTAGCAAGCTGCCGCAAGCGGTGTTGAATCGTCGTCAATCCCCGTATGAGAACGTCGGCAAGGGGCTGCGCGTAGTCATTTCGACTCACCATCCCGAAAGACAGTGAAGAACAGCGTGACGCCGGAGCCTATCGATTAGGCGGCGGCAGTCTTTGAGAGTTGCTGATCGCTGACACGCGAATTTTGCGCTTTCGACCGGCGTCAATGCAGACGCTCTCCGTAACTTCCACGTAATTTTGGGTGGCCATACGTTTCCGCCTTGGTGCGCCTCAACGGTCGACGGGCGACCGTAGCGGCGATGGATCGAAAGGACGGACATGAAAAAGATCATTTCAGGCGTACTTGTTTGCTTGACGCTGACAGCGTGCAGCCAGACGGAAAAGGGCGCCGGCATTGGTGCGGCGGGCGGCGCTATCATCGGTGGGTTGGCAAGCGGCACTTGGGAAGGCGCTGCAGTGGGAGCCGCCGCAGGTGGCGTGGGAGGGGCCGTGGTAGGCAACATCAGCGAACGTAACGACAGGAACCGCCGCGACCGCTGGGAACAACGGGACCGCCGCGACTACGGGTGCAGATATCGGGATCATTACGGTCGCTGCCGATAAGGATTGCGGCCTGGATGGTGCACATCAATGGCGAGATGGGTACCGGACGAACTTCGGTTTCTCCGGTCTCCACGTCCACGGCAGTTTCATGATGTCCCACAACCTGACGATCAGGACGACGTCACGACTGTCGAGTTTATCTGAACCAGAGCCGTAGTTTTGCTATAAAGACTATCGGGAATGATTAGTCCGAGACTTGACTGATTAGGCGACTATGAAACTTCTGCTTATCGAAGACGATCCGGAAATGACGGACGCGTTGAGGACGGCCCTCTCGCAGCATGGCATCGTGCTTGACGCTGTTGGAGATCTGGCAACGGCGCGGGAAGCAATCGCTATGGCGGATTATGATATTGTCCTTATCGACCGGCAACTGCCGGATGGTGATGGCAGTACCTTTCTCGCCGATTTGCGTCGCGCGGGATCAAATACACGATCGATCATCATCTCCGCCCTGAGGTCGACCGACGAGCGAATTTCCGGCCTCAATGACGGCGCCGATGACTATTTGCCGAAGCCGTTCGAAATTCCCGAGCTGATTGCCAGAATGAGCGCGGTGCTGAGGCGGGTGCCCACAACCAGCCCGTTCGTCCTGTCGGCAGGAAACGTCACCTATGATCGTGTTTCATGCGATGTGCATGTCAACGGCGTCCGGCTTGCGCTCACCCGCAGGGAACTGCTCATCATCGAAACTCTTCTGAGAAACCGGGGTCGCACCGTGTTGCGCTCGTCCCTTGAGGGGCAGGTCTATTCCTTTGACGATGAGATCCAGTCGAACTCGCTGGAGTCCAATATGTCTCGCCTGCGCCGAAAGCTTGGCGAAGCCGAGGCCGACATTGTTATCAAGAATATTCGTGGCATAGGCTACTACCTTCATGAGCAGAAATAGGATGACCAGCACATCCCTTCGCTGGCGCTTCACTTTTGGTTTTATTGTCCTGCAGCTCTGCGCGGTCATCGCCTCTCTCAGCCTGGTTTTTTATCTCCTTTCCGGCCTCAAGCCCGATGTGGCGATCACGTCCATCTGGCTGTCGCAGGAAATCGCAGACTCGGTCCGTCTCGAGCCGAATGGCCGGGTCCATCTGGTGCCGACGGCCAAACTTAAAGAGATCATGGAGGACGCGCCTGACCTGTGGTTCGTGGCAGATCTGGGCAAAGATATTGTCCTTGCACACGGTGCGCCTCCCGGGAAAATTTCCGACAACATGCCATTCCTGCGGACGTTCAGAAGTGTCGAGCTGCATGGTGATCTGAATGATCCCTTGAGTGTCGCCCGCATGGAACGTTTCGACACGGAGGCCGGTGAGGCAACGATTTTTGCCGGCGGTGTCTCGATGTCGCAATATGGTGTGACCGTGCTGTTGGGGAACCTTGCCATCGGCGTGCCGGCGCTGATCCTTGTCGCCATTTCCCTCATTGGCGTCCCGTTTGTCACGCGCTGGGCTTTGCGATCCTTCAGCGATCTGACCAGGCGTCTTGACAGGATCGATCTCGATACACGTGGTGCCCTGGTGGAAGAGCGTGGCTTGCCCAATGAGGTGCTTCGCCTGGTGCGCGACATCAACAGGGCGCTGCGTCGTCTCGATAGCGGCTTCGAGGCGACGGAGCGCTTCTTCGTCAACGCGGCCCATGAACTTCGAACGCCGATTGCTGTCCTGCAGGTAAGAATCGATACGCTTTCACCAGGTGCGGACAAGACACACCTGCAGACGGCCATCAAGCGACTTACAGCAATCGCGAACCAGCTTCTCGACACCGAGAAGTACCGGCAGAAGCCTCAGCAGAATGCACCTGTCGATCTCAACAGCGTTGTGTCGAAGGTGGTCGCCGACCTTGCTCCCTTGGCGATCGCCGAAGGCTACGAGATTTCGTTCGACAGCGATGCGGAAAACCTGTTCGTTCCCGGGGATGCCGAAGCTTTGGAGCGTGCATTCGTCAATCTGGTGCGTAATGCAGTGCAATACGGAGGTGGAGGAGGACAGATATCGGTCAGTATTGAGGCTGACGGCAGCGTGGCTGTTGCCGATCAGGGCTGCGGAATTGCCGGCGATAAGCAATCGCGCATATTCGAACCGTTCTACCGGATCAGCCCTCACGGCTCAGGTGCGGGCCTGGGGCTCAGCATGGTCAACGAGATCGTGACCCGTCACGGCGGCTATGTTGAGCTTTCGTCCGCTCCAGGCAACGGCAGCACATTTGCCGTGCGCTGGCGCGAGAAGCGCGTTTTCCAGCAGCGGTAGGGGCCGTCGTCTGCGCCAACGGGCAAGGCATATTCGTCCTTCGACGTTGGCTGAGCACGGGCGCGATCGCTTGATGTCTGGCGGGCAATCTCTGGCATGCCATCCACATTGCAAGCACTCTTTGCCGATCGGTTGATCTTACAGCGTGTGCCAAACGGACCAGGCGCGACGACCGCTCCCCGTAATTTTCAGGTAACTCTCGTGACAGAGAAAGCCCGAAAATTTCAATAGCATGGACCACGACTAAATGACACGACACATTACCCGCAAGCGTCTCATCCTGGCGGCGGCAACCCTTGTCGGTCTGCTGGTCGTCTGGCTCTTGTTTCTGCGTCCGCCGGCGAAGCCTGAACTGGTGACCACGCAGGCGCGAACGGGTGACATTGAAGAGGTCGTGCTGGCGACCGGGGTTCTCGAACCGCTTGAGCTGGTGCGTGTCGGCGCCCAGGCCTCGGGTCGCGTTGAGCGTCTGGCGGTCAAGATCGGTGACGTCGTCGAGGCTGGCCAATTGGTGGCCCAGATCGATTCCCAGACCCGGCGCAACACCTTGCGGGACCGGGAGGCCGCCTTGGCCAATATCCGCGCAGTCCACGCCGCGCGCAGCGCCGGTCTGGTGAAAGCCGAGAAGGATTTCGAGCGCGAGCGTGACCTGCTGGCAGGTGGTTCGACGCCGCGCGCCCAGTATGACGCCGCGGTTGCCACGCGAGACAGCGCGCGGGCTGAGGTTCAGTCGCTGGACGCTCAGGTCGCCCAAGCGCAGGTCGGGCTGGAGTCCGCAGGCATAGAGCTGGACTATACCCGCATCACTGCCCCGATCGCCGGCACAGTGGTAGCGATCGTCACTGACGAAGGTCAAACCGTGAATGCCCTGCAGACCGCGCCGACTATCGTCATGATCGCGCGATTGGACACAATGACGGTGCGCGCGGATATCTCCGAGGCTGACGTTGTGCGTGTACGGCGGGGCCTACCGGTCTGGTTCAGCATTCTTGGCGATCCGAAGCGCCGTTTCGATGGGGAGTTGCGACAGGTGGAACCGGCCCCCGCCTCCATCGCCAACGAGGGCAACGCCGCCGCGAGCGGAATTGGCTCAACCAACGGCGCGGTCTATTACACCGGGCTGATCGACGTCGCGAACGCGGACGGGGTCCTGCGGCCCTCCATGACGGCGCAGGTGTCCATCGTTCTCAGCCGCGTCAGCGGCGCCGTGCTGGTTCCGCTTAGCGCAGTGGAAGGGGCGCCACGGGCCGGCGATACGGCGCGTGTCCGCGTACGCGACACAATGGGCGAGGTCCAGATCCGGCAGGTCCAGGTCGGTATCGACAACGGCGCGGACATCCAGATCCTTAGCGGTCTTCAGGCAGGCGAGACCATCGTCCTGGGAGCATCCACAGATGAACGCACGGATGGCCAGGCTCAACTGACCGCGGCGAAGCGATAGGGCGCGCTATGACGGAACCACTGATCCGCGTACGTGGGGTATCCCGCGCTTTCCCCGCAGGCGACGAGATGGTGCGGGTGCTGAAAGACGTCGACCTCGACATCGAGGCCGGCGAGATGATGGCCATCATCGGTGCTTCTGGCTCCGGCAAGTCGACGCTGATGAACATCCTTGGCTGCCTCGATCGTCCGACGGACGGCAGCTACTGGATCGAAGGACGCGAGACGTCGAAGATGTCCGTGGACGAACTGGCGGCGCTACGCCGTGAGCGGTTTGGTTTCATCTTCCAGCGCTATCATCTGCTTGGCGATCTCAGCGCGGCCAGTAACGTCGAGGTTCCGGCCATCTATGCCGGGCGCAGCCGATCCGACCGGCACAAGCGAGCGATCTCATTGTTGACCCAACTGGGTCTGGCCGAGCGGACGGGCAATATTCCGGGCAAGCTTTCGGGTGGCCAGCAGCAGCGGGTGTCGATCGCCCGCGCCCTGATGAATGGCGGCGAGATAATTCTGGCCGACGAACCCACCGGAGCGCTGGATACGCACAGTGGCGCCGAAGTCATGAAGATCCTGCGCGAGCTCCACGCCGAAGGGCACACCATCATCCTCGTCACTCACGACAAGAAGATCGCCGAACACGCGGATCGGGTCGTAGAGATCAGCGACGGCGTTATCATTTCCGACGAGCGCAATATATCCAAGTCCGCCGCGACGGCCCGTCCCATCCGCGAGCACGCGCCGGGCGCTGGCTGGCGCGGCGCAATCGATCGGATGACCGAAGCCTTTCGTATGGCGGGCACGGCAATTTGGGCGCACAAGATGCGCTCGCTTCTGACCATGCTCGGCATCATCATCGGTATCGCTTCGGTGGCGGCTATTTCGGCGCTGGGAGCCGGCTCGCAGCAACAAATCCTGAGCAGTATCAGTTCGCTCGGCACCAACACGATCGAGGTGCGGGCCGGGAAAGGCTTCGGCGATCTGGAAGCGGGCAAGATACGGACCCTGGTTCCCGCCGATGCCGAAGCGCTGGTGAACCAGCCCTATGTCGACAGCGTGACACCAACCGTCACGACGAGCGTAACTGTCAAGCGCGCCGCCGTGGCCGTCAATGCGTCAGTCACCGGAGTTGGCGCGGACTTCTTTCGTGTACGGGGGCTTGAGCTGGCGCATGGACAACTATTCGACGCCCAGGACGTTACCGTCTACAGCCAGAATGTGGTGATCGATGCAAACGCCGCGCGAGACCTGTTTCCAGACCGGGTTAACCCGGTGGGGCAGGTCATCCTTCTGGGCACAATGCCGGCGAGGGTTGTGGGTGTGACGAAACGGGAAAACTCCTTCGGCCCGGCGGTTGATACATTGACCGTTTATGCGCCTTACACAACCGTCATGGGTCGCATGCTGGGGCGTCCGAACGTCGACGGCATAACGGTCCGTATCAGAGACGATGTCGATCCGGGCAATGTCGAGGCTGCTGTTTCGCGCCTTATCGAGCGTCGGCATGGCGCGAAAGACTTCTCCCTCACCAACTCGGCGACCATTCGCGAGACTATCGAGACCACCACGCAAACCCTGACGCTGCTGATTTCGTCAGTCGCCGTGATCTCGCTGATTGTCGGCGGCATCGGCGTGATGAATATCATGCTGGTATCCGTGACCGAACGCACCAAGGAGATCGGGGTTCGTGTGGCCGTCGGCGCGCGCCGCAGCGACATCCTTTCCCAGTTCCTGATCGAGGCCGTCATGGTCTGCCTTGTCGGCGGCTTCATGGGAGTGATGCTCGCCCTCGGGATCAGCGCTCTTTTCAATTTGCTGAGCCCCGACTTCAAAATGATCTTCTCTTCGGGCTCCATCATGGTGGCCTTCACCTGCTCAACCCTGATCGGAATCGTCTTCGGCTTCCTTCCCGCCCGCAATGCGGCAAAGCTGGACCCGATCGAGGCCCTGGCGCGTGACTGATGACCTGGAAACGTCTGCTCGCTAGCCGTTGCGGTTCGCTTATCATTATTGAGGCTGGCGTAGTGTCACTAGGCCGATGGTTGCAAGGCTGCATCGAGCAGCTTGCGCCCATTGCCAGCGAGCCAGGACCTGAAAGGGAGAAGGTCGGGGTTAATTTCGCGCATGACTTTCAGATCGACGAACTCGGCGAGCGGCCCGTCTACCAGGCTCTTTGCCATATGCGCGAGATCAGCGTTTGCAGCGAGAACATCGTCCGGGAACCGTTCATAGGTTATTGAGCGACCGGCTGCTTCGCTGAAAGCGACCTCAAGTTCACGCCCCGTCAGTCGATCGCTCGCGATCTTAAGCGTTGCACCGCCAAAGCGTGACTTGTCGGCAAATACGGCAGCGACAAACCTGCCGATGTCTTCCACGGCGGTAAGCTGAATGGAATGGTCGGGTCGGATCAGGGACACCAGCCGGCCGTCATCCAGACCGAAGCCAGGTCGCACCAGCATTTCCATGAAAATCATCGGCCGGATGATGGTCGTAGTCATGTCCAGCTGTCGAATATGGGCTTCGATACGAGGCTTGGCGTCGAAACGCGGAACGCCTGTCAGTTCATTCCCCACGCTGGCGCCAGACGAATAAACAAAATGACTGATGCCGGTTTCGGCAGCGATATCAGCAATCGATATACCATGACGGACTTCGTCTTCGGCAGCCAGGTTGGCTGGCAGTACGCTAAAGACACCGTAAGCGTCTTTCATTGCGGTGCGGATTACATTTGTCTCTTCAAATGAACCCTGCACAAGCTCGACACCTGCATTCCTCAACTGCAGGGATTCAGCTTTGGTGGAATCCAGAACGAGCGCGCGAACGGGCCATCCCGCTTTCAACAGGGCTTTGGCGACTGATCCTCCCTGTTTTCCGGTTGCGCCGAAAACCAGAATGGGGTGCTTGCTATTGGTCATTTGAAACCCTCGCGTTAAACAAGGGCCATCCATATATACGAATACCGTTCTGCCGGAAGACGGCACATTTTTCAGCGTCAGGCACAAGGATGAAACCCTTGGATGAACAGACCGATGTCAGTACACAGTACGGGTCAGAAAATGACAGGCAATTCAGGCCCATTCCGTCAAATGGGGTCTGCAGCCTGCTGAGTGACAAGTGGACCGTGCCGGTTCTCTGGCGTCTTTCGCTCGCCGAGGATCATCGGCTCCGCTTTTCAGCCTTGAGAAAAGAGGTCCGTGAAATCACCCAGCGCATGCTGACGCTCACGTTGCGCAATCTCGAGCGTGACGGCTTCGTTACACGTCACTATTTCCCTGAAGTGCCGCCACGTGTTGAGTATGAGCTGACGGATATAGGCCACGGAGCCTTGCACGCCCTTGAGGGGTTCAACTTCTGGATCCACGACAATCTGGACGCCATCAAGGCGCGACGACGCGCTTACGACGACCAGACGGACCGGTAAATCCAAATCCCCGAGCCGAGTTGAGAGACTCAGAGACTACTCCAGATTAGCAACGCTTGGCTAAGACCGCTTTCCGCATTCACGCGAGGTTAGAACCCTTGTGGCGCCCCGAAAGCGGAAATAGCAGTGGGCGCGCGAGGCGGCATGTTTGCGCCCCACTACTCAACGGCCTTATCGCTAGCACTTTGGTGAACGTTTCGGTGGCTTTCGACGCTATCAGACACCAGCCACTCGTGAAATGAAGCCACTTCATATCTCCGCAGGGCTTTGGGAGATGCGGCGACGAAATAGGCCCACTTAACGGGCCATCTAATCTCGGGCAGGAGATGAACGAGGCGGCCGCTCTCCAGTTCCTGCGCCACCAGTGCTTTCCTGACGAGGGCAACACCGCGCGCGGCGATGGCCGCTTGAATGACGGCTGCCGTAGAGTTGATCTTCAGGCCGCTTTCCGCTGGCAACTGGTTCACCCCGGCGCGAGCGAGCCAGTCACGCCATGACGGGAAGTCGCCGCCAGGATGCGGCGTACCGTCATGGATCAGGGTTTGCTCGGAAATCCAGCCAGCCGCCACATGGCAATCCTGCGGAAGCAAAGACCTGTTGCAGACCGCGATGATTTCTTCACCCATCAGGTATGTTGACTTCACGCCCTTCCAGTCTCCGAGGCCGCACCGGATGCCGATGTCGGCTTCGCCCTGAGCAAGGTCAATCACCCTGTCGGAGACGTCGAGCCTGACGTCAATGTTGGGATGACGGGTCGTGAAATCCTGAAGACGTCCAAGCAGCCAGTTCGCGACCAGCGCCTGCGATGCCGTGACGACGATTACCGAACGAGCTTTTCGGCCGCGAAGCTTTCGAAGGCCGGATTCCAGGAGATCAAGGCCTTGCGCGATGTCATCCAGAGCCTCCCTGGCTTCGTCAACCGGGGCCAGACGTTCACTCCCTGACCGTGTTCGGCGAAAAAGCGGATACCCGACCCAGTCCTCAAGCGAACGGACAAGCTGGCCAACAGCGGGCGGGGTCACGTCAAGTTCGGTTGCCGCTCCAACGAAACTCCCGTGTCTGGCCGAAGCTTCAAGAGCCTGCAGTGATTTGAGCCTTGTGAGGTTTCTCATACGACAATGATCTCCTGATAACCAGCGACAAAGATTTTCTTTCTTTTCGGTATCGATCGTTTGCCTCGTCTCTGCAATCGAAAACGTCCATCCGTACTACTCCAGAAAGAGGTGCAGATATGACACTTGAGGGCAAGACAGCACTCGTCACGGGCGGATCGAGCGGGATCGGGCTGGCGACGGCAAAGATGTTACACGACAAGGGCGTGCGGGTCGCGGTCACGGGCAGATCGATGGCGAAGCTCGAGAGTGCAAGACTTGAAATCGGCGAGGATGTCCTGACGATCCAGGCCGATGTATCGTCCCTGGACGATCTGGCGAGAATGAAGGCTACTCTCGAAAAAGAACTCTCCGCGATTGACATCGTGTTCGCGAACGCAGGCGTGGCCTTGGGCACGCCGCTCGCGTCTGCCGACGAGGCAACTTATAACGCGATCATGGACACCAACGTCAAAGGCGTCTTTTTTACCGTGCAGGCGGTTCTCCCTCTTATGCGCGATGGCGGCTCGATCATCCTCAACACCTCCTGGCTCAATCAGGTCGGCACACCCGGTCGCGCCATCCTCTCAGCGTCGAAGGCTGCAGTCCGATCCTTCGCCAGGACGATGTCAGCAGAGCTGATTGATCGAAAGATCAGGGTTAACGCTGTCAGCCCCGGGTCGATAGAAACGCCAATCCATCGTGGGAAAAACCAGACGGAGGAAGAGTTCAGAGCCTATGCGGAGCGGGTTGGCAGCCAGGTGCCGGCCGGACGGATGGGCAAGCCCGAGGAGATCGCCGCAGCTGTCCTCTTCCTCGCCAGCGACGCTTCCGCCTACATGCTGGGTTCGGAAATCGTCATCGACGGAGGAAGATCAGAGCTATGACGATGTTGATCAACGAGGACCTCACCCAGCGTGCCCTTGTCCATTCAGAGCGCCTCGACTGGGTATCTAGCCCCGCCAAGGGCGTCGACCGCCGCATGCTGTTTCGCATCGGTGGAGAGAAGGCCTGCGCGACATCCATCGTCCGTTATGCTGCCGGCAGTCGCTTCGCCCATCACGAACATCCGGGCGGCGAGGAATTTTTGGTTCTTGACGGCGTCTTCCAGGACGAGAGCGGCGACTTTCCGGCGGGAACCTACGTCCGCAATCCTCCAGGCACGGGCCACGCACCAAGCAGCGATGACGGATGCATCATCCTCGTAAAGCTCTGGCAGTTCAGGGAAGCCGACCGGAAAAGGATCGTCAGGCTTCCGGGGGAAGGAACCTCTCTGAACTTGCGCTCCGGAGTGGCTTCGTCGCGATTGCTTTTCGACGGAGATGGCGAACGCGTGACATTTGAGGATTGGCAGCCCGGTAGAATAATCGACGTCGAAAATCCCGACGGCCTCGAACTACTGGTACTATCCGGAGATTTCACAGAGAGCGGCGATATACTTGACCAGTGGACGTGGCTCCGACTGCCGGCTGGCCAGTCGATCCAAACAAAAGTCGGGAGCGATGGAGCTCGCGTCTGGATGAAGGCTGGTAAACTGCTGCACGACGATGTCTGCCAATTCGATACTGCCGTGAACCCAGAGGGAAAATCCTGATGAAGTCCTATGACGTCGCGATCGTCGGTGCAGGCCTCGCCGGTCTCTACGCGGCACGAGGCTTGTACGCGGCCGGGGTCGACTTCGTCGTCATCGAGGCCCGCAACCGCATAGGCGGCCGTATCCTGACCGCGGACGGTTCGGGACTGCCGAACGAAGACGGCTTCGATCTCGGTCCATCCTGGTACTGGCCAGAGATGCAGCCGGCCATGGTGGAACTGGTGTCGGAAGTCGGCCTCAAATCGTTTCCTCAAAACAGCGATGGCGACGTTGTCTTCGAGCGGATGTCACGGGAAAGGCCCCAGAGATATCGGCCTACGATGCAGGAGCAGCAATCGATGCGGATATCGGGCGGGACCGGAGCCGGCATCCGTGCGATCGCCGGTGAACTGCCGCAGGATCGAATTCTGCTCGGTGCTAAGGCGACGGCGATGGAATTGACCGATAACGGTGTTCGGATCGCGATTCAGGGCAAAGAGGCGGCTGAAGAGACCATCGAGGCTCGCCATGTCATTGTGGCTCTGCCGCCGCGACTGCTGGAAGCTTCGGTGTCCTTCACTCCGGCGCAGGAGAACGCGACCTCTAAGCGTTGGCGGGATACGTCGACGTGGATGGCTCCGCACGCCAAGTTTTTTGCGATCTACGATCAGCCTTTCTGGAGGAGCTCGGGTCTCTCCGGGACTGCCCAGAGCATGGTCGGGCCGATGGTGGAAGTCCATGATGCCACGACTGCTTCCGGCAAGGCAGCTTTATTCGGGTTTCTCGGCGTGGCCGCCGAGCTACGTGAAGCAATCGGTGAGGAAGCACTGAAGGCCGCATGCCTCGCACAGCTCGAACGGTTGTTCGGGGCTCCCGCCCGAAACGTGACAGCAGCTCTGCTGAAGGATTGGGCCACGGATCCCTTGACCACAACGAAACACGACCTCGTCGCCTCTGGGCATCCCATCATCCAGGACGAGGTCTGGGTAACCGGAGCGTGGCGTGAACGCCTTATTCTGGCAGGAAGCGAGACAAGCGATTCCGAGCCTGGCTATCTGTCGGGTGCGGTCACGGCTGCCAAGCGTGCCGTCGCCGACTATCTTTCGCGATAGGGAGCGCGGTGGCCCATGCCCGTCTTATCGAACGATCTTCTCGAGCAAATCAGGATTTTTGAATGACCATCGAATACTCTTTTCGTCAGCCAGCCCTCAATGATGCGGAGCGGTGTTTTGAGATCGAGACGTCGGCCTACGAAGGCGACGAGGCCGCGACACTGGAGAAAATCAAAACCCGTATCACTGAGTATCCTCAGGGGTTCCTCATCCTTGAAACGGGCGGAAAGATCGTAGGCTTTATCAACAGCGGCTGCGCATTCGATGTCGTCATGTCCGATGAGGCGTTCAAGGAACTCATTGGACACGATCCGGAGGCTCCAAACGTCGTCATCATGTCGGTCGTTGTCGATCCGGCGGAGCAGGGCAAGGGATATGCGAAACTCATGATGAACCGCTTCATCGAGCAGATGAAGGACATGGGCAAGACGAGCATTCATCTTATTTGCAAGGATCAGCACGTGCCGCTCTACCAAAAGATCGGCTATCGCTATGTCAAACCCTCAGCATCGGATCATGGCGGCATGGCTTGGCATGAGATGATCATGGGCCTTTAGAGCCACATTTCCTTACGGGCACAACCGTTTCCTGGTGGCTATTACCAATCAAGCAACGAAAGCAGAGCTGCCGGCTTCGAACACCGACTGATCGTCCAGGATAGTCGCCGTCAGCATCGCCCCTTCCAGGGCGGAGAGAACCCGGATCGCTGCGGCACGTTCCAAACCGCCTTGCCGCAGATTCTCGATACCACGCTCAAAGAATCTCTTGACCTCGGTTCTGATTTCCTCGGCAAGTTCGTGAGACGTGGCCGCCAAAGCACCACACAGACACATGCGTCCGTCCCGTTGCAAAGCAATCCGGAAAACGCGACGCCAAGCCTCCACGACATCAGTGCCCAGTGCGACTTCTGCGTCGACGGCTTCGATGAAGCGGTCGGTGTAACGGCGCGCGACTGCTGCCGCGAGTTTTTCCTTGGCCGGAAAGTGATAGTGAACAGAGGAAGCCTTCACGCCAACATCCGCAGCAACGTCACGAAAACTGAAACCGTGATAACCGGCTCCGCGAATTCTCTCTTCGGCGGCATCCAGAATTGCGGTTACGGTGTCTGTCATAAACATTCCTCTCTACCTAATGTTAGATAGGCCTTGCGATCCAGAAATTCAATCCCTATGTCTCGATCATCTATCTAACGTTAGATAGACAAATGGAGATTGAACATGCGCTTTGAAGGTAAAGTAGTAGCAATTACGGGCGGAGGCTCAGGCATCGGTAAGGAAGCGGCTGCTCGCTTCATCGCCGAGGGAGCGAAGGTCGCGATCAATGGACGTGATTTGGCAAAGCTGGAGGCTGCAGCAAAGGATATTGATCCAGGCGGTAAAAACGTCGTCGTCGTCGCAGGCGATATTGCCAGGTCAGAAACCGGAGCGACTCTGGTCGATGCGGCGGTAAAGCACTTCGGTGGCCTGGATATTCTCGTGAACAACGCCGGGGTCTTCAACCCCAAGCCATTCATAGAACTGACGGAAGCCGACTACGACTGGTATCTGGACACGATTCTCAAGGGTAAATTCTTCACGGCGCAGGCAGCGGCCAAGATGATGAAGGAGAAGGGGGGCGTGATTGTCCAGACGGGTTCCATGTGGGCGATCCAAGCAATCGGCGCAACGCCATCAGCCGCCTATTCCGCGGCGAACGCAGGGGTCCACGCAATGGTCCGCAACCTCGCAATTGAACTTGCTCCGTACAATATCCGGATCAACGCAGTCGCGCCGGCAGTTGTCGAGACCCCTGTCTATAACACCTTCCTCTCTGACGATCAGGTCAAGGAGGTCCTGCCAACCTTTAACGCCTTCCACCCGCTCGGTCGGAATGGCCAGCCGCGCGATGTTGCCGAAGCGATCCTTTTCCTGGCATCCGAGCAGGCATCGTGGATTACCGGCACGATCCTTCCCGTGGATGGCGGCGTGACCGCCGGCCGCCAGTAAGGAGATCACCATGAACACGATGCAGGATTGGAATGCCTACCGTGAGACGCTGTTGGCGCGGGTAGGAGAATTCGCGAAGCACAGCCCCGATGTGTTGCGTGGGCTCAACATGGTCGAAGGCAGCGGGGCCAAAACAAAACACCTTGAGCCGAAAATACACGAGCTGATCGCCCTCGCTGTTGCGGTTACGACCCGTTGCGACGGCTGCATCTCCGTCCACGCCAAGAAAGCAGTCGAACTCGGAGCAGTGAAGGGTGAAATCGCTGAAGCTCTGGGTGTTGCCATAGCACTCAACGCTGGAGCAGCACTCACCTATTCGGCGCGTGTATTTGACGCTGTCGATGCCCTCCCATCGGACTAAGGCAGACATGCTGGCGGGGCCAAAGCGCCCCGTCAGCGATCTTCCTTCCACGCAGTGTTTTGCAGGGCAGGGCGGATCACAGTGGCCAATCCCTCCCGGAAACTGCCTTTCGCCGAATAGGTTTTGTGGGAGTCGCGCTTATGGAGTCCACCGAGCGCAATTCCGGACGGTCAGCGATTGCGATACGAAAACTTCTGATCTGTCTGTCTGGCATCCGAAAAAAACAGGACGTGCCCGCATACCGGAAGAAATCCTCATCGCAAGGTCACGGCGCCAACCGCACAATGATCGTCGCCTCAGAGGATGACAAGTGCCGCTCAATCACCTTGGCTTGCGATGAATCAAGACCATTGATGGTAACGCTGCCGCCGATAATTGGCTCTCTCACCACCGGCTCGAAAATGACTTCTCCATCAACCAGCAACTGGGTCTTGTGCCCGAGAGCTACGCGCGTGAAATCCTCGAAGGCCTTGGCGCTTTCCGGTGTCAACGCAATTTCCACCGCAGGTCCTGCAGCAGGATCGATCGAAGTTTTCACCTTGGCGACCTTGAGCGAAATCGGTGCAATGTCCCCGCCGCCGTCGGCAGAGGTTTTGCCACCCTCATTCTGGTCGGGAGAGGAAGCGGTATCGGCTTCGGTCTTCGGGCGGTACTGGTCCAGATTGATTGACGCCTTCGTATTGTTTTCGGGTAACGGCTCAACCCGTTGGCCAGACAGGGTCTCGGCAGTCCAGGCACGCGGCGTGGGCAAGACCGGTGGCTGATCCTCTCGCCAGATATGCACGGCCACGGTAACCTTCATGCCGCCAACATTTGCGACCGTGTTTTCCAGCACTTCGATTGTCGAGCCGTCGTGTGTTGAATTCACATAGGTCACAGTCCGCGATTTGCCGGCGCTTCTGGCCTGCGCCAGTTGCGCATCGGTCAGTTGTTTGGCCCGGTCTGCGAAGCTCGCGATCATGCCATCGATCGAAGATTGCTGGGATTGCAGCAGGGCAGCCGGATCGTAGGTGACCTTCGCGCTGAAGGTGGCTGTTTGCCGGGCCTTGTCGGCGGCTTCGAGTTTCCAGACGGTACTTGTCGGAACGAGCATCCCCTTCAGCTCTTCGCTTCCCGCAACCGTCCATTCCTTCCCGATATCGGTCGTGAAAGCTTCGGAGGATTGCCCAAGCGCAAGGATCATGCTTTCCGGCGCAAGCACGTCGATAACGACTAGGGGATTACCTTTAACCGCCTGGAGCATGCGGGAAGCCGTGTTATCAGACGAGGACGTGGACAGAAGCATTTCCATATTGGCTATGATCTGATCGGCGCCGACAAGCGCCGTCGGGGCACCGCTCGGATCCGCGTCGAATTCCAGCTCCTCGACGCCATAAGCGGCGAGCGAATTGCGAAACATGGCGTTCATCGCATAGGAATCCGCAGCGCCCGTTGCGTCCGGGGGAATGTCCGCCGAAAGCCTCCATTTCATCCGCATCCCCTCGTCGTTCTGCGACAGGACCGTTGCCGATTGACGGAAATCGCCCCGCATGACGGCGGACGATGCTTCCGGCCTGTCGAACCAAAGCGACATGTCGGTCTCGGTCGTCTTTTGAACGCGATAATGACGCTCAGTCCCAACCGCAGGTTCGTAAGGTGGAACGGTCACGCTCTCCGCCGCCTGGGCCGGGCTGACTGCCATCGTTGCCTGGAATATCAGCCCGGCAGCGAGAAAGAGGGGAGGGACCACGCCGATATTACGGCGTGTTACGTTCGTGCGAATTTGCATGCCCCTCCGATTACGGCTTTCCAACACCTGACACGTGGATTTCATACTGTCTATCCCAGGTTCAGCGCCACACGGCTCCCATAAACAGTGATTTTTAATCATTGAATCCGGCCCTGCGTTGCGATTCCGCGATCATTGCACTCAGGCGGTGTCGTGGCGATCGGTCTGCTAGTTGAGGCGTTGACTGGTCCTGGCATCGAACAGGTGGATCGACGCCAGATCCGGCTGAACCTGAATGGTCGCGCCCGGCTGCGCCTGCACACGTTCGCGGAAAACACCGATGACCTGGTGGTGGCCGATCATCATCGTCACCTGCGTTTCCGACCCCATAGGCTCTACCAGCAAAACCGTTGCGGTGAGGCCATGGTTGACCAGTTCGAAATGTTCCGGGCGGATGCCGTAGATCGCTTCGCCTGTGGCAGGGCCGGGCGGGAGGGGCAGGACGACGCCGTCAGCCTCGAAACCATCGGCGGTAAGTTGTCCCTTGATGAAATTCATCGCCGGGGACCCGATGAAGCCGGCGACGAAGGGATTGGCGGGCCGGTCATAAAGCTCAAGCGGCGCCCCGCATTGCTCGACCCGTCCGGCATTCATCACCACGATCTTGTCGGCCATGGTCATGGCTTCCACCTGATCATGCGTGACATAAACGGTCGTGCCCCCCAGACGCTGGTGCAAGCCCTTGATTTCACCGCGCATCACCACGCGCAGTTTGGCATCGAGATTGCTGAGCGGTTCGTCGAACAGAAAAACCTGAGGATTGCGGACGATTGCGCGGCCCATGGCGACACGCTGCCGTTGCCCGCCGGAAAGCTGGCGGGGGAACCGTTCGAGCAATGGTGTCAGCCCCAATATTTCCGCTGCCCAGTTCACCCGCTCAGTGATCTCGGCCTTGCTGCCGCCGCGATGCTCGAGCGAAAATGCCATGTTCCTGGCCACGCTCATGTGCGGATAAAGCGCGTAGTTCTGGAAGACCATGGCGATGTCGCGGTCTTTCGGTTCGATTTCGTTGACGACACGGCTGCTGATCGAGATATCGCCGCTGGTCACGGTTTCAAGGCCTGCGATCATCCGCAGCAGGGTGGATTTGCCGCAGCCCGAAGGGCCGACGAGCACAACGAATTCGCCATCGGCAATATCGATATCGACACCATGGATGGTGGCGAGTGCGCCATAGCTTTTCTTGACGGATCTAAGGGTAACGGGTGCCATGGGTCAGCCTTTTGATTAGCCTTTGAGCCCGGTATGGGCGAGGCCTTCGACGAATTGTTTCTGCGCAACGATGAAGACGATGAGTACGGGGATGGCAGTCATCGTTGCTGCGGCAAGCTGGATGTTCCACATCGGTCCGCCATAGGCGTCGGTAAATTGTGTCAGTGCTTGGGGCAGGGTGAACCTGTCGGGGCTGGAAAGAAAGACGATGGGTTCGAGATAGAGGTTCCAGCTGCCGAGAAATGTGAAGATCGCAACGGCGGCCAGCGCCGGACGGGAAAGCGGCAGTGCGATGGTCCAGAATATCTTGAACCGGCCGAGGCCATCGACCCGGGCGGCCTCCTCCAGCTCCACGGGCAGGGAGATGAAGAACTGACGCATGATGAAGGTGGCGAAGACCGCCGGCGCACCGAAGATCGGCACCAGGATGAGCGGCCAGTGTGTGTTGACCATGCCCCATTTGAGAAACATCCGGAACAGTGGAACCAGCGTCACTTCGGACGGGATCAGCAGCCCCACCAGCACCACCATGAAGATGGCGTTGGCGAAGGGGAACCTGATGCGCGCAAAGGCATAT
Source organism: Agrobacterium sp. SUL3 (assembly GCF_001263295.1). NCBI lineage: Bacteria > Pseudomonadati > Pseudomonadota > Alphaproteobacteria > Hyphomicrobiales > Rhizobiaceae > Agrobacterium > Agrobacterium sp. SUL3. The sequence goes on from NZ_KQ414503.1 coordinate 57,654, forward strand.
CCGGCCATCGACGCCACTGCCATGGTGCCGATGGTGACGATTGCGGCGATATAGGCGGAGTTCCAGTATTGCAGCGCGAAGGGCTGTATTCTGAAAACTTCGGAATAGGAGGAAAAATCGAAGGCGCGCGGCCAGATATCCGGCGGAAAGGCAAATATCTGGCTGACGGGTTTGACCGACGACGTCACCATCCACCAGGTCGGAAAGACGAAGGGGACAAGCAGCACGCAGAGTATGAAATAGATCAGCGCCTGCGCGCGTGGGCTGAGTTCAGTTTTCATAGAATACGAACTTTCTGCGCAAGTGCCATTGGATGAAGGTGAGAGCGCCGACGATGACCAGCAGGATGATGGAGAGTGTCGAACCGTAACCGAAGAGGTAGAACTGGAAGGCCTGCTGATAGAGGTAATAAACGAGAACCGTCGTGGAAAAACCCGGCCCGCCCTGAGTGAGGATCATGATCTGCGCAAAGACCTGCAACGCGCCGACGATGGTGACGATGGAGGCGAGCAGGATCGTCGGGCTGATCATCGGCAGGGTGATGCGATAGAACTGCTTGAAGCGCGGTACACCGTCGACACGCGCGGCTTCGAACAGTTCCCGCGGCACGCCCTGCAGTGCTGCGAGAAACAGGATCATGTTGAGGCCGAGATTCTTGAGCGCCTGCACGACGATGACCGAGATCATCGCCGTTGTGGGGTGGCGCAGCCAGTTGGGACCCTCGACGCCGATCATTTGCAGGAGGCCGTTGATGCCGCCATTATTCTGCAGCAAAAAGCTCCAGACGATTGTCCAGGCGACCAGCGACACCACCACTGGCGAAAAGAACAGCGTACGGAACACGGTCATGAAGGCCAGCTTCTGGTTCAACAGCAACGCTAGCCCCAGCGCCAGGCTCATATTGAGGAGCGCAAGCCCGCCCGAGAACACGGCGGTCACGGCCATCACCTCGCCTATGGCCGGGTCGCTGAGCAGCTTGTGGTAATTGGCAAGACGGGTGAACCGGAAAGATCCCGCCAGCACGTTCCACTCATGCAGCGAATACCAGAAGACCAGCACCAGCGGAACGAGCACGAAGACAACGATGCCGATGAGTTGCGGCGCTATGAACAGATAACCGGTGGCGGCGTCCCGCCGCGCCATGGTCCAGAAGCTGCGCCGGGCCTGTGTTTGCGCCGTCTGGAGGGCAAGCGTCATGGCTTTTCTTCCTTCTGCTTTTCGCATCCACACAAAATCGGATGACTACGAAGCGTCAATTGGCCGCCAGCAATGGGTCGAGACGGCCGCAAAGCGCTTGCAGGACAGCCGCAACGTCGGCATCGGGACGCCAGAGACCGTCCAGGCTGGCACGAACGGTTTGTTGCAACCGGGCAAAATTGAGAACCTGCTGCGTCGACTGACCGGTGGCGACGCCACGAATGACTACGGCCTCTATCTGTTTGCGCGACAGCAATGGGTTGGCGGCCGCGAGCACATCGGCGGTGAGCAGGCTCTGCCGCGCCGGCGGGAAAAACCGCGCGAGCTTGGCTACATTAGGCTTGGAGGAGAAAAATGCCAGGAATTCCGCCGCGAGCTTGGGATTTTTGCCGCTGGCCATGACGCCAATGCCCGCCCGACCTGTAACGGCATAGTCACCTGCAGGCCCTGTGGGCAAAGGCACGAGATCCCAGTCGAAGGCCTTGTCGCCTTTCGGCAGCAGCGCTGCGCGGCTGATCTGGGTGGTCGTCATCGCCGCATCCCCGGCAAAGAAATCGGCCGAAACACCAGGCCCCGGCATGGCTTTCTTCACGAAGATCGCATCGTGGATGAAGCGCATGGCGTCAACCATTTCCGGGCTGGCAAAAGCACAGGACTTGGTGTCTTTGGACCAGGGATAGGCATTCCAGCCGGTATAGACTTCGGCAAGGTTCTCCCAGGCCTTGTATTCAAAATCACGAATGATCAATCCCTGTTTGCCGGTGGCCGCGACTTTCGCGGCCGTCGCAATGGCATTGTCCCAGTTCCATTCGCCGGCAGCGATCATCTCGGCGGGCGTCTTTGCGCCTGCCGCCCGGATCAGGTCGTTGTTGACGAAAACGCCGAAGGGCGATGTGGAGAACGGATAGAGATATTGCACCCCTTCATGCGACCAGGCGGTGAGCGTTGCCGGGGGGAAGTCGCCCATGTCGTAACCTTCGGTGTTGGCAAAGGTTTCGGTGAGGGGATAAAGCGCCCCGGCCGCCATGAAGTCGGGCGCGGTCGTGTCGAACAGCCAGGCCAGATCGGGGGGATTGCCGCCGGCGATCTGGGTGGTCAAGGTGGTGGCATAACCTTCGTAGGCAAGCGAATCGTAGGTGATCTTGACGCCAGGATGGCTCGCCTCGAACTCATCGGCGATCTCGTTGAACAGGGCCAGATGGGCTTCGTTGGCGCTCCAGATGGCCATCCGCAATTCCTGCGATAAAGCCGGTGAAACCAGCCCGGATGTGACCAGAAAACCGGCCATTGCAATTTTCACTATACTCCTGCGCATAAATAATCCTCCCAGATTATACGTATTAGCTAGTAGCCGCGAATATCAGGCCAATGGCGCTCCACCCCTTGGCGTTCAATATGGGTGTGGAACTCCGCCAGCCGCTTTTCATCGGCATGCACGCCATGCGGGGTCTCGCCCTTGTCGAGGCAATAGGCGGCCAGCATGCCGGCCACTTCGCCGATGTTCCATTCGACCGGATGCAGCCTGTAACAACCATTGGTGATATGCGTGGTGCCGATATTCTTGGAAGCGGCCAGCAGATTTGTTTTGTGGCGGGGAATAAGGGCACCCAGCGGAATTTCGAAAGGGCAGGCGCCGACATCGATATAATTATCGCCGCCCGTCGAGGGGTGCAGGTCGATGCGGTACATGCCGACGCCGATGCTATCAGGGTAATGCACCGCGCCGCGATCGCCGCGCACCGCAAGCGACAGATCCTGCTCGACCACCGTGGTCAGGGCACGAATGCGACGGCTTTCACGGATATAGGGCGCCATTGCCAGGCCATGTTCCGTGCCGGTAATGTCGCCGCGCAGGCGCAGGCCCGGAAAGCCCTGGCCGCCATCCGGGCGAGGCGCCTCGGTCTGCATCCAGTAGAACATGGAATAGGACAGGCTTGCCGCATCGGCCAGCCGCTCGGCATATTGTTCGGGGGTAACGTCGATGATCGGCGCTTCGAAATAATCGATCATCGGCCAGTTCACGAGGCAGATATCGCTGGCATAGGCGCCGGGCCGAAATGTATGGCGGGCGGCAATGCGGCGGAATATCCACAGGCTCATATCGCCGGCACTGTGGCGCTGGTCGGCGACATCGCGTGTTGCGTTGTCGACCGGGTTGGGATCGAAGAACCGGCGGCTGCGCTCCAGTGTACGCGGGTTGGGCGAGTCCCAGCTCAACAGTGGGCCGCCCCAGAATTCGGGGGCAACCTGACGCCAATGGTCGTACCGGGCGGGTTTGTCGATGACATGATTGCCGTCAACCTGATCGACGGCGAAGCAGATCGAGACGGCCTGCTGATTGTGCGGTTGCGCCTCCGCCGGTGCGCTCGGCTCGCCGGTTTCGGATTGGGCTTCGAAACCAATGACATAGTCGGTTGCGGTCAGCGGCAGCAGATCGCCCAATTCGGTCGCGTCGATAATGTAGCGGGCCGAGCAGGAGATGAGATCGCCCGTATTGCAATGGCGCAGCGTCACGGCCCGCACGGTTTCGCCGTCGGCCTCCGCTGCGATCGGCTCATAGGGCTTGAGGATGGTCAGCTTGCCGCCGGCCGCGTAAGGCGCAAGCATTGCCTCCATCACCGCCAGCGAAACGCGTGGTTCGTGGCACAGGCGAGATACGTTGCCGTCACCGGGGTTGAGCGTCAGATCCGCCCGGGCTGCATCCGTCAGCGGATAGTGGTCGCGGTAATATTGCCGCACGCCGGTGCGCAGGGCGCGATAGCTGGCCGTGATCCCGAACTGCTCGACCCAGCTGTGCTCATCGGGCGGCACGGCCTGGCTGGTCAGCTGGCCGCCAATCCAGTCGAATGCTTCTGTCAGGATAACGCTGCGGCCGTTGCGCAGGGCCCCAAGCGCTGCGGCCACGCCGCCAAGTCCGCCGCCAACCACAAGAATATCTGCATTGTATTCTCTCACGTCAGGTTCTCTTTCCTTAAGTTGGGCCTTGATTTGGGGAGCCAAGCGTTTCGCCTGCCACGATGTCGCAGCCCAGCAGTATTTGCCGTACGGGGCCGGGGGGGCTGGTGAGGGTTTCGACCAGCATGGAGGTCGCCTGCCGGCCCATCTCTTCGCGGGGGATGGCATAGGAGGTGAAGACGCGTTGCGACCGGAATGTATGCGTTCGTGTGCCGCTGCCCAGCACCACGATGGAAAGATCGTTGGGGACGCTCACTCCCTGGGCGCGGGCATGATTGTCGAAAACCATCGCTTCGGCCACTTCGGCAAAAAAAACGACGCTCGCTCCGCTGGCGCGAACGGCGGCCAGTTGCTCGGCCGGATCGCCATTTTCACTCTCATGGGAATAGACCAGTTCCGCCGCGCCCTCGATTGCGGCCAGAAAACCACGCCAGCGGTCGCTGATGGATTCCGCCGGACCCGTCGCGCCGATAAAGGCGAAGCGGCGATGGCCGGCGACAAGCGCCTCTCGGACAAGAGCATGCGTGGCTGTCACGTAATCCGCGCCAACATAACGCACCGGCCCGCCGGCATCGTCACGACGACCGACTGCGACATAGGGATAGTCACCGGCAACCAGCTGGGCCAGTTCATCGCGGTCGAACTGACTGCCCAGAATGAGGCACCCGTCAGCAAGTCGAAGCCGACCTGTTTCCCCGAAGATGCGCTTGCGGCCGTTATCGTCGCGCGCCGCAGCCGTCATCAGCAGGAGGTCGTAGCCCAGCTTCTCCGCTTCCTCCTCTATCCCCATCAGAAAGGGCGTGTAGAAATCCGCCTGCGCAATCGGGAAAGCCGGCTGATAGGTGAATACGCCCAGAATCCGGTTGGCGCCCTTGACCATGCTGCGCGCGATGGGATCCGCCACATAACCGGTGTCGCGAATGGCCTTCAGCACACGCTCCCGCGTTTCAGGCGGGATACGACCTTCAGCGGATTTCGCCTCGTTGAGCACGAGCGAAACCGTTGCCTGGCTGACCCCCGCGAAGATCGCAATGTCCCGTTGCGTCAAGCGCCTAACCATCGAAACCTCATTTCCTGTCGCTTGCTAATTCGTATTAGCTGCTTATGCGTATAAACAAGGTTTGCGAGAGGATGTCAAGAGTGAGGCACTCCACGATGATGTCGGGAGACGTGATGCGCTCCAGGCAGACCCTGCCGAACCTTGGGATCAGCGCCATAGAGCATGAGGGCCGGGTGAAGGAAGGAATTGCAACAGTCGTGGCGAGGTTCAGATGCGTCGTGCCTTTATCGTGTTCATGACGAAGCTTGTCTCGATGGTGTCGACGCATTTCAGCTTTGCGATCTTGTCCTTGATGAAGCGCTCGTAGTCCTCCAGCCCGCCACACATGACCTTGAGCATGTAATCCCTCGAGCCGGTGACCAGATGACATTCGAGAACCTCATCCCAGTTGAGAACGGCCGCCTCGAACATTCGGATTTCGTCGTCGTGCTGGCGGCTGAGGCGGACGGATGCAAGGGCGGTCATCGTCCATCCCTCGATTGCCGGATCGATAATCGCGGAATACCCTTTGATCGCCCCCACTTCCTCCAGCCGCCGAAGCCGCCGCAGACACGCGGATGCCGACAATCCGACCCGCTCGGCAAGTTCGTTGTTTGTGACCCGCGCATCGGCGGACAATTCCCTGAGTATCCGTTTGTCGATCTGATCCGCAATTTTCTGCGACATAAAGGAAAATTCTCCGCAATATATTGCGTCATCAGACATGTCTGCGCCTTAAAATGCAAGTTATTTTGGCCTGATTGCATGTAACCTGCAGACAGTTCAACGCCAGCCAAGGGATCATCGGAAATGACCGCGCCGCATCCGTCCAAAACCCACATCGGCAATCACGCTCTCCATCCTGAAACCCAGATGCTTAATTACGGATATGATCCGGAATTGTCGGAGGGCGCCGTAAAGCCGCCTGTGTTTTTGACATCGACTTTCGTCTTCAAGTCGGCAGAAGACGGGCGTGACTTCTTCGACTACGTCTCCGGGCGAAAGGAGCCGCCGGAGGGCAGGGGGGCGGGCCTCGTCTATTCGCGTTTCAACCATCCGAACAGCGAGATCGTTGAAGATCGTCTTGCCGTTTACGAACGTACGGAGAGCTGTGCGCTCTTCTCATCCGGCATGTCCGCCATTTCAACGACGCTTTTTGCTTTCGTCCGGCCCGGCGATACCGTGTTGCACTCCCAGCCCCTGTATGGTGGCACGGAGACGCTGCTGGCCAAGACCTTCCATAATTTCGGCGTGTCTGCCGTGGGTTTCGCCGACGGCGTCAGCGAATCTTCGGTGATGGCTGCGGCAGAGGAGGCGATGGCGAAAGGCAGGGTGTCTGTCATCCTTGTCGAAACCCCCGCCAATCCGACAAATAGCATTGTCGACATCGCGATAATGGGCCGCGTCGCTGACGTGATCGGCCAAAAACAGGGGCACAGGCCGATCATCGCCTGCGACAACACGCTTCTCGGCCCGGTGTTCCAGCGACCTATCGAGCACGGTGCCGATATCTCGCTCTATTCGTTGACGAAATATGTTGGCGGGCACTCCGACCTCATTGCCGGGGCTGCGCTCGGTCGGAAAGATGTCATGAAGCAGGTGAAGGCCTTGCGTGGCGCTATCGGCACGCAGCTTGATCCGCATTCATGCTGGATGCTTGGCCGCTCCCTTGAGACGCTGCAGATCCGGATGGAGCGGGCGGACAGCAATGCCAGGGTCGTGGCTGAATTCCTGAAGGCGCACCCGAAGGTCGAAAGAATCCACTACCTGCCGTTCAGCGAGCCGGCGTCCGCTGTCGGCAAGGTGTTTGCGGCTCAATGCACCGGCGCGGGATCGACATTCTCGTTTGATATCATCGGCGGCCAGGCCGCATCCTTCAAATTCCTCAATGCCCTGACCATATTCAAACTCGCGGTGAGCCTTGGCGGTACGGAGTCTCTTGCTTCCCACCCGGCAACCATGACGCATTCGGGAGTTCCCGCCGATGTTCGCCAGCGCATCGGCGTGCTGGATTCCACAATCCGGCTGTCAATTGGTATCGAACATCCCGATGATCTTGTCGCTGACCTGGCTCTCGCCTTGGATAAGTCATGACGCGGAGAAAGATGTAACCTCGAACGGATGGAGGAACGGCGAATGCTGCGGCAGACTTTCGGGCTGCTCAGCTTCGCCTGCCAGCTTCACGCCGACTATTCGGGTGAGGCGTAGCCGTCAGATGACATGGGCGTTGTGCAGGGCGGTCAGCACCTCGTTCTTGAGGCTGGCAAGTTGCGGCGACCTTCGGTCACGCGGGCGCCGTACGTCCACCTCTATCCGCTGCTGGATACGGCCGTCATGGGCGCCCATCATGTAAATCCGGTCACCGAGATAGAGTGCTTCGTCGATATCGTGGGTGACGAGCAGGAAGGAAATTCTGCGCTGTTCGACGATTTTCAGCACCAGGTCCTGCAATTTCATCCGCGTGAAAGCGTCCACCGCACTGAAGGGCTCATCCAAAAGCAAGATGCGTGGCCGGGTATAGAGCGCCCTTGCGATGGCCACCCGCTGCGCCATGCCGCCTGAAAGGGCCTTTGGCAGCGCGCCAGCGTGGCCGCTCAGGCCCACATCGTTGATCAGGCCCTCCACCCGCTCGACGTCATATTTCTTGCCGGCGGCGTAACCTATATTCTCGGCAACCGTCAGCCAGGGCATCAGGCGGGGTTCCTGAAATACGAAGGCGATGGGCGGCGAGGCCTCATCTCCCTCTGCCGGCTGAACCTTGACCGTACCGGAAAAACGCCGGTCGAGACCGGCGGCAATGCGCAGCAACGTGCTCTTGCCGCAGCCGCTGGGGCCAAGAAGAACCGCCGCTTCACCATCACCCAGCGTCAGGTGGATATCCTGAAGGACGACCGTATCGCCGAAAGCTTTTTCGCGCACATCGACATTGAGCAGGCTCACCGCAGCGGCCCTCCTTCTTGAAGGGAATAGGTGTCACGCCAGCGCAGGCAACGCTCCTCGACGATCTTGAACAGGCTGTCGGAAATCTTGCCAAGCACGGCGAGGCAGATGATGGCGATCATCACCAGATCGGGCCGCGAAAGCTCCCGCCCATCGGAGAGCATGTAACCGATGCCTTCGGAGGCGGCCAGAAGCTCGGCTGCGACAACGCTCAGCCAAGCCAGCGACAGCCCGTAACGCAGGCCGGTGAACAGATGCGGCAAAGAGGCGGGAATGAAGATCCGCCACACCAGAACGGGCAGCGGTTGGTGATACATCTCGCCCACTTCCACCAGCTTGCGGTCGACATTTCTGATGCCGGAGAAGAGGTTGAGGTAAACCGGGAAAAACGCGCTTTTAGCGATCAGCACGATTTTTGAAGTTTCTCCAATGCCGAACCAGATCATCAGCAGCGGCACCCATGCAAGGCTGGGCACGGCGCGCAGCGCCTGAAATGTCGGCTCGAGATATCGCTCGGCGGCAATCACCAAACCGACCAGCGAACCAACGACGACCGCCAGCAGCGAGCCGATGACGAAGCCGACAAAGACGCGCGCTGTACTGGCCGCAACATTCGTCCACAACGGACCTTCGGCAAGCCGCAGAAACGTCTCGTAAAGTTCGGAAGGCGGCGGTAGCACATAGGGGCTGACCCAGCCCAAACGGACGAAAAGCTCGAGCAGGACCAATGAGCCGACCGGCACGATCGCGCCGCGCAGATCGAACCGCCCAAAGAAGCTTCCCGCCCGCCGCAAGAACGGCAAGCGGGAGGGGAATTGTTTGGCAGTCTTCTTCACGCGCTGGAATTCGCGCGGATGGGAATTCATGCGCCAAGCACCTTTTTCGCCGGCGCCGGATCGATCAGCGATGACAGGACATTATCGACATTGACGCCCGGGCGCAGAACATCATCGCCGAGCAGTGGCGTGACAATGCGGATCGAGTTCAGCAACTCCTCACCCGGAACGGGATCCTTCCAGTCGCGCTTGTTGATTGTCAGCTCGGTGATCTTGGGATCGTTGCCGGTAACCTTGGTGACGAAATCGATGAATTCGCGGTTATTCTCGCGGATCCATTTCTGCGTCTCCACCCAGACGCCGAGCAGGCGCTCGACCGCTTTCGGGTGCTTTGCCAGAAACTCTTCGGAAACGCTGAAGACGCTGCCGTCGCGCCAGCTGCGCTCGTCGAAAATCGCCCTGTCGCCGGCAAGCTCCGCCTGGGAGGTATGCGGATCGATACCGACCCAGGCATCGACCTGACCCTGTTGCAGCGCGTTGAAGCCTTCCGGATGTTGCAGGTTCACGACCTTCAGATCGTCGATCGACAGCTTGTTCTGGTCAAGCGCGCGCACCAGGGTGAAATAAGGAGCCGTGCCCTTGGTGACTGCTATGGTTTTGCCCTTGAGATCGGCAACGGTCTTGACCGGCGAATCCGGCCGCACCTGAATGATGGAGGAACCGCCCCAGCTTGCCACATAAATAACTTTCAGCGGCACGCCGTTGGCACGGGCCAGAAAGGCCGACAGTGCGGCCGAACCGGCAAAATCGGTCGAGCCGACCTTCAGGAATTCCAGTGAATTGTTGCTGCCACGGGACTGCACCCAGGTGATCTTGGTGCCGACATCCTTAAAAGCGTCCTCAAGCCAGCCCTTGTTCTTTATCAACAGCGTGTGCGAGGAGTAAAATCCCCAGTCCAGCTTCAGCTCCGCAGGGAAATCCGCAGAGCCTTGAGCGAGCGCGCGGCCCGTGACCAGCGGTGCTGCGAGAGCGCCGGCAAGGCCGAATTTGAGGATCTGGCGACGGGAATGTTCAGCCTTCATATTAATTCACCTAATTTATGTATTTTGTGTAATTAAAAGGTAAGGGCGGGGGTTTTTGAGGTCAATCCGCCCTTCTGGAACCTCATGCCAAACTTCGCGGCGGGCGTGGAAAATCTCCCTAGCTTTGTCGCAATCGGCGCGATGGCCCTTTATCAGGGGAAAAAACGATTGGCTGGCCGTTGCAGCCCCAGATGGTCGCGCAATGTCGGCCCCTCATAGTCCTTTCGAAACAGACCTCGCCTTTGCAGTTCTGGAACCACCTGCGTGGTGAAGTCATCAAGGCCATCGGGCAGGAAAGGGAAGGTGATGTTGAAACCGTCAGAACCTTCTTCGTGCAGCCATTTTTCCATCTCGTCGGCGATGGTTTCTGGCGTGCCGACGAAGGCGAGGCCGGCATAACCGCCCAACCGCTGGGCAAGCTGGCGCACCGTCAGACCTTCGTTTCTGGCGAGTTCGATGACCCTTTCACGGCTGGATTTGCTGGCATTCGTCTCGGGAATATCAGGCAGGGGAGCATCGGGATTGAAGCCGGAAACATCGTGGCCGAGCGCAATCGAAAGCGAGGCGATCGCGCTGTCATAATGGACGAGGCTGTCGAGCCTGGCGCGTTTGGCCTTGGCCTCCTCCACCGTATCGCCAACCAGAACGAAAGCGCCGGGCAGGATGACAATTCCGTCGCGGGAGCGGCCAGCGGCGACAGTCCTGTCCTTGACGTCCCTGTAAAAGGCCTTTCCCGCGGCAAGCGTGGGTGTCGCTGCAAAAACCACCTCGGCTGTTTCGGCCGCAAGCTGGCGTCCCGGCTCGGATGCGCCTGCCTGAACGATGACAGGCCAGCCCTGCACCGGACGCGCGATGTTCAGCGGCCCGCGCACGGAAAATTCGGGTCCCTTGTGATTGAGGACATGCATTTTTTCCGGATCGAAGAACAGCCCGCTATCGACATCGCGTATGAAGGCGTCGTCGGAGAAGGAGTCCCAGAGGCCGGTGACGACATCGTAAAATTCACGTGCCCGCCCGTAGCGCTCGGTGTGATCAGGCTGTTCGTCGCGGCCGAAATTCCGCGCAGCATCCGGGTTGGACGTGGTGACGATGTTCCATCCGGCACGACCATTGCTGAGATGATCGAGAGACGCAAAACGCCGTGCCACATGATAGGGCTCATCAAATGTGGTGGAAGCGGTGGCGACCAGCCCGATGCGCGAGGTGACGGCGGCGAGTGCTGAAAGCAGGGTAAAAGGTTCGAAGGACGTTACGGTGTGGCTGCGGCGCAGGGCTTCCGTTGGCATGTTCAACACCGCCAGATGATCGGCCATGAAGAATGCGTCGAATTTCGCGGCTTCCAGCTGTTGTGCAAAGCGCGCCAGATGGGCGAAGTTGAAATTCGCGTCCGGGAATGCACCCGGATAACGCCATGCGCCCGTGTGGAGGCTGACGGGCCGCATAAAGGCACCGAGATGCAGTTTGCGATCATTTGCCATTCGGCTTTACCCTCTCGTCGATGTTTTTGATCCGGGCTGCTGGCCTTGCCGTGGAAGAGCAAGGCAGGCCCGATCTTCATCACGACGATATCCCTGCCGGGGACCGGGCGCGGCAAAGACCATTCCGATTATTGGTGGCAAACCGAAAGATTTTTTCTACGGGGCTGGATAGCCGGGTTCAGCAGCGTGTGAGGTCAACCACGATATTGAAACGACGCCCGTTGGCGCAGCCGAGATTTTGAAAGATGCGAGCAGTCACGATGGAGACAAGGTCCTCACCCTTTTTGCGCCGGTGTCCGTCGCGCGCCGTTTCTCACTCCCCCACAACCACTCCTTCGCGTCGTGGATCGGCACTGCCGGCCAAACCTCGGGCGGTCATCTCGATAGCATGCAAACCGGAATTCATCTCACCCGGTTTCACCTCGTAACCCAGTGCCTTCAGCGGACCGACCAGATCTTCCGCGCTGGTGCCGGCCTCTATGTCATAGGTGCCGAACCGGTTGATGAGATGCGGCTGGGCGACGATCACTTCCACCGGCATACCCCAGTCAATGTAGGCGATGAGCGCCTGCGCCACATAGCCGATGATCTGGCTGCCGCCGGGCGAACCAATGGCGAGCAGCGGTTTTCCATCCTTCATCACGATAGTCGGGGCCATGGAGGAACGCGGACGTTTGCCGGGCTCGACACGGTTGGCGATCGGCAGGCCGCCATCATGGGTCTTGAAAGAAAAGTCCGTCAACTCGTTATTGAGCAGGAAGCCATTCGTCATAAGCCGCGAGCCGAAGCCGCTTTCGATCGTCGTTGTCATCGAGACCACGTTGCCCTCCTTGTCGGCAATGACAAAATGGCTGGTGGAGGGCAATTCGAGCGCGGCATCCCGGCCGAAAAGGAGCGCGTGGTCCCATTCCGGCTCACCGGCCTTGACGGCATCGGTGGCCAACGCCTTGTCGCCGTCGAGCAGCTTTGCCCGCTCGCCCAGGTACGTTTTGTCCAGCAGGCCCTTGATCGGTAATGGCACGAAATCGGTGTCAGCGACGTAACGCTCGCGGTCGGCGAAGGCGAGACGCTGCGCATCGCCGATAATGCGCCAGCTTTCGACATTTCTCGGCCCCAGGGACTTGAGATCAAAATTCTCCGCCATGCCGAGCATCTGGCCGATGGCGATGCCGCCCGACGATGGTGGTCCCATGCCGCAAACATCAAGTGCGCGATAGATAAAACAGACCGGCTCGCGCTCGATGATGCGATAGTTGGAAAGATCGGAAAGCGACAGCACACCGGGATTGTCGGACGCCTCGCGCACGGTCTTGACGATAGCCTCGGCAATTCGCCCCTTGTAAAAGGCATCGGCGCCACCTTTGGCGAGAGCGGCAAGCGTCTCGGCATAGGCTGGGTTTTTCAACAGCGTGCCGGTCTGCAGGGCGGCCCCTGATGTGTCAAAGAAATAGGACCGGGGCTCTGAATATTTCTTCAACCGATCGCCCTCGGACGCGATCAGGGAGGCAAGACGCGGCGAGACTTTGAAACCATCGGTCGCCAGCTTTTCCGCCGGCTTCAGCAGGCTTGCCCATTCCGCCTTTCCATAGCGTTTGTGCGCTTCCTCTAAAAGTCGCACCGTTCCCGGCGTGCCAACGGAACGGCCGCCGATGACTGCGTCCATGAATTTAAGCGGCTGACCTTTGTCATCCAGGAAGAGCTTTGGCGCGGCTTCCATCGGCGCCGTCTCCCGGCCGTCCAACGTCGTCAGCTTGCCGCTTTTCGCATTGTAATAGACGAGGAAGGCACCACCGCCGAGACCAGAACTCTGCGGTTCAACGAGGCCCAGCACGGACTGCACCGCCACCATAGCATCAATGGCGTTGCCGCCCGCGGCGATCACGTCGCGCCCAGCCTCGGCCGCCAGCGGATTGGCAGCCGCGACCATGAAGCTTCCTGACTCGACACGTCTGGCCGTCGCGACATCAGTCGCCTTCTCGGGCGCGACCATGTCGGACGCCTGCTGGGCAGAGGCGATAGCGGTGGAAAGCATGAGGGCGAGAAAAGCCTCAGCGAGAAATCTTACTTCCATTCGATTTATCCTCCGGAGGCGCGCAATCGGTAATGTAAGCAGGGCCAGTAATGTAAGCATGGCATCCAACTGAGCCAACAGGTAGATCGAACCCGCAATGACTGAGATACGGATGACTTCCGAACTCGTCCTTCCCTCTCCGAAAAGACGCCAGCCTCTGGCACTATGATGGCTCCGGCGGCATGCGAAGTCTATGCAATACACGAGTTGGTGCTCAATGATTTCGCTTTAAGTGAGAAGGCGCATTGCGCTGTTGTATCCTGGTCGTGCTAATATTCGGGCATGGGATTCGGAATTTTCATTCATCGCTCAGATTCAATTTACGACGACAGTCCGGCTGAACAGTACCAGTTTCCGAGCCAATATCTCGGTCGTGTACAAGCTTGTCTCGGTGATTGGATCATCTATTATGAGCCGCGCAAGGTTGCAGCGACGCGTGGTTATTTTGCTGTCGCCAAAGTTGCCCAGATCATTCCGGACACTAAGGCGGCCGGCATGTATCTGGCGTTGATTGAGCCGGGAAGTTACCTTGATTTTATCAATCCTGTTCCGTTCGGTGGGCCAGACGGCGTCATCGAGCGCGGTCTGTTGAATGAAGAGGGCCGGATTTCTGGTAGGGCACAGGCGGCAGTACGCCCGATATCAGCGGCGGACTTCAATCGCATCGTGTCGATTGGCCTGGATGAGCTGGAACCCGAGTTGCCGCGTTTGGACGAGCCGAGAGAGATGCGGCTTTCTGACGGATTTGACGACCGGGTTCAGGCGCCCTTCGTGGTCGAAGAAGAGCGTGAGCGTGTTGCCCAGCTTTCGTCACGAATTGTGAGAGATCGCCTGTTTCGCCGGCTCGTTTTGCAGGCTTACGACAAGCGCTGTGCGATCACGGGCCTGAAGCTTATCAATGGCGGTGGACGTGCGGAAGTCGATGCTGCGCATATACGTCCGGTGGAGGCAAATGGCCCTGATATACTTTGCAATGGCATCGCCCTTTCAGGAACGGCGCACTGGATGTTCGATCGTGGGTTAATCGGTCTCTCCGATAAACTTGAGATCCTGATTTCACGGCAGGCCAATGATCGAGAGAGCATCCGCGGTTTGATCAACAAGACAGGGCGAGCGATCGTGCCGTTTCGATCGATTGAGCAGCCACATCCACATTTTCTCCAGTGGCATCGTGAGAATTGCTTCAAGGTTTGAATATTTAGTCATGGCGGCGTGTAGGCCGCTCAGTCAGGGGCCGCAGATACTCTATACCGCCGGTCGGCCATCGAGAGACGACGATCGACAATGCTCTCTATATCGGAATATGGCCGTACCCTCTCTCAAATCCCCGATCCATCGAGTTCGCGATCATCCTCGCCTTTCCAGGGGGATGGCATTGCGAGACCATCGGCATTGGCCAGGGGAACCGGCATCCAACACTTCAATTCCGGCTCGGCATATTCGATGATCCGGCCCGGTGACGAGTCTGAAGCGCGCCAGCCTTCCGAGCCGAACCGGTCGCTCTTCGCCCAATACGCAAGATCTACCTGGGCAGGCCCCTGTTCTGACGAGTGTATCGTTACGAGGATCCGGTTGCCGTTTTTGGGCGCACTTGCCATGTGACGCCATTGCTGTGCTTCATCCATCATCTTCCTCCCTGTCCATGGCTGCAAGTGTCACCTCACCATTTAAAACGGTCAACTCAAACTTTGCGCATGATGCGCTGATTGGTTTACAAACCAGCAGCCCATTTATGCGGGCCTTTTCTTGCAACATTTTATTGGGCAGCGGTTCGCAAGTGGCGAGCGCCCGAGCTTGAAATTGGCCGGGAGATCGTGCTTGTTCAGGGCCAGCAGGGGGTACGGCTCAGCAGATGGCGGAAGCATTTGTAGCGGCGGTTATCGCGGTCTCGGAACTTGGCGGTGCGAAGCCAGGTGACCGCACGATGATAGATGCGCTTCATCCGGCGGCAGAAACGTTTCGGGATAAACTTGCCGCGGGAGCTTCGACGGAAGAGGCCTGGCGGTCCGCAGTCGCGGCGGGCGTTGCGGGCGCCGAGGCAACGACATCCATGAAGCCCCGGCTCGGGCGCGCAAGTTATCTCGGCGAACGGGCTGTCGGGCACCCCGATGCGGGCGCAGTCGCCGTCAGTATCTGGCTTGAAGCAATCGGGAAGGAATAGCCGGTGGACGACATGTCCACTCGTCGCTGGGGGAAGTTATGATCGCTGCTTATATCGACGAATTCATCATGTTTTGCGCCGGTCTGTGGATGACCGCCGTAGGTTTCGGTCATCTACGCCTATCGAAAAATCCGACACAGCAGCTGCCGGTGGTCCGGCACTTCAAGTGGATGGGGCCGTTACTGCTCGCTATTGCGATCATTTTGGCCGCGGCGTCATAGGTCGCCGTCAGATGCGCTCGGGATATGTTTTGCAATGAACACCATGCTGGCCTGCACCGCGTGCGGATTGGAGGAAACCGAATCTGTTGTCCATTTCGGCTCGTATATTCTGCGATGCGCCGCTTGCGGCCAGCACCTTGTCGCGACATCGTTCATGGCGATGCTGAACTCGGATGACGAGTGTTCAGCCTTTATCGATCCGGGCCCTGGAAAAAAACCTTTGCCGGAAACGCTCGTCGCGCGCAGACCGCTCCGGTTGACCGCAAAGGCAGTCAGTGCCGCGGCCGCTGACGGAACCCTGATACGCGTGATCTTCGAACCAATGGATTGAAGTCGCGGCTGACATCTGCGCAAACGCCTAGCAAATGTAATGAACCGAAAGCGCTGCGGGGCTGACAACTTTGAGCCCAGGCGCGCCCGGTTGTCATCATCCGCAACGCGTTAAAACATCGAACCAACAGTTGCGTGCAGCAACTCTTCAAAACTCCGCGTTTGTTTCCAGCGCGACGCGGTGGAACTGGCAATAGCCAGCCCCGTTAGAGGTTTGCGTAACGAACAGGAGGACGATATGAGCGACTTCGACCTTTATTACTGGCCAGTTCCGTTTAGAGGTCAGTTCATCAGGGGAATTCTGGCCCATGGCGGATGCTCCTGGGATGAACATGGTGTCGATGCGATAGACGATATTATGCATCGTGAGGTGGGGAAGCAGCCGATAGCTTTCATGGGGCCACCGGTCCTGATTGATCGCGAGCGCAATTTCGCCATCTCGCAGATGCCGGCAATCGCCCTCTATCTGGGTGAGCGGCTGGATATCCTGCCGGCGGCGGTCGAGGGCCGCGCGCTCAGCGCCAAAGTGGTAAACGACGCCAACGACGTCCTTGATGAGCTGACGCTCAGCGGTGGGCGAGAGATGTGGACGCCAGAAAAATGGGAGGAGTTCGTCCCTCGTTTACGGAAGTGGCTCCGCATTTTTGAAGATACCGGGGCAAGAAACGGTCTGACCGCTCACTCCGGATTTATGCTCGGATCGGAAAAACCCGGCGTCGCAGATATCGTTACCGCCTTGCTGTGGACGACGATGGCTGACCGCTTTCCAGTCATTAAAGGCATTATCGAAGATACTTCGCCAGTCATCTGGGGCCTTTCCTGTCGGGTGGGGGCTACAGCTCAGCTGGCCGCCTTGAACCGCCGGAGTTTTGAAGACTACGGTGATGCTTATTGCGGAGGAGAGATTGAAAGATCACTCCGAAAAGTTGCGGGCTAACCGTGAATGTATGAGACAACCTGCTGCGCGGTCTGATGCCGCGCGGCAGAGTTTTTTGAGTGCCATGTGGTTCGTCGCGATTGAGCCGGCAAAAGCGTTATAGCGCCCGAAATGCCGATCATAAGGTCAGCCGTCTTTGCCTAGATTCATGTAGGCCGGCTCGAATACGTGACCATCGGGATCGGCGAAGGTGCGAAGATACATGAAACCTAAATCCTGCGGCTCTCGAACATCCGCTTGCCCGCCGGCCTTTGCCGCGGCCTCAACCATGGCGTCGACCTCGTCTCGGCTGTCGCGCGAAAGGGCGATCAGCATGCCATTTGTTGTGTGGGCATCGGCGATCGGTTTGGTGGTGAAGGTTTTATAATAATCAAGCTGCAGAAGCTGGAATGTGATGGTCTCAGACCACACCATCGAGCTTGCATCTTCGTTGGAGAACTGCTCGTTCTTCACGCAGCCGATTGCCTCGTAGAACGCGGTTGAGGCAGCCAGATCTTTCACCGGCAGGTTCAGGAAAATCATCTTGGCCATTGTCTTTCTCCTCATGGTGGAACGGGATTACAGGAAAGTCTGCTGGAAGGTCTCACTTGGATGAATACAGATGATCTCCAGCCGTTCGGTGCCGATGTTTTCGAAGCGGTGGGGAATATTGGCAGGTCCGACAAT
Source organism: Agrobacterium sp. SUL3 (assembly GCF_001263295.1). Classification (NCBI taxonomy): domain Bacteria; kingdom Pseudomonadati; phylum Pseudomonadota; class Alphaproteobacteria; order Hyphomicrobiales; family Rhizobiaceae; genus Agrobacterium; species Agrobacterium sp. SUL3. The sequence continues at coordinate 75,507 of NZ_KQ414503.1, forward strand.
GATGTCGCCGGATGAACCATGCGCCCGGCGATCGCCGATGGTGAATTCGGCCTCGCCTTTTCGAACGACCCATGTTTCCGCATAGGGGTGAACGTGCAGTTCAGGCCCGCGACCCGGATCGGCGTTGACGAGAAAGATGGATACGGCGCTTCCGTATTCGCATCCTTCATAACGTACCGTTCGGCTCTCGCCAGCTTTCGGTTCCTGATGACGGCGGATGGAAAACATCTGATCTCCTCCCTGAGATAGAATTATCTTCGCGAGAAGATATATTTCCAATTTATCTTCTCGTCAAGACATTTATCTTCCTGCAAAGATATATTCACGGCGCAGGCGAAGCCGTATATGGTTTTCAGGTTGATGATGGGGTGAAGAGATGAAGCAGGCGAAGACGATGACGGATCGCACGGTCGAAGCTGACAAGGGGGATCATGTCGATCGTCTCCGTGGCCAATGGGCGCAGGAATTACCGGATATCGATACGGAGCCGATGGCCATTTTCGGAAGAGCCAAACGGCTGAGCAATCTTTTGGCACCGTCTATCGAAGACACGTTTGCCCGTTTCGGCCTTGATCGTGGGGAGTTCGATGTTATCGCAACATTGCGCCGGTCGGGACCGCCCTACCAATTGACGCCAACGGAGATGTACACAACGCTGATGCTCTCGTCGGGTGGCCTGACGCACCGGCTTGACCGATTGGAAAAGGCCGGTCTCATCGAGCGCAGGAAATCGAGGCTTGATGGGCGCAGTATCGTCGTATGTCTTGCGCCGGCCGGCATTGATCTGGCCGAAAAAGCGTTTCGCGAAGACATGGCAAGCGAAGTGGGTTTCCTGCAAGGCCTCAGTCCTGAGGAGCGCAAAAATCTTGCGGCGCTGCTGAAAAAGCTGGTGTTGGATATCGAGTCTCGATTGTAGCTTTCGGTGTGGATTTTGGCGGGTGCCGCTGAAGATATGTATTGGCGAAACCATTTGTTGCGACCCGTCACGCAGCCGTGAAACCTTTCAAACCGCCGTTCGTTTAAGCATCCATGACCGATGCTGATGCAAACCCGAAACCGGTCGATGGCACCGGCCAGAATGGTGCGAAAAACGCGCCCATGACGGAAGATCGTGACATTGATGATCCCCTCCCGCCCGAGGAAATAGAGCCTGCTTCGGGGTTGACGCCGGAGGAGGCCGAGCAGGCTCGAAAGAGATATCTGCTGAAGCGCTTCTGGATCAGCGCGCGAGGTTACTGGAGCCGCCGTGGTGATAGGCTGGCGTGGCCGTTCTCGCTCGGGCTGCTGGCGATGATCGGCATAAATGTCGGTTTCCAATATGGCATCAATGTCTGGAATCGCGGGATTTTTGATGCGATTGAAAAAAGGGACGCATCTACCGTCTATTTTCTCGGATCCGTCTTTCCGCCGCTGGTCCTGGGAAGCGTCTTGATCGTGACGTCCCAGGTCTATGCCAGAATGCTGATCCAGCGCCGCTGGCGCTCATGGCTGACGAAGTTGCTGGTCGCACGATGGATTGCAAATGGCCGCTATTATCAACTCAATCTGATCGACGGCGATCATCAAAATCCTGAGGCGAGGCTGTCGGAGGATATGCGGATCGCCACCGAGGCGCCGGTGGATTTTGTCGCAGGTGTCATCGCCGCGTTCGTGTCTGCTTCCACCTTTATCGTTGTCCTGTGGACGATTGGCGGGGCGTTGACGCTGTCGGTGGCGGGAGTGTGGATTACAATACCCGGCTTTCTCGTGGTTGCGGCGGTGATCTACGCCGTCGTTACATCTAGTTCCATAGCTTTGATTGGCAGGAACTTCGTTCGAGTGTCCGAGGTCAAGAACCAGCTGGAGGCGGAATTCCGGTACACGCTTACGCGCGTCAGGGAAAATGGCGAGAGCATCGCCCTGCTTGGCGGGGAAGAGGAAGAACGGAGCGACCTCGACAAGAGGTTTGTCAATGTGCGCCGGCAGTGGCGGCTGATGGCGCTACAATATATGCGCACCACGATCGTGTCGCATGGATCGATGCTGATTGCTCCCGTCGTGCCGGTTCTGCTTTGCGCGCCGAAGTTTCTCGATGGGAGCATGTCGCTCGGAGAGGTCATGCAATCCGCATCGGCATTCACCATCGTTCAATCCGCCTTTGGCTGGCTGGTCGACAACTATCCCCGGCTGGCCGACTGGAATGCATGCGCACGACGCGTCGCATCCCTGATGATGTCGCTTGATGGTCTCGAGCGGGCCGAACAGAGCGACACCCTCGGTCGGATCGTGCGCGGTGAGACGGAAGGCGAAACAATGCTCAGCCTCAAGGATGTTTCCGTTTCGCTGGGTGACGGTACCGCTGTCGTCAAAGAGACGGATGTCGAAATCGGGCCGGGAGAAAGGGTACTGGTCGCAGGGGAATCCGGATCAGGCAAAAGCACGCTTGTCCGCGCTATCGCCGGCCTGTGGCCGTGGGGCGGTGGCGACGTGAGTTTTCGCGCTGGCAGTCGACTTTTCATGTTGCCGCAGCGCCCATACATTCCGTCAGGTACGCTGCGTCGAGCGGTCTGCTATCCGCAGGCGGCCGAGAGCTGGACTCTCGAAGAGATAGGGGCAGCTCTCGACAAAGTTGGCCTTGGTCACCTCAAGGACAAGGTGGAGGAAGAGGCGCCGTGGGACCAGACGCTGTCGGGTGGTGAAAAGCAACGGCTTACCTTTGCTCGCCTGTTGCTGAACGATCCTGACATCATCGTCATGGACGAAGCAACCGCAGCCCTGGACGAAAAGAGTCAGGACAAGATGATGCAGACGGTAATCGATGAATTGCCCGATGCCACGATCGTCAGTGTGGCGCATCGTGCCGAGCTTGAAGCTTTCCACAGCCGAAAGATCACGCTGGAACGTCGGGAGGGTGGCGCAAAACTCGTCAGCGATATCCACCTTGCTCCTCGCAAGGGCAGGGCCGGCTCCCTGCTTCGGCGTATGGTCAAACGGAAGTGAGGGCATTCTGCCTCCAGATGCCGCCTTGATGAGATAATCATATTCGCCGGTGGTCAGATAGGCTTCCAGCACCTCCGGAAGCGCGGCCATGGCTGCGCCGAAACGTTCCAGAACCTCGTCGTCGTGGCGCTCCATAATCACCATCCCGGTCAATCCCAGACGCGCCTGATCGAGAATGGCGGTGTAGCCGCGAATGATCAAAGGTCCATATAGTGGATCATACTTTGAAATAGAAAGATCGACGGATCGCGTGTTCGCCCTCGTCAAGGGCGCAGCGTCGTCGCAACGCCGAATGTCGATCTTCCGGGAAATTTATGGGCGGTTGTCTCCAGCGCTGACGATTTGTAACGGCGTCGGCGGCTATAAAGGTTGTCCTGAGCACGTGGAACGATGTATTCGGGGCTGGATAATCACTTGATCCTGCAGGCACATGGAAACTTCGCTTTATCTGCCCGTCAAAGGCTTTCTTGAAAAGGCAGGTTACACCGTCAAAGGTGAGGTCGGCGGTTGCGACCTTGTCGGTTTGAGCGATGATGATCCGCCTGTTGTCGTGATCTGCGAGCTAAAGCTCAGCTTTAACCTGGAGCTCATTCTGCAGGCAGTCGATCGCGCAGCTATTGCAGATGAGATATGGATTGCGGCCCGAATTTCAGCCAAGGGCAGAGGCCGGGAGGCCGACAAGCGCTACCGCGATCTTTGCCGCAGGCTTGGGATCGGCATGCTCGGGATTTCTGATAGCGGCGACGTCAGCGTTGTTGTCGGTTCCGTATCACCGATGCCGCGAACCAATCCAAAACGGCGTTCGCGGCTCATGCGTGAACACCAGAGGCGACGCGGAGATCCGGCAGTCGGCGGGCAGCACCCGGGCGCCGATCATGACCGCTTACCGCCAGCAGGCGCTCGGCTGCGCTTTGGCGCTGGCATCAGGGCCGCTGCGTGTGCGCCAGGTCAGGTCCAGCATACCGGATGCCGGAAAAATTTTGCTTTCGAATGTTTACGGCTGGTTTGAACGGCTCGATCGGGGAGTTTATGACCTGACCGACGCCGGGCGGGAAGCGCTGCAGCGGTGGCCACAGCAGGATATGCCTGCGACAGCCGCCGTTCCAGACTGATTTCATTCAGTGACAGACCCAAGCTGAGACGCCGATGGCGATGTGCAAGAGGTATGGCGCTATGGCGCAGCCATCACGATGGAACCGCCGCCTAAGTCGAAGCCTGAAACGGCATCGACGTCGGCTGCCGCACGGGTTTAAGGCTCATTCACTGCCGTGATCGCCAGGGCAAGGCAATGGCATTGGCAGGTCGCCCGGTGATATTCAGTCCGGTGCGAATTCACAGGCCAACAGGGTTTTGCCGCCAAGAGCGTCACCTTCCCGGGCCACAATGGAGACTTTTCCGGGGCCCGCCAGACCTTCCGGGGGCTGCAGATCCTGCGAGAGTTCCCGTGCATAACCTTTGCTGGACGTGCCCATCAGGTCGGAAGTTTCTGGCTTCAAATCATATTTCGCCGCCAGATCGTCGGCACGCTGGCCCTTGATCAGAACGCCGACCGCACCATTGGCGAAGAACACTTCATCGCTTTCAAATCCATCACGGCCGATCTGAAAGGGAAGTGTGTAGATTGCCGCGCCCAGTGACGATGTGTCGGGTTTTGCAAGCTTTTCCGCTGCATCGTAAATCTCGGTCGCAGATGTCATCGAGTATGGCGGATTGCACAGCGCCGCATCATAAAATGTAGGATCGGTTTTGGCTGCCACAGCGCTTCCGGCTTGGAGCATAGCGAAAGTGATGCACATTACGGTCGTGCCGTGACGAAGGTGTGTGAGAGCGAGCATAGGCGATCCTTGAAATTTGCCTGTCGTTTATTGGTGGAAATGCGTCAGGTATCATCTTTGCTTGGAGCACCAAAGTTTGCGCCTGTCGATATCCGATGGAGCCTTTTCCCAAAACAGCCGGCTGGTGAGCAAACAACGCAGCAGGATAGGCCGCTATGTCACGGCTTTATCGCTGTGGCCTCCTTGCCGAGGGAGAGAGCCTCTTTCACCGCTAACTCCGCCATGGCTAGCGCAGCATCGCGGGTTCTGGCCGCTGCGACAAACCGGCCGTTGTGACAGAAGCTCGCTCCTTCGACGCCACAAACCGCTTCCAAATCCTTGTCCGTCAAACCGGCCCAGGCGGCTGGCAGATCCGCGCGCAGCTCAAATCCTTCATCGGCGCGACGGATACCGGTCAGGCACCAGTCGTTGTTGCGGGGGTGAACGACAAACAGTAGATGGTCGGCGCCCGACTTCACGATGGCGGGCCGGAACGGCATTCCCACAGGCAATTCCAGAATATGCCCTTCGCCGGCATCCACGATAGCCCGGTTCACAAGCGCCTCAGCCCGCAATTTTGCAGCGCTGTTGGCAATCTTCGCCTCGATGAAGCTGCGGGCAATGGCGAGCGCCGCATGGAAACTGCGATTGTCCGCGTCAGGATCTGTTTCGTCAAAAACAGGTTTCAGGGTTTCCAGCAAAACAGGCAGCGTTAGCCCGGCAAGTGGCCCGGCGATGGAAGGGCTGAGCGCGCCATTGTCGACCAGATCGACCGGCAGCACAAAGCTGGTATCGAACGCGGCATGGACGGTCTCGATATGATCTTCTGGAACGCCCGAGGCGACAAGATAGTCCCGGCCGAAGTGCTTCCAGATCAGACCGAACGAACTATAGGGCTGACCATCGTCCCGTAATGGCGCGCCGCGCTGGTGGTGGTCGAAGATTCTCCCCTTCGGGTCATAAGCGCCGCCGACGTCGTAGATGATGCGGTCCGCGCCGGGCGTGATCCATTCGGCTGCCCTGCTGCGAACGAGGCGGGCCTGGGGGAAAAGTCGGGTCAACACGACGCTGGACAGAAGCTCATCAGCATGGAAGCCACCGGAATGGGTGACGAGGAAGTCCGGGATCATGTCAGGATACGCCTTGTTGCTTGCGGAAGGCCCGCTTTGGGGCCGGGCAACTGATACCCTGTGCCGGACGCCATCTCAACCCGCCATTTTCCACGGAGGCCAAAAGCAATGATATGCTGTACGTTCTCGGATAGATGTGGTCTTCCTGCGCGAGTTATGGCATCAATGCCGCGCGAAAGCGCCAGAAAACGTCATGATATCCTCCCCGGAGGGCGCTGCCGCGTATTTCTCAATACACATTTGGCAGCGCCGGTTTAGGCGGATATCGGGAGAGGTTGCGTGCTTAAGGGCGAGCGCCTGCGAATTTCCTCAGGAGTACCGGGAACTGGACATGCCGGTTCCAATTGCGGACGGAGCACGAACTCTTCCCCTTATGCGCAAGGTTGTCCCGATCATGATCATCCTGACGGCATCCTCCGCCGCGCGGGCCAGAAGCTTCGGTGCCGATGATATCGCGTCCTCCAGGGAGCACGGTCGGGTCAATATCGAGGCGAAGGCATCAATCCCGTATTCGAGATTAAGCCTGACGCCCTTGCCGATCGTACCAGCAAGCGCGACCACCGGAACGCCGGCCTCCTTGGCCCGACGGGCGATTTCGGCTGGAACCTTGCCGAAGGGGGTCTGGCCGTCGAGGCTTCCTTCGGCAGTGATCACCAGATCGGCGTTACGCAGATAATCATCAACATCGAGATATTGCATGACGATGTCGTAGCGGGGGTGAAGCTTGCCGCAGAGCAGGCCCAGTACAGCTGCTCCCAGTCCGCCCGATGCGCCAGCGCCCGGTGCTGAGCCGACATCGAGACCGGTGGCGTCTTCTATGCGCTCTGCGTAGATTTCCATCGCCGCAGCAAGCTCTTCCACCTGTTGCGGCGTCGCTCCTTTCTGCGGCCCGAAAACGCGGGCGACACCTCGCTCCCCGAGAAGCTGGTTATGCCAGTTCACAGCGGCATCAATGCGCACTTGGGACAGGCGCGGATCTCGGTTGCTGAGATCGATGCGGTTCAGCTTCGCCAAGGCTGCACCGCCACGGTCGAGGTCGCGGCCGGCGGCATCGAGCAGTCGGACGCCCAGCGCCTGCGCCATGCCGGCGCCGCCATCATTGGTGCCGCTGTCGCCGCAGCCGAGCAATATCCGTCTTGCGCCACCGTCAAGTGCGGCGCGCACGAGTTCGCCGACACCATAGCTCGTGGTGAGGCAGGGATTGCGGCGATCACGCGGAACAAGGCTGAGACCGGCAGCCGCAGCCATTTCGATGACCGCCGTCGGCTCAGGGCATCCGCCGAGAAATCCGATAAATGCGGAGACGGGTTGTCCAAGCGGGCCTGTCACCGTTACCGGGTGGATCGTGCCATTGGTGGCGCCGGTCAATGCCCGGGTAAAGCCTTCGCCGCCGTCGGCCATGGGTGCCTTGACGACCTCGGAGCCGGGAAATGCACGCAGAACACCTTTTTCAATGCAATCGGCGGCCTGTTCGGCTGAGAGACTTTCCTTGAAGCCCGAGGGGGCAACAACAACGCGGAAGGGCATGGGAAGATCCTTTCATGACAAGTATGTGACATTGGGGAAACGTGGCCGATCAGCACTTATTCCAGCGATTAAAAAATTTAGTCGGATAAATAAAAAAGGCCGCGTGTTGCGGCCTTTTGTTCATTGCAATTCATTGTTTATTTTAGATTTTTTGCGAGAGTCCCTGCATCGGCCAAAGAAATATTGCCGACAGGATGAGCAGGAATATGAATGGCGGCAGGAGGAAATAACCAAGCTTGCGCAGGTCGGCTTGAGTGAATGCTGCGGGCTCCATTCCACCGAACAGAACGACCGGTTTTGCCGATACGATCGTCATCTGGCAAAAGCCGCTTGCCAGTGTCACCACCATCACAAGCGCGGCCGGATCCACGCCAAGGCCAGACAAGGGTAATGCAAAGGCGGGAACGAGAACCGTAACCCGCGCCGTGCGCGAGGTGATCACCAGATGGGAAAAGGTGGCGACAATTACGGCAAATGAGATGACGATATAAGGTGCGGTGATCAAGCTCTGGCGGAAAACAACCACCAGCCGATCGGCCAGCATCTGTGCCGTGCCCGTCTCGATCAGCGCTTCGCCGATGACCAGCGTGCCGGCCATGAAAAGGAGCAGATTCCATTCGACGGTTTTCAAGGCTGTTTTCAACGTCATGCCGGAGACATCAGGCACGCAGAGGACAAGAGCTGCCACCATGCCGATCAGCGCCATTCCGACACCGTGAATGGACTGGGTGGAGAACATCAGGACCGTGCAGAAGACCACAGCCGCGACGATGATCTGTTCTCTGGAAAAGGGGGCGATGCGCGCCAGGCCCGCTTTGCTGTCCGGGACCATGTCGCGTTCCTCTCTCGTGAGAAACACATGCAGCAGGATGGTGCAGGCAATCAGGCAGGTGATGAGCGAAAACGGTCCGGCCAGCACCAGCCAGCCGATGAAATCCGGCTGAGTTCCGGTCAGGCGGGCCAAGAACCCGGCAGCAACCAGATGCGCCCCCGCGCCAATCAGGGATGCGCCGGCGGAAAGGAGAATGATCGTGGGAAAGAGCAGGCCGAGGGCACGGGAAATGCGGCTATTGCCGATTGCGCCTGACAATCCGAGATACACTGGCATGAGAATGGCGGCCCGGGCTGAGGTGGAAGGAATGACGAAGGCGGTCGCGAAGGTCACAAACGTCAGCATCCAGAACATCGAGCTTATGCTGCGCATTCTGGGCATCAGTCGTGCCGTCAATTGCTCGATGAGACCCACATGCCGCAATACGCCGGCAATCACGAAGGCGGACAGAAGAAGCCAGATGATGTCATTGCCCAGCGACTGGTAAACCAGATTTTCCGGTATCGCGCCGACGACGGCAAGCGCGATAGCCCCGGTCAGGGCAACCGGCGTTTCAGGCAGTTCGAGGACCGTCCAGGCGATGATGGCCGACAAAAAAATGAAGAGTGTCGCCCGCATCGGCATTGTCAGGTCGTCGATCGCCAGAAAGATCAGCACAGCGGCGAAGGCAGTCAGCAGCATCGCAACAATATGTTTGAGGCGCCGGACGGAAACCGTAGCCTCGGTCATGGCGGTTGTCGGCAGGTCTTTCTTCAGATTTGCCGTGGGCAAGGACATGAGATGTGCCACCAGTGGCCTCCTTTGGATCGCGCCGTCATCAGAGGGCAGTTTCGGATCGGGAGAGCCGCCCGTGCGGCACAAATTTTCCCCTATGTCCGATTATGAACGTTCGATGACGGTAAATATTCCCAGCAGAGGCAAGTTTTTGAGGGGCAGGGGTGGCCTGAGGAAAATGTCTTTGCGCGGAATAAAGTCGCGTCAGCCGCGTTCCTCGCCAGGTACCGACATGGCAGGTACCGACATGAAACATGAAAGGAGAAACGTCATGAGGCATATTTTTGCCGCAAGTGCCGTGGCGCTGTTTGCCACGGTAACCTTCACGGTTGCAGCATCTCCGGCATACGCCACGGCGATACAGCCGCAGCCACCGCTTCGCGCGCATTCTCACATCGTTTTGGTGGATGATGATGGCGATGACGACGATGATGACCGTCGCTTCAGTCGCCGCTATCGTTATGACAACGACGGGTGGCGGAACTTCCGCGGCGGTTCCCGCGACGACGACGATGATTTTGACGACGATGACGATGACGATTGATATCGTCCATCAAGATCTGACGTTCATGCCCGGCCTCGCGCCGGGCATTTTTATTAAAGCTGCACATGGATAACGCAAAAAATAGAGTGACGCTGGCAAGCTCAACTCTGGCACAATGTTCGTGCGTTCAGCAGACCCCAACCGAAAATCGCGTCCTTACCCGGCGCGCCCATGTCGCTTGCCGACTGCGCCAGGGCATTTGCGACGTCGTTCGGCCGCATGTCCGGGTTTGCGCCCAGCAGCAGCGAGGCCGCAGCCGTTACAAAGGGCGCGGCAAAAGACGTGCCGCTCTTCTGTCTGCCGCCGGAAATGGAGGCGGCCGTCCACACGCCGACGCCTGGCGCTGCGATGTCGATATGCTCCCCGCGAACGGCGCGCCGATATGGCTTCATGCTTCTGTCCACGGCCGTGACCGCGATAACATCCGCATAGGCTGCGGGGTAAACCGGCTTGGCGTTCGGACCTTCATTGCCGGCTGCGGCGACCAGTATCGTGCCCTTGTCGATCGTCGCGCGCACTGCCTTTTCGAGCAATGTGTTCGCGGGCCCGCTCAGGCTGAGGTTGATGATCCGGATTTTTCTGGCGGCGAGTACGTCGAGCGCCTGGATGAGATCGTATGTTTCGGCAATATCGGCCGTCTTGCGATAGCGCTGGAAGGCATCTATCGCCACGAGGTGCCCGGCGGGGAGGAGGCCGGGCGCACGGCTGCCTGCGGCTCCGACCAGAAGGGCGGCGACTGCGGTTCCATGCTGTTCACCCGATGGCGCTTCCGCACCATTACCAAGCTGCACGACCTCAATCGCGGCGTCGGTGAATGATGCGTGTCCGGCGTTTATGGCGGTATCGATGAGGCCGATCGGCAACGGAGCGGCGCAGCTTACCGGTTGTTCCTGATCACCATCGAGAGGCCAGCCGACCATATGTCTCACGAGCCTGCAGCCATCACCAGAACAGGAAGAGGCCTCCTGCTGTTCCGGCTGATAGAAATGGTTGAAATCCACGGATGCGGAAGGCGCTGTCGCGATGACGGCCTGTCGCGCGGTATCCAGGGTCATTCCCCGCGGTATCGTCAGCTTGATCAGTTCGCTGCCGGTAAGCGCTATGGTCGTTCGTTCATCAACGACAAATCCTTCCTGCGTCAGGTTTGCTATCGCTGGATCGTCGAGGCCGAGCGCCAGTATTTTGTCGGCTGCGCGTTCCGGAACGGCGACGGTCCTTCGCTGCGGCGACCTTTGTTCCGCTCGCTGGAACGGCCAGCCAAAAAGCGAACGCAGATCGCCACGGGGACGCCGGTTGTCGCTCCCGCGGTCTCCCCCTCCAGACGAGCCGCCATACCCGCTACCGCCACCATCGTCGTCATTGCCGCCGCCATCGTCATCATCGTCTGCGCGCGCTGCGGAAATACCGGGAGCAATGCCTGCCGATTGCAGCAGCGGCAACGCTGCCTGTGAAAAGGTGGCGGTGAGGATAACGATTAAAAACCCGAAACGAAGCGGTGCAGTCTTCGACAAATGTCTATCTCCGGTAGAAATTACACTCGAAACATTCCGAACATATGTGGGAATGTTACCTCAGGTAGACGTTTGGCTCGACAGATTATTCCGTTCCGTGCCAAACAAATCGCATGACGAATGAAACGCCCACAGTGCCGCAGCGGCTGGTCGAGTTCCTGCCGAACCTGCGTCGATTTGCGATTTCGCTCTGCCATTCACGCGAATTGGCCGACGATCTGGTGCAGGCCGCCTGCGAGCGGGCAATCGTTGCTGCCGACAGTTTTGCACCCGATACCCGATTCGACGCCTGGATGTTTCGTATCCTGCGCAACCTCTGGATTGATCATCTGCGCCGTGCCCGGACCGCTGGTCCGCAGGAGGAGATCGAGAAGGCGCATGATGTGTCGGTGCCTTCGGGAGAAGCAGCGACGCATGCGCGCATGGAACTGATGGAGGTGGTGGCGGCCCTGCAGAAACTGCCGGAAGAGCAGCGCGAAGTGCTGGTTCTGGTCTGCGTCGAGGAGCTCAGTTACCGCGATACGGCCGATGTTCTCTCCATTCCCATCGGCACGGTCATGAGCCGGCTGGCGCGGGCACGCAAACATCTGGCGGAACTGACGGGAATAAGTCTGGGGGAGAAACGTTCGTCAGATAGGAAAGGCGGCGTTGCATGAGCATGGAACATTTTGACGACGAGACATTGATGGCATTTGCCGATGGCGAACTTGACGAGGCGACCAGCCTTCGTCTTGAAACCGCGCTCGAAACGGATGACGCGCTTGCCGAACGCCTTGCCGTTTTCCTCGACACGCGGACGGCGCTCGCCTCGACGCTCAAGCCGCTGATCGATGAGCCGGTGCCGGATGCGCTTGCTGCATCGGTACGTCGCATGGTTGAGGACGCCGAAGCGAACAGTTCCGATACGGAGGGTGCCAAGGTCATTGCTTTCCGCGGACGGGAAAAGCCGGAGATATCCCGCTTCAGGCAGCGCTGGCTGATGCCGGTTGCAGCCTCCGTCCTCGCCGTCATTACCGGTGTTGGCGGTTTTGTCGCCGGGCGTAGCGGTCTCGAATCAGGCACATCGGTCAAGGGCGCATTGTCTGCTGCGCTCGATCGTCAACCGTCCGGCAGCGATATCGCAGTCGGTCAATCCGAAGTGCTGCGCATCGTCGCAAGTTTTGTCGATGGCCGGGGCGCACTCTGCCGCGAATACGAATTGAAACGACAGGAAGAAAACACCCTGGCCGTTGCCTGCCGGTCGGATGGCACCTGGGTAACACGTCTCGCCCTATCGTCACCAAGGGCCGACGGTTATGTTCCGGCGTCTTCACAGGAGACAATTGACACCTATCTGACGTCTATCGAAGCCGGCGGCCCACTTTCCGCGGCGGAGGAGCAACGTGTGCTTTCGAAGGCCGAATGACGTGCTGCACGTGTCGGCGGAATTGCCTTACCTTTTTGACCAAGGCACTTGCTTCGGCCTCATTCCCTGTCAAAGCAGTAAGCTAGTCTACGATGAGCTAATCTGAGTTCTGGAGGGGCGCAGCGAGATTGCCAGGGGCAGCGCTGTCACAACCACCGGCAAGATGAGTACCGACCACGCTGCCCCGTAGCCAAAACTGTCGACCAGCAGCCCGAAGATGTAAGGGCCAATTGCCATGACAGCCAAGCAGATCGTGGACGCGAAGGCGATTGTCGATGCTATCGAACCTTTCGGTGCGCTCTCGGCGATCTGCAGAAGATAAAGCGGAAACCAGCCGATGCCAAATATCCCCAATATGACGAGCACCGGGAGGATCACCAGCGGCGGAGTGCCGGTGGGAAGAAGCGCCAGGATTGTCGCAGCGCCGGCGGCAATGACGGATACCAGGCCAAAGGATTGACCGCGAAGACCGGGCCGGAAACGATCGCTGAGCCAGGGCAGGAGAATACGGCCGGGAATGCCCGCAAGCTGCGTGGCGGCAAACATCGAAGAAGCGGCAAAAAGGCCTAGCCCCAATCCATCCGCCATGAAGCCGATCGCGTGTGCGGTCAAGGTGAATTGAAACGCAGACATGGCGATACCGAGCCGCAATACAGGCCAGAAGCTGCGATCCTGCCCGACGATGCGAACGAGTTTGCCTAGAGATAGTGGACGCTCGGTTTTTGCGGCCAAATCGCCTCCCTCGCGATACAGCCCCCAGAAAAGCGCCGCGCCGACGATGGAAACACCGGCGCAAAGCCATGCGGCGGCATGCCACCCGTAACGGACCGCCATGAAAGGCAGGAGAGCGGCTGCAATCATTGTTCCAAAGGGAACCGCCGCCTGTCTGAACCCTGTGGCAATGCCGCGTTTGGCAGGTGGGAACCAGCGCATGATCGCCCGCGTGCCGCCCGGTTGGACGGCCGCATAGGTGCCGCCCAGAAAAGCGATGCAAACAAGCAGCGCGGGCAGGCTGTCTGCGAATGCCGCAGCACAGGCCATGGCGATCGCCATGCCGAGCATGGCAATGCCGACGATGCGACGTTCACCGTGAATATCAATGGCGCGGCCGAGCATGAACATTGTCGCAATCTGGACGCCGTTCATAACGGTCACGGCAAGCGATGCAGATGCGAGGGAGACCCCGAATGCTTCCCGCCAGAAGGGCACGAGAATGTAAATTCCCTGCGATACGAATGAGCCTGCGGTTTGCGTTCCGACCGCCACGGCAAGGACTGCCCAGATCCGGGGATCGGTCTCGGACGTGGGTGTGGGCGAGGACAAAGAAATCTGTGACGACACGAAAAGCTCCTATCAGGGTTTTCGTGAGATAACCTTTCTGGTCAGCCGACAGAATTAGGAGCTTGCAAGTTTCAGCGATAACAGCTTGTTATGCAAGCCATGCGCTCATTGGATCCTGAAGCCGTCGAGGCTTTTCTTCTTGTTGCCGAATTGCAGTCGTTCACGCGGGTCGCAGGCGTTATGAATACGACGCAGGCGGCCATATCCCTGCGCTTGCGCCGGCTCGAAGACTTGCTGGGGCATCGCCTCGTCGAACGGACGCCACGCCGCGTGCGGTTGACGGCTGCAGGCGAACGCTTCCTGGAGCCGGCGCGGGCCTATGTCGCTGCCGGTCGTCGCGCGCTTGATGTCTTTGAACAGGAGCCAACGCGTCTGGCGATCGGCGTTACCCATCATCTGATCGGGGCCGACCTGCCTCGGATACTTCGGGTCGTCAGCGAGCGCGAGACGAGCGTGACGCTTCATCTTCGTACGGCCGGCACAAGAACCCTGCTTGACCTCTATGATGCCGGAGAACTCGACGCGATCGTGGTGCTGCGGCACGATGATATCCGCCGGGATGGGGAACCTCTGTTTCAGGAGAGCTTTGGCTGGTATTGCAGCGAGGATTTTGATCAGCCTTCAAACCTCCCGGTGCCGCTGGTGCTTCAACCGGAACCCTGCAATTTGCGCGCCATGGCGCTTCGGGCGCTGGAAACAGCGGATATCCCCTGGCGTGAGGCGTTTGTCGGCACCGGCGCAACGGCGGTCGGAGCCGCGGCTGAAGCCGGGATTGGCATAGCGCTTCTGGCACAAAGCGCAGCCCCCGCCGGTGTGCGGCAGGTCAGGGGCCGCGCGCTCCCGGAACTTCCGAAACTGGATGTCGTGATGATTTCGACTGTCACCGGCGACAGCGCGAATGCCGTGCTTCGACGGATCACCGGGGCATTTCGATCATCCTGATCTAGCGTGTGGTTGGGCGGAAGCGCTGAGAAATCGGCCAGTCGAGTTCTGGCGCATGCAAGATTACCAACGCGGCACACGCCTTTCATAAGCGGGGTCGAAGAGCTTCATGTAGGCTGTGTCATCGCGCTCCTTCATCGCGGTCTGCTCATAAAGAGCCGCAAGTTCGGTGAGCTTCTGCCGATTGAGGCTGACGCCAAGTCCGGGCGCTTTCGGCACATCCAGACGACCGTTTCGGAATGTGAAAGGCGTACCCTCGATCACATCGACGCCCGTCCATGGGTAATGTGTGTCGCAATCGAAACTAAGGTTCGGCGTCGCGGCGGCCACATGCACCATCGCCGCAAGGGTGATGCCGAGGTGGGAATTGGAATGCATGGAAACACCAAGCCCCAGTGTCTCGCAGGTCTTTGCGAGATGGGTCGAAGCGCGCAATCCGCCCCAATAATGGTGATCTGACAGCACGATCTGTACCGCATTTTTACGGAAGGCGGTGGCGATCTGGTCGAACTCCAGAACGATCATGTTGGTGGCGAGCGGGATTGAGGTTGCGGCCGCCACCTGCGCCATCTGGTCCATGCCGATGACCGGGTCCTCAAGATATTCGAGAATATTTTCAAGCTTGCGGGCAATGTAGATGGCCGTTTCCACTGTCCAGCCGCCATTCGGATCAATCCTCAGGGGGTGATGGGGAAAGGCTTGCCGCAGCTTCAGCATCGTCTCGATCTCGAGATCGGGATGCAGCACGCCGCCCTTCAGTTTCAGCGATTGAAAACCGTAGGCGTCGACCATTTTCCGGGCTTCGCCGACCATCTGGTCAGGGGTCATAACCTCTCCCCATTCATCCGCCGCTTCGCCGATATGGCCTGCAAATTTGAAAAACAGATAGGCGCTGAAAGGTACGCTTGTGCGAACCGCCCCGCCAAGCAGGTCTGAAACTGGCCGCCCAAGCAGCTTGCCCTGAATGTCGAGGCAGGGGACTTCGAAGGCCGAGGCAACCACATCCGTCAGCTTGTGATCGGCGACAGCCGATTTGGCATTGATGCCACCGCCGCCCGGCAAAGCCGTAATGATACGCGATTTCAGTTCGTGAAGATGAAAAGGGTCCAGTCCGATGAGGGCTGGTGCGGCGCGACGCAACCCGTCCAGCGCCTTGATGCTTCCGTAACTTTCCCCAAGCCCGGTCGTGCCGTCGTCGCATATGACTTCGATGATGGTGCGCAGCGCATGGGGCTGATGGACACCCTTGCAATTCAGCAATGGCCGGTCGGGAATGGCGACCGGAGTGAGGTGGATTTCGGCTATGCGCATATCAAGAAACTCCTTGTCGCCACCAGTGGCGCGCAGCCTTCAGCGCATCTTCCAGTGGTGGCAGTTGGGGGTGCCAGTGGCGTTCCCATTCGAGGCTGAGGGAGACTTTCCGTTCGTCCGGCTGGAGCAACGAAAGCAGTTCCGCGATGGGAAAGTTGCCCTGGCCGGGCAGGACGTAGCGCCGTTTTCCGTCTTTATCCGTCGTGCTGTCCTTGACGTGCAGATGGACGGTGTTTTTAGCGATGTGGCGCCAAAGGGTTTTGAGATCGGTGCCTTTGGCCCATGTATGATGGGTATCCCACAATATCCGGGCCGTCGGCACGTATTCCAGAAAAGCGAGCAACTGATCGAAGTCGGCCAGCGCATCGTGGGTTTCGATCATAAGCTCGACATTCAGCCCGCGTGATTGCCGCAGACCCTGCCACTTGTCCAGCAGCGTCGCTGCGCGATCCAACTCCTCCGCCCCAATTTTTTTGCCGCCATCGAATATTCGCAGATAAGCGATGTTGGCGGCTTCTGCCCAGATAATGAAAGGGTCGAGCTCGGAGAGACTGCTGCTTCCGAACAGCCGCATGGATGTGTTGAGAGCGGCAATTCTGATGTTGCGTTCGGTCAGAAAAGTGGCAAATCGGGCAGGGGTGCCGAACTCGGCAACGAGCGCGGAGATCAGGTCTATGGTGCCGGATAGTGCGCGCAATTCCACGCTTGTTATGCCATGGCGCTCTGCCAGATCGGCCGTCTCATGCAGGCTGAGGTCGGAGCAGCCGAGGGTCGAAAAGCAATAGTTGGAACCGCTCATGCCATACGCTCCATATCCTGCTTGTGGACCGGGTGGAGCGGCGCAAGCCCCGCCACGAAGCGTTCAATCTCGGTAATGGCCAGATCGGAAAGTGCGCGCAATTCGTTGCCCAGCGCCCCGGCTATATGAGGGGTGAGCACGACATTGGGCAGATCGTAAAATGGGCTGTCCGTTGGCAAGGGTTCGGGTTCGGGCGTGTCGATCAGGATGCGCAGCCGTCCGGAAAGCGCCTCGGCCAGCAATGCCTCGTGATCCACCAGCCAACCCCGCGCGGTGTTGATGAAGATGGCATGGTCGGCCATCAGCGCCAGTTCACGGGCGCCGATCATATGGCGCGTTTCCGGCAGGATCGGTGCGTGCAGCGAGACCACATCGGAGCAGGCGAGAAGTTCATCCAGCTCCGTTTTCCTCGCGCCGAGGGAGGCTGCCTCTTCCGCCGAAAGAAAGGGATCGTAAACGGCAATCTCAAATTTGCTGCGCGCCAGCATCTCCATCACCAGCCGCCCGATGCGTGAGGCGCCGACAATGCCAACCTTGCGGGCATGATTGCCGAGATGCGGCAGGCTTCTGCCACGCCTGCTGCCAAAAACGCCGGTGCCGCGCTCCGCCCTGTGTTCATCCCGCAACCGAAAGACATCCTTGCCGCACATGATGATCGCCGCATAGGTGAATTCGGCAACCGGCACGGCCATGGCGGAAGCTGCTGTCGTGACGAGAATATCGGACGTTTCCCAGAATTCTGCGGGCGCAACCATCCGCACCGATGATGCCGCATAGGCCAGCATTTTCAGCCGTGGCGCGCGGGAAAGTCGTTCGCGTGTGAGGGATGGCGTACCCCAGGCAGCGAGCAGAATGTCAGCTTCGGCGAGAGCTTCGGCACCTTCAGCGGTGTCGAAATCCGTATGGGGAAAACCCGGAATAATGTCCGCTATCGCATTCAGCCGCGCCCATTCGCGCGAACCGAAGAACGCTTCGGGAAGCTCGCTGCGCATGGCGATCAGCAGGCGTGGTTTATTCTCGGAATGTTTCATGCGCGCACCGGATTTGAAATGGGGCGGATGTCGATGCTGGAAACATCAATCTCGATCGGTTGAGAACCGGGTTGCAGGATCACATCGAGAAAAAGTTCGGGCGGTGTCTTGCCCGACCGTAGTTTCAGGGGAGGGGTCCTTAACGCGCCTTGCCACTGCGCGGACGGAAAGGAAAAGAGCCTGCCGTCATCCGCGCGGAACGGTGCGAGCGCCGTCATCGTCTGTCCCTCGGCTGCGACATCTTTCAGCCGCAGCGATATTCCCAGAACGCCATCATGGGCCGGTATCTCCACATTACAGATCGCTTCCACCCAGACGCCGGTGCCGGGGTGGACAAGCTGCCCGCCAAGACGATGGTTCTGCTCACCCGTTTCGGTGACGGTCCGGGCCGAGAGATCCGATGCGAGATTGCCGGCTGGATTGTTTGCCGGATCGAAGCGATCATCCTTTGACAGGAGCCGGGCAGGCGCACGGGGCACGATCGTTTCGAGGTAATCCGCCAGCAATTGTCCGACGGCAAAGGCGCCGGGTACGGAAAAATGGGTTCCGTCATCGGAATAGGCTGGATAGGGCTCGCCGAATTCGCTGTCAGGATCGACCCACGCCGCGTTCCAGTCGAAGATATGGCAATTGGCGTTGTTTGCCGCAAATTCGATGCTTTGCCGGTTGATCCAGTGCGCCTTGGCTCGCTCCGCACCGCCTGCGGGCCATTTCCCGACGCTTCGCGCTAGAATGGGAAGCAGGATCACGGTCTTGCCGGCGGCGAGCAGGACTGAGGCGATCCTTGCCCGTGTGTCGGCAATCGTCTGGCGCGTTTCCACCATCATGTCGTTGGTGCCGGCATCGACAATGATCAGGTCGAAATCCGATTGCAGCAACCGAGGCAATCGCCGTTCGATCTCGACCGCCTTCTGGCCGGAAACCCCGAAATTGAAGCCGGAAAAGAACCGGCTGACACCGGGCCGGTTGCTCGGCTCCCACCCAGACGGCACGGATGGATCGTGGTGGACCGGGCAACAAAGCCTGCCATGTGACAGGACCTCGGCCCAGCTCATCCAGCCGCGTGCCGATGTGGCAAGCGAGCTGGCGTCACCAATATGGTTCTGCTGGACGAGCGAGGTGCCGAGAATGGCAATCCGGCTCGCCCTTGGTAACGATACGGACATGGTTTTTACCGGGATATCAGGAGAACAGGACGCCGCCATTGATGTCGTAGCAGGCGCCGGTGACATAGGCGGCATCGTCAGATGCAAGGAAGGCTACCAGACCGGCAACGTCTTCGCTCGACCCTTCGCGCTTGAGCGACGTCGCGCCGGCCACCCGTTCGCGCACTTCCGGCTTGGTGAATGTGTCGTGGAAGGTGGTCGAGATCATGCCGGGGCAAACGGCATTGACGCGGATATCAGGGCCGGCTTCCTTGGCAAGGCCACGGGTGAAGGTCATCACGGCACCCTTGGAGGTCGCATAGGCAAGAGCGCCCGGGCCGCCGCCGTCACGGCCAGCCTGCGACGAAAAGGTGACGATGGCCCCGCCCTTTGCCATTTTCGGCAGCGCGGCCTTGGTAGTCAGGAACAGCGATGTCAGATTGACGTCGAGGACCTGATGCCAGAAGGCTTCATCCATCTCTGCAATTGTCTTGCGGGCGATCAGGCCGCCGGCGACGTGGACGAGGCCATGGATATCGCCGAATTTCTCGGCAGCTGCGGATATGGCCGCCTCTACCTCGGTTGCTTTCGTGAGATCCGCTCTGATCGCCAGAGCCGAACGGCCAAGTTTCCCGATTTCGGCGACGGCCGCGGCCGCGCCTTCTGCCGCACCATTATAGGTGAGAACGACATTGGCGCCTTCCTGCGCAAAACGGAGGGCACATGCCCGGCCGATATCCCGGCCGGCGCCGGCGACAACAACGGTCCTGTTGGTAAAACGCTGCATTGGAAAACCTCGTATGGTTAGAACTGCTTGGGAAGTGAGAGCTTGAAACGCTCGTCATCGACATCGCTGAAGTAGATGTCGGTCGAAAAACCCTGATCGTCGATGAAGCTGAAGATGCGCTTCGGCTCCTTCAGGCTGTAAGGCACGAGGAGGGTGACAAGGCGATGCCGGGTGGCGGCCGGAGCCGTGGCGCAGACATGGTGGTGAATATCGAGCCCCTCGAATTCCTTCGGGTCGATATCGGGAAAACCTTCCACGGCGCTGATTTGTGGCGTGCCGGCCGAAGAGTAGACGAACTGCCCGTAGAAGCCGGCTTTCTGGCCATTGTAGCGGAAGCTTGACCTGCCGGTCTGCGGCGCTCCTAGTGTATGGCAAAGCCATTGCAGTTCCTGGGGTTCGGAACATTCCACCTCGTCGACAATCACGAAATAGCTGTCATTGACGAAATGGGTTTCGCGCAGCACCTTTTGAACCAGCGGGTTCGCAACCCGGTAGGCGGCGGTCGCATCGCCCACGATGCGAACATGCCCGGGCTTTTCCTCCACCGAGGCGATGCGGCCGGCGGCGCGGCGCGCAAGCGCCTTGTCCTTTTCCGCATATTGGCCTTTGCCGCCGATCAGCACGGCGTTTTTCGACCGTGTCTGACGGCGCCAGTTCAGGTGCATCTGCGAATTGAACGCCACGTAATAACCGGACTGGATCGCCAGATCTTCGCCATGGGCATAAAGCACAAAGGCGTTCTGGTCGCCATGGCTGTGGCTGAGCGAGCCATAGGGGCTGGATTTGAAGACGAACTGCAGGTGCCGGTCCGGATCTTCCATATTTTTCTGGATCGTGGCCCAACCGATATCATCGAAAACGGCGAGTGCCGGCAAGTCGGCAGGCGGCACGGCTTCCACCTGCCGGTAATCGTGGCGATAGACGAGATCGTCGAAGTTCAGGTCCCACCAGCCGTAATTGTAAAAGGCCATTTCCGTGCCCGTCGCATCGGCCTTGATGTGATCGAAATACCATTGGTAGTGGCCATCGCCGGTGACGCCGGCGAATTGCCGGACGTTGTAGCCGAGTTTCAGGCCGGGAAGATCACCGAGCGTGGAGTCGTCGCCGAAGTTGGCGCGACGGGTGCCGGGCGCCTTGGTGTAAAGCGGGAAGCGGCCGGTATTCTGGAAAAACGGCCGCTGATAAAGGTCGTAACCCATATAAGAGCGGATCAGGTTGGCGGCCTCGATGAGATAGGCCATGCCTGTCATCCAGTAGTGCGGACCTTCCGCCCAGCCGCCGTCGGTTCCGGCCCATGGCGAATAGAGCGTGGCGAGGAATTCGACGGTATAGTCGAGCCATTCGCCCGCCTCATCGCTTTCGCCCGTGAGCGCGATGCAGGCCGGTGTCAGGACAGCCGAAAGCGAGCGGACCGCATGGCTGTCATAGGGAAAGACGTGAATGCGGGCGTGTGCAATGACATGGTCGGCAACTTCCCGCGTCCGTTCGAGAAGAACGGACCGCACGGTCTTGCGTTCGTCTTCGCTCAGATGGTCGTACAGCCAGTCATAACCCCAGGCGAGTGCAACAACGACACGGAACCCCGCCTCGTCATTATAGGCGCGCGAGGTCGCACCTTTCGGGTCCCAGGCGGCGACGGCCAGCAGCCATTTGCGGGATGCATCGAGAAGATCGTCGCGCCCGAGCACGCGGCCGGCGATGGCAAGGTGCCGGATCGCATAGATCACTTCCTGGCAATCAATATACATCTGCCGCCAGAGCGCGGCGACCCGCATGTTGTTGGGATAGGGCTGCGGTTCCGGCATGACCGGCCGCTGCAGCCATGGTTCAACCGATTTTTCGTAAAATTCGGCCCAGCCGCAATGATTGGGGTCCTTTGCAACGGCATCGGCGAAGGTGCTCAATTGCTCGGAATTGAGCCACAGCCGAGGGTGGCTGGTTTGCGCGGCGGCGTGGCGGGCAGACCTGCCGGGCAGCGGCGTTTTCGGCAGCGTTGCACCGATCTCGAAACTGCGCACGGTGCTCCAGTTGGAATGCGCTGTCGCGGATTTCTGATCCCAAAGCGCATAACACCAGTGATAGTGGCCCTCCGGCAGCGCTTCATCCGGTGTGAAGAAATTCCAGGCGAGATCGTCGAAGACGAGCGTTTTTTTGTCCGCAAAGCCGGGATCGGCCGAAATGCGCAGCACGTAACGCGCGCCGTCGTCGATATCCGGTAGCCATGAAAAGCGCGGAGGGTTCTCCGTCGGCTGTGCTTCTTCGCTCGGCTCGTAGCCAATGGTCAATGAACCCGGACGGGGTTCGTCGAGAAGTGTCTGTCTGGAAATGGCCGGGGCAGAGGGACGCATTGCGCTCTAACTCCTATGAAAACAGATGGGAAAGGATGGCGGCAACAAAGCCGCCATCATGGTCGGAGGGTTTATTGCGCCGCCTTGTACTGGCGGTCATAGGCCGATTGCATCATCTTGATGACCTCGTCGTAACCAAGGGCAGTGAGACGCTTTTTGTAGGCGTCCCAGCCGGTATCGACGTCCTGCGCCCCGAGAATCCAGGTCTGCTGCATTTCGGTCATGTAGGTGAGGATGCTCGGCCAGTAGCGGTCGAAGGTCGCTTTTTCCTCGGCGTTCAGGGAAACGCCCATGAACTCGTCCTTGAGGCAGTTGCACTTCTCGTACATGTCGATGCCTTCAAGCGCGATCTTGTTCGTCCACTGGCGCTCATATTCGTAGTCCATCCAGTATCCGCGCGGGATTGCCGCACCGACTGCCCATAGCTGGGCATTGACCGGATCCTTGTTGTCGAGAATTTCCTTCTTGAACTGCGGCTTGCCGTCGACCATTTCGTAAGTGAGACCCTCGACACCGAAGTTCGACAGGATGCGACCCTGCTGCGAGAACCAGAAGTCGAAATATTTGATGGTTTCGACGGGGTGTTCGTTGGTCGCCGAAATAGCCCAGCCGACGGGCTGGACACGCAGCCGGCGGGAATCTTCGAAGCGCTGGCCGGAGACCGTTTTTGGCGGCAGCATCGGCTTTAGCGCAAAGCCCTCGATCTTGGGCGACAGCGCATCATTGTAGGTCGAGGTGCTGGCGAACCAGTCATGCGTCATGCCGCCGAGATTGTTGCCCAGAAGATATTCGCGCGAGCGCGCGCCACGGGTGAATATCTCCTTGTCGATCAGGCCTTCCTTGTACCACTTGGCAACATTGGAAATCCCGGTCTTGTAGTTTTCCTCCGCCCAGGGGTGACGCAGCTGTCCGTCATATACGGCAAAGTCGCCATAACGTTCGGATCCGGACACGCGCGCATCCCACAGATTGATGAGGCGGACGGCATCGATTTCCTCACGGGCGAAATAGGGAACCTCATCCTTGAGGCCGTTGCCGTTGGGGTCCTTGTCGCGGAAGGCTTTCAGAACCTCGTAGACCTCTTCCGGTGTCTCCGGCTGCTTCAGGCCAAGCTTGTCGAGCCAGTCCTGGCGGATGAACCAGCCGCGCGAGAACTTGCCATCCGGCACATAAGGAATGAAATAAAGCTTGCCGTCCGGTCCGGAGATGGCGTTGCGGATGTCCTTGTGGCTGTCGAAGAAGGCTTTGAGGTTGGGGGCGTTTTCCTCGATCAGATCGTCGAGTGGAATGAACGCGCCTTCCAGCCCGTAGCGAATGAAGTCTTCCTTCAGCCCACCGGTGGCGTCGCCGCCGACGATATCGGGAAGGTTGCCAGAGGCGATCAGAAGGTTGAATGCATCGCGGCTGCTGGTGGTCGCCAGCGACGCCACGTTGCGGACATGGATGTTGGTGATTTCCGCGGCCTTCTGCTCCACCGGCCATTTTTCCGAATAGACGTATTTGTCGCGGAAGTGGAAATGGATCGTCAGTTCCAGCGGGTCTTCGGTGATCTTGCCCGCATCCTGCGCCAATGCCGGCAAGGCCAGGGTTGCGGCTGTCATCAACGCCAGTAGGGGCGCGCCTTTTCGTAGTGCTCTCACAGGTTCTCCTCCCTTGTGCTGCTACTCTTTCACTCCGCCCAGCAGAATTCCTTTGGTGAAATACTTCTGCGCGTAGGGGTAAATGATGAGGACGGGAATGATGGAAGCGATCATGATCGCTGACGTCACCGTCTCGAACGAATAATGGGCGGTGAGCAGGCTCGAGGCGAATTCGTCGTTCGAGTTGAGGTCGACGATGACGCGCTTGAGATAGACCTGAAGCGGGATTTTCTCTTCGCCGCGCAGCAGCACCATGGCCCAGAAATAGCCGTTCCAGCGTGAAACGATGCAGAACAGCGCAACGGTGACGATTGCGGGCTTGGAAAGCGGAATGAACACCTTCCACAGCAGCTGCAATTCGCTGGCGCCGTCCATCTTGGCGGCCTCTTCGAAGGACTTGGGCACGGCTTCGAAGAAATTGCGCAGCAGAATGACGTTGAAGGCGTTTGCCGCAAAGCCAAGGATGATGCCGAAGCGGCTGTCGAGAAGTCCAAGGTCGCGCATGTTCAGAAAGAAGGGAATCATGCCGGCGTTGAACCAGAGCGTAAACGCGATGGCGATGTTGAAGAAGGTGCGGCCGCGCAGGCGCTTGCGCGAGAGGGCATAGGCTCCGGGGATCATGATCAGCAGGCTCATCAGCGTGCCGCCGAAGGTGTAGATGAAGGTGTTGCCATAAGCGACCCAGAACATCCTGTCGGACAGGACCCGGTCATAGGCGGCAAGCGTGACGTCTACCGGCCAGAGCGTGACGCGACCGGCCGTGACGGCGGCACCGGAGGACAGCGAGACCGACAGCACATAGATGAAGGGATAAAGCGTCGACAGGACGAACAGGCCGAGAAGAATGGCGTTTGCCCAGCCGAAAATCCTGTCGCCGCGGGAATAAAGATTGAAGTTTGCCATGTTTCAGCTCCTCACCACAGCGATGTCGACGAGACTTTTCGGCTGATACGATTTGCCGAATAGACAAGGACGAAAGCGATGACCGCGTTGAACAGTCCGGCGGCAGTCGCCAGATCGTATTGGGTGCCCTGCAGGCCGGTGCGGTAGATGAAGGTGGAAACGACGTCCGCCGTCTCATAAGTGGATGGGCGATAAAGCAGGATGATATATTCGAACCCGACCTCGACCAGATTGCCGATGCGGATGATCAGCATGATCACGATTGTCGGCAGGATGCAGGGCAGGGTGATACGCCACATCATCTGCCAGCGCGATGCGCCGTCCACGCGGGCGGATTCGTAAAGTGTCGGGCTCACGCCGGCGATGGCGGCGAGATAGACGATGGATTCGAAACCTGCCTCTTTCCAGACGGATGAGCCGATGTAGACGGGGCGAAACCATTCCGGCTGGGTCAGGAAGTAGATCGGCTCAAACCCAAGGCCTTTCAGCATGAGATTGACGATGCCAATCGATGGCGAGAGGAAATTGATGACGATGCCGGCGACGATCACCACCGAAATGAAGTGCGGCAGGTAAACGACCGTCTGCGCCCAGCTGCGGGCAATGCCGCTTTGAATTTCATTGAACATCAGGGCCAGAATGATCGGCACCGGAAAGGCGAAGATCAGGCCAAGGCCGCTGATGGTGATGGTGTTCCAGAAGGAACGAATGAACATGTCATTCTGGAAAAGCTCCACGAAATTCGCAAATCCGACCCAGGGGCTTTTTTCGATGCCGCGGAAGATCGAAAAATCCTGGAATGCGATGACCAGCCCGTACATGGGTTTGTAGAGGAAAACCGCAAACCAGATGAGCATTGGCGCGAGCAGGAGGTAGAGCTGCCAGTCGCGGCGCACGTCTTCCTGAAGGTCGTGAAGGCGCCCTTGAAAATCCTGTTTCATGGCCGCGCTCCACCCCGGGTTTTGAGTGATCTTCCGGTCGCCGCATCAAAGATGTGGACGCGTGCAGTATCGATGGACAGCCGGTTGATGCCGTTAAGGGCGTGGTCGCCATAAAGCGTTTCGGCTTTGGCGATAAATGGCTGGCCATCGGCCTTTCCATGCAGCAACGCTTCAGCGCCCAGAGGCTCCACGAGGTCGATGCTGCAATTTAGAACGTCACGGCCGTCGCCAGCCTCCACCGACATGATTTCCGCCCGAAGGCCGAGCTTGACGGCCTGTCCTTGCGTCGCGTTCTGCGCGAAGGCATCGGGAATGTTGAAGCGCTGCCCGGAGCCGCCACCGAGGACAACGGTGACACGGCCGTCATGGCTTTCGATCGTCCCGTCCAGAAGGTTCATCGGCGGGGAGCCTATGAAGCTTGCGACAAATGTGTTCGCCGGTTCGAGGAAAACCTCCATCGGCGAGCCAACCTGTTCGATATGGCCGCCATTCATGATGACGATACGGTCGGCAAGCGTCATCGCCTCCACCTGGTCGTGGGTGACATAGATGCTGGTAGCCTGCATCCGCTTGTGCAGCAGCTTGATCTCGGCGCGCATATGGGTGCGCAGCTTGGCGTCGAGATTGGAGAGGGGTTCGTCGAACAGGAAGATTTTCGGCCGGCGCACGATGGCGCGGCCCATGGCGACGCGCTGACGCTGGCCGCCGGAAAGATCTGCCGGCTTGCGGGCCAGATATTCGGTAAGTCCCAATATCTGTGCGGCTTCCGCAACGGCATTGTCAACGACGGCGCGCTTCTCGCCCCTGACGCGCAGGCCGAATGCGATGTTCTCGGCCACGCTCAGATGGGGATAGAGCGCATAGTTCTGGAATACCATGGCGACATCGCGGTCTTTCGGGGCGACCTTGTTGACGATCCGGCCATCCATTGAAACGGTGCCGTCCGAGATGTCCTCCAATCCGGCGAGCATGCGCAGCGTGGTGGATTTTCCGCATCCCGAGGGACCAACGAGGACAACGAATTCCTGCGGCTGTATGGAAAGATTGATACCGTGGACGACTTCGAGAGCGCCGTAGCGCTTGACGACATCGTTGATTTGAACTGCAGACATGAAAGGCCCCTCCTCAAAAGCCTTGAATGTTCAGTCAGGCGTCTTCGACCCCCGTGAAGCGCGCTTCCTCGTGACGCGCGTGTTGACCTGTTCGATGAAGGTCCAGATCTTCGGGTTCTTGGAGAGTTCTGCGATCTTGGTTTCGAGTGATCCGAGATGGCGCTGGACGGCTTCGCGTGCGGCTTCGATATCGCCTGACTCGATGGCGCTCACGATCGCTTCGTGCTCCTCGATCACCTTTTCAGTGCGACGGACCGCAAAAACGCGCTTCAGATGGCGCATCCGGTCCATTTCGCCTTTTGCCTGATTGACCACGCTCCAGGCGCCGGGAAGGCGGGCTGCCGCGAAGATGGTGCGGTGAAATTCCTCGTCCAGCAGGAAGAAATCCGTGAATTCCTCGTCTTCGGCTGCGGTGCGCTGCTGGGAAATGCAGGTTTTCAGACGGGCGATGTCTTCCAGCGAGTGCCGCTTGGTCGCCTCGATGACGGCGCCCTCTTCCAGCTTGAACCGGATGAAGCAGGCTTCCATGTAACGCTGCACGTCGATCGGCGAGATATAGGTGCCGCCCTGCGGTACGACAGTCACGAAACCTTCTTCGGAAAGGCGAATGATCGCCTCGCGCACCGGCGTTTTGCTGACATGCAAGAGCGCTGCGATTTCCTTTTCCGACAATGCGCGCCCGGGAAGCAGCTTCACCTCGACAATCAGTTTGCGAAGCAGGGCATGGATCCGGTTCGTCATGTTTCCATCAGCCGGCAAGTCTCGCGGGGTGACGAGTTCGGACAGTGGCAACGATGGAAATTCAAGAGCGTTAGACATATCAATAACCAAACTGAGATATCAGATTATGTAGTGACATATCTATTGTGTTTTTGAGAGTCAAGCGCGAATGATCGGTTGGGAAGCGCCACGCCGAAAAACCGGCGCGATCTTTTGATCGCACCGGTGCAAGGGTTTTGATTTTGAAGGGAGTTTCAGCGGCGGCTAAAAGCGCCTTCTGGGCATGATAATGCCAGCTATTTTGCCGCCAATACCATGTTCACCGGGTGCTTGCCGGTACTATTCGGCGGGCTGTGCCGCACATGCCTGCCCGGAAGCTCTCTGCTCTCCGGAAAGGCTGCGCTGACCGATGCCAATGATGGCGACTGTCGAAAGGCTGGCAGTAACGGACATCCAGAAGCCGTTGGTGGGGCCGAAATTATCGATGACCCAACCGGAGATGAAGGCGCCGAGCGCCATGCCGATACCGATGCCGGTCATCACCCAGGTCACGCCTTCCGTCAGCATCGATTCCGGCACGCGGCGCTCGATCAGGCCGAATGCGGTGATGAAGATGGGCGAGATTGCAACGCCGCTGAGGAAAACGGCAAAGGCGAGCAGGGCAACGGTTGTCGTGGCAAAGAGGAGCGGCAGGGCGGTAAGCGCAAGGACGCTGACGGCAATCAGCAACTGGCGATGTAACGGCATTTTCGGGTTGATCGCGCCGAGCAGCAGGCCGACAACGAAGGAGCCGATGGCATAGACACCAATGACGAGGCTCGCGGCCTCCGGCTGGCCGAGTTGCTTGGTGATGGCCACAGCGCTTACCTCGGCCGTGGCGAAGGTTGAACCCACGAAGATCAGGGCGAGTGTGATGATCTGGACCGGCCGTAGCCGTATCGCTGATTGCTGCCGTGTCCCGCTTTCAACCGGGCGCACCTTGGGTTCTGTCGACCGCTGCAGCAGGAAGGCAAAGGTGCCGAGCGCCAGCGAGGCCGTGCTGATCATCATGCCCGCTTCCGGAAAGAACGAGACCGCAAGCCCGACGGAAAGCGAGGCGCCGGAAATATAAACCAGCTCATCCGCGGCGGACTCAAAGGCAAAAGCCGTATTCAGCTCTGGCCGGTCGCGGAAGATTTCCGTCCAGCGGGCACGCATCATGGCGGGGATGCTGGGCATGGCGGCGGCGAGGAAGGCTGAAAGGAACAGGGTCCAGACCGGCCACTTCTGGTTCGTGGCGAGGATCAGAACCACAAAGGCCATGACCGATATGATGGTGGCCGGGATGAGGACCTTGCTCTGGCCCTTGCGATCCACCAGACGGGAGATCTGCGGTGCCGCAGCCGCATTGGTCAGCGCGAAGGTTGCCGAGACGGCGCCGGCAAGCCAATATTCTCCATGGGTCTGGGAAAGCATGGCGACGATACCGATCGGCGCCATCGCAATTGGCAGGCGGGCAAAGAAGCCCGCGGCGGAAAAGCCCTTCGCGCCCGGAGCCCTAAAAATTTCTCTGTATGGATTAGACATCGGGATGCACCTTGTTCAGGGAGTATCTACCACACACATACGTGGCGTATGTGAATGAGATAATTGCATACGTCGCGTATGTCAACTAATATACGTGGTGTATGTGGACGACGGAGAAAAAATGCGCAAACCCCGCAGTGAAATGATTGCCGAGACACGGGCAAAGCTTCTGTCCGCCGGTCGTAAGGCGTTTGGCAGCATCGGTTATGCCGAAGCGTCGATGGACGACTTCACCGCCGAGGCGGGGCTGACCCGTGGCGCGCTCTATCACCATTTCGGTGACAAAAAGGGCCTGCTGCTGGCGGTTGTCGCTGAGATTGACGCGGAGATGACAAAAAGGCTCTGTGAGATTTCGTCGAAAGCCGCGACCCGGTGGGACGGGTTTATCGATGAGAATGTCGGTTATGTCCGCATGGCTCTTGAGCCGGAAATCCAGCGGATCATGTTTCGCGATGGACCGGCCGTGCTCGGTGATCCCTCCCGCTGGCCAAATGCCAATGGCTGTATTTCCGCTGTTGCGCGGAGCCTTGAAATCCTGAAGCAGGAAGGGGCGATCACCGATATCGACCCGGAGGCATGTGCCCGTTTCATCAACGCGGCAAGCAGCAGCGCCGCCCAGTGGATCGCGAATTCCGACGATCCTGAAAGGACTTCCAAACGGGCGGTTGAAAGCTTCCGGACCTTGCTTGAAGGATTGCGCATTCACAAAGGCTGATCCGCACCCGTTTAGGCGGGCACCTCTCGACTGAAGGGAGAGCGGCGTGCCGGGTGCCCGCCTCACAGGTTCCCCGTCAGCGCCAGCTTTCACGACATGGCAATAGGTAAGTCATCCAACTGTCATATGGCGGGTCTAGGAGAGGTTGTGGTTTTCACATGTCTCGCGAGGGGAATATGCGCAAAATTGTTGCTGCTTTGGTCGCTACGACCTTTCTTGCCGGCGCCGCTCAGGCTGCCGAGGTCTATCCGCTTGATCGTGCTACGATCCTGACCGGTTCGCCGTTTGATTTCAAAGCGGAATTCGACGCGGTCGTAAAGCCGGAAGACGTCAAGATCACCGTCAACGGCCAGGATTACAAGGCTGTTCTCGGCAAGGACGTCGAGTTCGTTGCGGAAGAAAAGAACAAGGACAAGGTTCTTGGTTCGGCCGTCATCCTGCGCGGCATCACGCTCGCCAATGCCGGTGATTACAAGGTCGAAGTCTCGGCCGGTTCCGAGACCAAGAACGTGACCTGGACCGTTTATGGCACGCCTGCCCAGGCGAAGGCCAAGAATGTGATCTTCCTGATCGCCGACGGTCTGTCGGTCGCCCATCGTACTGCCGCCCGTATCATGTCCAAGGGCATGACCGAGGGTAAGGCCAATGGCCGTCTCAACATGGATGACGTGCCGCCGGTCGCTTTCATCGGCACCTCCGCCACGGACGCCGTCGCCACCGACAGCGCCAATACCATGTCGGCCTACATGACCGGCCACAAGACCGCCGTGAACGCTATCGGCGTTTATGCCGACCGCACTCCGGCCTCGCTCGACGATCCGAAGGTCGAAACGCTGGCTGAAGCCCTGCGCCGCCAGACCAAGAAGTCGATCGGCATCATCTCCACCGCCGAATTGCAGGATGCGACGCCGGCTGCCGTCGTTGCCCATACCCGCAAGCGTGGCGACAAGGCTGACATTAACGGCATGCTGTTCGACGTGAAGCCGGATGTGCTTCTCGGCGGCGGTTCCGCCTATTTCCTGCCGCAGGCGACCGCCGGTTCCAAGCGCAAGGACGACAAGGACTATATCGCCCTGTTCAAGGAAGCCGGTTACACGCTCGCGACCAGCAAGGCTGAACTTGCAACGGCTGCCGGCACCAACACCGGCAAGATCCTCGGCCTGTTCCACACCGGCAACATGGATACCACGCTTGATCGCGAGTTCCTGAAAAAGGGCACCACGGGCAAGTTCCCGGACCAGCCGGGTCTGGTTGAAATGACCAAGGTTGCGCTCGACAATCTGTCGAAGAACCCGGAAGGCTTCTTCCTGATGGTCGAAGCGGCGAACGTCGACAAGATGTCTCATCCGCTCGACTGGGATCGCGCCGTCGTCGATACGATCGAATTCGACAAGGCCATCGGCGTTGCCCGCGAATTTGCGGCCAAGAACCCCGATACGCTGATCATCGTCACCGGCGACCATACCCACGGCGTTTCCATCATCGGTACTGTTGATGATGACAAGCCCGGCACGGACATGCGCGAAAAGGTCGGCACCTATGCCGAAGCCGGCTTCCCGAATTACGAAGACAAGGACGGCGACGGTTATCCTGACAAGGTCGACGTTTCGCGTCGTCTCTTCCTGAACGCCAATAACGGTCCGGATCACTACGAAACCTTCCGCCCGAAGCTCGATGGCCCGTTTGCGCCGGCCATCCAGAACGAAAAGAAGGAATACATCGCCAACGAGCAATACAAGGATGTTCCCGGTGCCGTGCTGGTCACCGGCATCATTCCGAAGAGCTCCGACAGCGGCGTACACGCGGTTGATGACGTCGTGCTGCAGGCCGAAGGACCCGGCGCCGAAGGCTTCCGCGGTTACATGGAGCAGAGCGATGTCTACAAGGGTCTCGCCGAAGCTTTCGCTCTTGGCGCCAAGCAGACCAACTAAGATTTGAAACGGGGCAAGGGCGCGCCACCATGGCGTGCCCTTGCCGTCACTACGGTCCTGCGTTGCCGGCCATGACGGCTGACGATGAAAGACCTTTGAAGAAGGAAAATGGTCATGAGCAAGCCTGATCCGGCGCGGTTCAATCGCCGCCAGACCCTTGGTCTCATTGCTGGTCTGCCGCTGCTGGCCGCCGGCACGCGTGCACAGGCGAAAAGCGACATCACCTTCGACGAGCTTTATGGCAAGGTCAGCGTTCTCGGGCTGGAATTTTCCGAGAAGGTCAAGCAGTTGAACGGCAAGGAGGTCGCCATGCGCGGCTTCATGGCGCCACCGCTGAAGGCTGAAGCACAGTTCTTCGTGCTCACCGAAATACCCATGTCGATCTGCCCGTTTTGCTCCACCGATTCAGACTGGCCGGACAATATTGTCGTCGTCTATCTCGGCGAAAAGCAGACCTTTACCCAGCCCAGCCAGACGATCGAAGTGCGCGGCACACTGGAAACGGGTTCCTGGACTGATCCGGACACCGGCTTCGTCAGCCTGCTGCGCATTCGCCAGGCAGAATACGCGACGGTTTGAGACCATGCTGCCTCTGAAGATAGAAAATCTTGCCGTGTCCTTTCCCGGACTGGCGGCTCCGGTTCTTGTTATCGACCATCTGGAAATCGCTGCCGGAAGCCGCGTGGCGCTGACGGGTGGTTCCGGCTCGGGCAAGAGCACCCTCATCAACATCATCGCCGGCCTTGAGCGCGTTAAGACCGGCCGCGTCGTTTGGGGGAACGGGAACATTGCGGAGCTGTCCGAGGGCCGTCGCGACCATTGGCGGGCTGCCAATATCGGCCTTGTCATGCAGGAATTTCATCTTTTTCCCGGCCTGTCTGCGCTGGATAACATCCTGTTGCCCGCCCGCCTGTCGCGTGTGGCAAATGCAGAGCTTATAAAACGTGCGGAATCCCTGTTTGCGACCGTCGGCCTCAAGCGCCCCGGGCAGCATATCGAGACCATGTCGCGGGGTGAAATGCAGCGTGTTGCCATCGCCCGGGCGCTGCTGCGCAGCCCCGGCGTCATCATTGCTGACGAACCGACCGCCAGCCTGGATCTCGAAAGCGGCGAGGCTGTCGGCGATTTGCTGCTTGCCGTTGCCGCCGGCACCGGCAGTACGCTGATTGTCGCGAGCCACGATCAGCATCTGATCGGTCGCCTTGACCGGCGTCTGACCCTCAGTGGCGGCCGTGTCGTTGCCGATACTGAGTGGAAGGAGATCGCAGCATGATCGGCTTCATCCTTGCCGACCTGCGTCGCCTGTGGCTGGGCGGGGCCGTCGTGGTTCTGCTGGTGGCGCTGGCCACCGCGCTTGGTGTGGCGGTCACCTTGCAGGAACGGTCTTTGCGTCTCGGCAGCGCCCGCGCCGCCGATAAATTCGACCTTGTTGTCGGTGCCGCCGGCAGCGAAACGCAGTTGATCCTTTCATCCGTCTTCCTGCAGGCGGCGCCCCTGCCGCTCGTGGATGGCGCCGTCCTCACCCGGCTTGCCGCCGATCCGCGTGTCGCATGGGCGGCTCCTGTCGGATTTGGGGATTCTTTTGCCGGCTACCCCATTGTCGGCACGACGACGAGCCTTGTCAGTAACACCACGCCCGGCTTTGCCGAGGGCAGGATGTTTGCTTTGGAAGGCGAAGCGCTTCTGGGCGCTGCCGTCAACCTCTCCGTTGGTGCCGAGATCAAGCCGATGCATGGCACCGCCGAAACCGGCGGCCGCACCCATACCGAGATCGCCTACAAGGCCGTCGGGAAGTTGCAGCCGACTGGCACACCCTGGGATCGCGCCATTCTCGTGCCGATTCAGGCTGTGTGGCACGTCCATGGTCTTGGCCAGGAACATGGTCATGATCACGGTGAAGGCAATGGGGAAGGTAACGCGGCTGCGCATGATGACGGGCATCAGGAGGATGGCCATGATCACGCCCATGAAGGCGAGGCACATCATGAGGATGGCGATACGCATGCCGAAGGTGAGGTCGGCCAAGCCGATGCCATTATTCAGATCGGGATGCCGCAGGAGCCCAAAGCGGCTCTCGTGCCGGGCGCCTCTTCGGGGCATGCCGAGTCCGATCATCATGGCAGTATCGATCCCGATGCGCCGATCGTAGAGACCTTTGGTGAGAACATGCCCGGTCTGCCGGCCATTCTCGTCAAACCGAAGACGATTGCCGATGCTTATCGGCTGAGACAGGAATATCGCAGCGGCAATACGCTTGGTGTTTTCCCGGGCGAGGTGCTGACCGGTCTTTATGCCACGCTTGGTGATGCCAAGATGGTTCTGGGTGCGGTCGCCGCGGGTTCGCAAGGGCTGGTGGCGGCAGCGTTAATGCTGGTGACGGTGATCCATGTCGGTCAGCGGCGCAGGCAGATAGGCGCATTGCGGGCATTCGGCGCGCCTCGCGGCTCGGTCTTCGCCATCGTCTGGCTGGAGCTTTTCTTTCTGGTGGCGCTTGGTGTCGGTATCGGTTTTCTGCTCGGCCTGGGCGCTGTCCATATCGGCGCGCAGCTGTTTACCGCAAAAAGTGGCGTGATCCTGCCGGTTGGCTTTACCCGCGAAGATTTGCGTCTTGCGCTCTTCCTGCTGGGCTTTGCCGCTGTTCTGGCCGCGATACCGGCATTGCTTGCCTATCGCCAGTCTCCCGCAGCCGCGCTCCGCGCGTGAGCGCGCACAAAGGCCACGTTTTTAGATTTATTGGAGGCTGTGCCAGTCGGGGTGATTGGGCACAGTCGTATCCCATTGTTTCGATCGCCATGCCGACGGATCGGCTTTTGTCGCGTGAAACTTGGCTTCGAACATGCCCTCCGACCAGGGAAGCGGAGGACGTAGATAAAATATAGTTTTTTTACTGTGGTCGCTTTTTGTGGCAGGCTTTCGCCGATACCTGCGAAATCGGCAGGAAACTGCATGACATTGAGAGGGACGAGATGGCTGAAAGGAAACCGGAAAAAGCTGCCGAAAACGCGGAGGTTGGAGCTTCGGCTGCCGCACCGAAGCTTCTTTCAGGCGGCAATCCACAGATTGCCAAGGGTTATGGTGATGCGCCGGTGCAGGCCTATATTGCCGCGATGCCGGGTTGGAAAAGCCCGGTCGGAGCGCGTATTGACACGCTGATTGAAAAACTGGTGCCCGGCGTGCGCAAGGCCGTGAAGTGGAACTCGCCCCTCTACGGCATGGAGGATGGCGTCTGGTTCCTCGGCCTTCACTGCTTTGCCAAATATATCAAAGTCAGCTTCTTCAACGGTGCGTCCCTTGAGCC
The DNA here is from genome assembly GCF_001263295.1 of Agrobacterium sp. SUL3. Taxonomy (NCBI): domain Bacteria; kingdom Pseudomonadati; phylum Pseudomonadota; class Alphaproteobacteria; order Hyphomicrobiales; family Rhizobiaceae; genus Agrobacterium; species Agrobacterium sp. SUL3. The sequence continues at coordinate 110,553 of NZ_KQ414503.1, forward strand.
GCCACCGCCCGGTGCATCGAAGCAGCCGAAGGTTCGTTACCTTGATATTCACGAAGGCGTCTTCGATGAAGCGCAGTTCGCTGAGTGGGTGAAACAGGCAAGCCAATTGCCGGGTGAGAAGCTTTAGGAAGACGCGGTTCGTCGGGCTTGCAGGGAAGGCAGCTCCCGTCATGGGCAGACGAATCACGTCCCATTTCCCTCTCTGGAAAAGCCATGATACCCGGCCGGTGATGAGAAATCGCCGGCGCCTCGATACAGTTTTTCCGCCGCGAAGAAAAACCGGCCGATCCGGCGGATTTCTGTTTACTTTTGCCGAAGTTGCACGCCATCACGCTGATTGAATTCGCTGCCAGGCGTATCGCAAACCATGGAGGATGAGATGAAGGCACTGGTGCTGGAAGAAAAAGGCAAGCTCTCGCTCAGGGATTTTGACATTTCGGGTGAACTCGGACCAAAGGATGTGCGCATCCGCACCCATACGGTCGGCATCTGCGGCTCGGATGTCCATTATTACACCCATGGCAAAATCGGCCATTTCATCGTCAATGCTCCCATGGTACTCGGCCATGAGGCGTCGGGAACGGTCATCGAAACCGGTGCCGAAGTGACGCATCTGAAGGCCGGTGACCGTGTCTGCATGGAGCCGGGTATCCCCGACCCGACGTCGCGCGCATCCAAGCTCGGCATCTATAACGTCGATCCCGCCGTTCGCTTCTGGGCGACCCCGCCGATCCATGGCTGCCTGACGCCTGAGGTCATCCACCCCGCCGCTTTCACCTACAAGCTGCCGGATAATGTGTCCTTTGCCGAAGGTGCCATGGTCGAACCCTTCGCCATCGGCATGCAGGCGGCACTCAGAGCGCGTATCCAGCCCGGCGATGTCGCCGTCGTCACCGGTGCCGGTCCGATCGGCATGATGGTGGCGCTGGCAGCACTTGCCGGTGGTTGCGCCAAGGTTATCGTTGCCGATCTCGCCCAGCCGAAGCTTGATATCATCGCCGCTTATGACGGTATCGAGACCGTCAATATCCGCGAGCATAATCTTGCCGAAGCCGTGGCCGCTGCTACAGATGGCTGGGGCTGCGACATCGTGTTCGAATGCTCGGGTGCTGCACCGGCCGTGCTTGGCATGGCGAAACTTGCGCGGCCCGGCGGTGCGATCGTGCTTGTTGGCATGCCGGTTGATCCGGTGCCGGTTGATATCGTTGGCCTGCAGGCCAAGGAGCTTCGGGTGGAGACGGTTTTCCGTTACGCCAACGTTTATGACCGGGCAGTTGCACTCATTGCATCCGGCAAGGTCGATCTGAAGCCGCTGATTTCCGCAACCATCCCTTTCGAAGACAGCATCGCCGGTTTTGATCGAGCGGTGGAAGCACGGGATACGGATGTGAAGCTGCAAATTCTGATGCCGCAATAAAAGATCAGGCCAATTGCCTGCTGATGACTGAGCGGCAGGCACCCTGCGGAAAAGTATAAGCGCGAGCTGCCGGTGATCGGTAGTTCGCGCTCCAAAAATTCATCAAAACTCTCCCCGTCATGCATATTATATCGGCGTATCACGCAAAATTGCGCGAAAAAATCGGTGCAACTGCCAGCTTAATTGGCAGCGTCTGTACGCAACTATTCAATTTCCGACAAAAAACAGTCAAAAAAGTATCGGTAATTTCCCCGGCTTGATGTGGAAGTAAATGCGCGGCAGGCCATATGCTCCCCGTTAACGCCTGGGACGAGCCATAAAGAGGAATGGCCTTGCTCCGCAAATACGGCGGACGTGACCGATGGGAGGAATATTAATGCAGCCCGATCTGGAACTGGTACACATCCGCAAGGGCGAATCCTTCGCTGCCTGGCGGCATGGCTATCCGTTCCGTACCGTGCGCTGGCATTATCATCCCGAATATGAAATTCATCTGGTCGTTGCCACGTCGGGCACGTTCTATATCGGTGATTTCGTCGGTCGCTTCAGCCCCGGTCAGCTCATCATGACCGGTCCCAATCTCCCCCAGAACTGGATCAGCGAGATCGAGCCGGACGAGATCGTGCCGACACGCTCTCTCGTGATCCAGTTTCCGGAGACCTTTATCGAAGATGCCTGCACCTCCATGTCCGAAATGGATGTGGTGCGCGCCCTGCTGGATCGCAGCCGCCGCGGCATTCTGTTTGACGACGAGACGAGCGACCGGGTTCGCCCGCTGGTCCTTCGGCTGATCGAAGCGCAGGGGCTGACACGGCTTGCGCTTTTCTGGGAAATTCTCGATCTGCTGGTCAACGCGCCGTCTTCAGAAGTGCTGGCGAGCCTGAGCTACGAGCTTGATCTGACCGGCATCGGTGATAGCGGCATTAACCGCGCTCTGTCGCATCTGCGCCAGCATTTGACCGAACAGGTTGAGGAGATCGATCTGGCCGACATGGTGGGCCAGAGCCCGAGCGCCTTTTCCCGTGCCTTCAAGCGCCATACGGGAACGACGCTGGTGCGGTATCGCAATCAGTTACGCATTGATCTTGCCTGCCAGATGCTGCTGGCGGATCAGGAGGTGAAGGTGGCGGAGGTCTGCTACGATGTGGGCTTTTCCAACCTTTCGAATTTCAACCGGCATTTCCTGAAATTGAAGGGAATGTCGCCGTCGAGGTTCCGAACCATATTCGCAGCCCAGAAGGCAGCGGTCATGGCGGATTAAACCAGCGACACATCGCCGATTTTTTAGAATTCGGGCAGAGGGCTGTCCGGAAACGGGTACTTGTTGCCCCAACTTTCCAAACGGGAGGAATAGTAAGATGAAAATGAAATCCAAGTTTCTGATGGCGACAGCCGCAATTGCAATGATGGCCGCTCCGGCGCTGGCGCAGGAAAAGCTGAAGATCGGCATGACCTTCCAGGAGCTTAACAACCCCTATTTCGTGTCGATGCAGGAAGCGCTGAAGGAAGCCGCAGCAAGCATCGGCGCAGACGTTGTCGTGACCGATGCCGGCCACGATGTGGCAAAGCAGATTTCCGACGTTGAAGACATGCTTCAGCAGAAGATCGATATCCTGCTTCTGAACCCGACGGATAGCGCCGGCATCGAAGCTGCCGTGCACGCTGCCAAGGCTGCCGGCGTGACCGTCGTTGCGGTTGACGCCAACGCCAATGGCCCGGTCGACACCTTCGTCGGCTCTAAAAACCGTGACGCGGGCTACAAGTCGTGCAAATATCTCGGTGAAGCCCTCGGCGGCAAGGGTGAAGTCGCGATCCTCGACGGCATTCCGGTCGTGCCGATCCTGCAGCGCGTCGAAGGTTGCAAGGCAGCACTTGCCGAATTCGCCGACATCAAGCTCGTCGATACGCAGAACGGCCGCCAGGACCGCTCCGTTGCTCTCGGCGTCGTTGAAAACATGATCCAGTCGCGTCCGAACCTCGCCGGTATCTTCTCGGTGAATGACGGCGGTGCGATGGGCGCTCTGGCTGCTATTCAGGGTTCCGGCAAGGACATCAAGCTGACCTCGGTGGACGGCGCTCCGGAAGCGGTGAAGGCAATTGCTGACGGTGGTCCTTTCATCGAAACCACGGCGCAGTTCCCGCGTGACCAGGTGCGTGTCGGCCTTGCCATGGCGCTTGCCCAGAAGTGGGGCGCACGCGTCGTGCCGAAGGAAGTCCCGATCGACGTCATGGTCGTCGACAGCAAAAACGCCGGCGAGTTCAGCTGGTAAGAACTCCTCCCAAGCCCCGTCCCCATCTAGTATGGGGGCGGGGTTAAATCCCGACCATTGAGGAGGGTGAAATGCTGGAACTGAATGGAATAAGAAAAAGCTTTGGCAAGATCGAAGTCCTGCGTGGCGTCGACCTTGAGGCGCGCGCCGGCGAGGTGCATGCGCTTCTGGGCGAAAACGGCGCCGGCAAGTCGACTTTGATGAAGATCCTGTGCGGCATTTTGCAGCCATCGGAGGGAACGATCCGCATTGACGGCAAGGATCGCCGCTTCGCCAATTATGATGAGGCGATTGCCGCCGGCGTCGGCATCGTGTTTCAGGAATTCAGCCTGATCCCCTATCTCAATGCCGTGGAAAACATGTTCCTCGCCCGCGAAATCCGCGGGCCGCTTCGCCTTTTGAACAAGGGCGCCATGCGCAAGCGTGCGGCCGAGATCATGAGCCGTCTGGCAGTGGATGTTCCGCTCGATGTGCCCGTCCATCACCTTTCGGTTGCCCAGCAACAATTTGTCGAAATTGCCAAGGCACTGTCGCTGGATGCTCGCATCCTCGTTCTCGACGAGCCGACCGCGACACTCACCCCGTCCGAGACCGAACACCTCTTCAAGGTCATGCGCGAGCTGCGGCGTCAGGGTGTGGCGATCATCTTCATTTCGCATCACCTCGAGGAAATATTCGAGATTTGCGACCGCATCACCGTTCTGCGCGATGGCGAACTGATCGGCTCCTGCCTGACTTCGGAGGTCGATAACGACCGTCTGGTCGAGATGATGGTCGGCCGGCGCATCGAATCCAGCTTCCCGCCGAAGCCGCAGCTCGATCCTTCCGCCGCAAGCGTGATCGAAGTGGAAGAGCTGCAATTGAAGAAGGGCGGCCCCGTCTCGCGCTTTGCGCTGCGCAAGGGTGAAATTCTCGGCTTTGCCGGCCTTGTCGGCTCCGGTCGCACGGAAACGGTGCTGGCGATGCTCGGCGCGCACTCCGCTTCGCGCCGCAAGGTCAAGGTCGACGGCGTGGACACGCGTTTTTCCGGCCCTGATGAAGCGCTGATGCGCGGTATCGGCCTGTTGCCGGAGAGCCGCAAGGAGGAGGGGCTGATCACCAGCTTCTCCATCCTGCAGAATATTTCGCTCAACAACTATCGCAAATACCGCAAGGCCCACTGGTTCCTCGACCTCAAAAAGGAACTGGAGCACACGACAAAGGCCATGGCGCAAGTGCAGGTGAAGGCGCAAGGGCCCTACGCCCGCGTCGACACGCTGTCCGGCGGCAACCAGCAGAAGATCGTGATTGCCCGCTGGCTGAACCATGACATGCGTGTGCTGATCTTCGATGAGCCGACGCGCGGCATCGATGTGGGCGCCAAGGCGGAAATCTATTCGCTGATGCGCGAATTTGCCGCCAGGGGACATTCCATCATCATGATCTCCTCGGAGCTGCCGGAAGTGATCGGCATGTCCGACAGGGTCTGCGTCTTCCGCTCCGGCGGCATCGTCGCCACCGTGGAAGGTGACGACATCAATTCAGAAACAATAATGACAAACGCCACCACCGGGAGAGTTGAACATGTCGCTTGATGCAAACACCGGCATTGCCGCGAAAACGGGCGGCTTCAGTCTCAGTGCCATGCTGCGCTCGCCGCTCGCCCTGCCTCTGGCGGGCCTGATTGTCGTATCGATCCTGATGGGGCTTGCGAGCGACAATTTCTTCAGTGTCAACAACATCATGAACGTGCTGCGGCAGGTTTCCGTCGTCGGCATTCTCGCCGTCGGCATGACCTTCGTCATCCTCACCGGTGGCATCGACCTGTCTGTCGGTGCGGTCATGGCGCTTGTCGGCACGCTGTCCGCCGGCCTCATGGTGAACACCGGCCTGTCTCCCGCAGTTGCCTTGCCGGCTGGCCTGTTCATCGGGTTAGGCATCGGCATCTTCAACGGTGCGCTTGTCGCCTGGGGCAAGATGCCCGCCATCATCGTCACGCTTGCCACCATGGGCATGGCGCGTGGCCTCGGCCTCATCTATTCCGGTGGTTATCCGGTCAGCGGCATTCCGAGCTGGATCTCCTGGTTCGGCGTCGGCCGTGTCGGCGTCGTTCCGGTGCCGGTCATCATCATGGTGGTGATTTACGCGGTAGCATGGGTGCTGTTGCAGCGCACGGCCTTCGGCCGTCACGTCTACGCACTTGGCGGCAACGAGTTGGCGGCCCGCCTTTCGGGCGTAAAGACCCGGCGCGTCAAGCTTGCCGTCTATGGCATCTCGGGCGTCACGGCAGCACTTGCGGCCCTTATCCTCACGGGCCGCCTGATGAGCGGTCAGCCGAATGCCGGCGTCGGTTTTGAACTGGATGCCATTGCAGCGGTCGTTCTCGGCGGTACGGCGATTGCCGGCGGCAGGGGTCTCATCCTCGGCACGCTCATCGGTGCGGTGCTGCTCGGTATTCTCAATAACGGCCTCAATCTGATGGGCATCAACCCCTATCTGCAGGATGTCATCAAGGGCGGCATCATCCTGCTGGCTATCTATATCGGGCGCGATTGGCGCTGAGCCGGCCCGGAAATATCTTCATAAACGCAGGAGAATTAAATGTCTGAATCGCTGCAAGGCAAGATCGCGGTCATCACCGGCGCCGCATCCGGCATCGGGCTTGCCACAACAGAAGCGCTCTTGGAACAGGGCGCAACCGTGGTCATGGTCGACTGGAACGAGAAAGCCTTGAAAGATCTGGCCGCCAAGCTCGGCGAGCGCGCCATTCCGCAGGTCACCAACCTTCTGGATGCCGACAGCTGCAACGCCATGATCCCCGAAATCCTTGGGAAGGTCGATCATATCGACATTCTCTACTGCAATGCCGGCACTTATATCGGCGGTGAGCTGACCGAAACAACGCCGGAAGCCATCGACAAGATGCTGAACCTCAACGTCAACGCCGTGATGAAGAATGTGCAGGCCGTCGTGCCGCATATGTCTGCGCGCAAGACCGGCGATATCGTTGTCACCTGCTCGATCGCCGGCCATTTTCCGACCTATTGGGAACCGGTCTATTCGGGCTCGAAATGGGCGATCACCAGCTTCGTGCAGGGCATGCGCCGCCAGATGATCCCGCACGGCGTGCGCGTCGCGCAGGTCTCTCCCGGCCCGGTCGTCTCCGCACTTCTGGCGGACTGGCCGGAGGAAAACCTCCGCAAGGCCAAGGAATCGGGTAGCCTTATTGATGCGAGCGAAGTGGCGGATGCCGTTATCTACATGCTGACGCGCAAGCGCACCGTCACCATCCGCGACATGCTGGTTCTCCCGACCAACTTCGACCGCGTCTAAAAACTTCAGGGGCGGCTGGAAAAATCGGACCGGTCCAGCCGCTCCATATCGTTCAAGCACCGGATGATCCGCTCCGAGGAGTATCGCAAATGGCTTCCTACCTTGTTGGCGTCGATGTCGGGACAGGCTCGGCGCGGGCCGGTGTCTTCGATGTCGCGGGCAAGCTTCTCGCTACTGCCAAGCGCCCGATCGGCATGCACCGCGAGGATGGTGGCATTGCCGAGCAATCGAGCGGCGAGGTGTGGCTGGCGGTTTGCGATAGTGTCCGTGAAAGCGTTTCGCGCGCCGGTATCGATCCGGCCGAGGTTGCCGGCATCGGTTTCGACGCGACCTGCTCGCTCGTCGTTCGCGGGCCTGATGATGAGACCCTGCCGGTCGGCGCTGCCGATCATCCCGAACGCGATATCATCGTCTGGATGGATCACCGCGCCGTTGAACAGGCTGAACGCATCAATGCCGGTGAACATGCCGTCCTGAAATATGTCGGCGGCCGCATTTCCCCGGAAATGCAGACGCCCAAGCTGCTGTGGCTCAGCGAAAACAGGCCGGATATTTATGCGCGTGCCGAGCATTTCTTCGACCTGACGGATTTTCTGACATGGAAGGCTTCCGGTGCGCTCGATCGTTCCGCCTGCACGGTAACCTGCAAGTGGACTTATCTTGCCCATGAAAACCGCTGGGATGCGGAATATTTCAACCGCATCGGGCTTGGTGATCTGGCGGAGCAGGGCTTCCGCCGCATCGGTGAAAACGTCGTGCATCCCGGTACGGCACTGGGCGCTGGCCTGACCGAAGATGCGGCGAAAGCCATGGGGCTGGTGGCAGGCACCGCCGTCGCCGCAGGTCTTATCGATGCCCATGCCGGCGGCGTCGGCACGGTGGCTGCAGGCGGTGATGCCTCGCGATGCCTCGGTTATGTCTTCGGCACCTCATCCTGCACCATGACCACCACCGCCGAACCCGCTTTCGTGCCGGGTGTCTGGGGTCCCTATTATTCCGCTATGGTTCCCGGCGCGTGGCTCAACGAAGGCGGCCAGTCTGCCGCCGGTGCGGCCATCGATTATCTGGTGCAGTTGCACCCCGCCTTTGCCGAGGCGAAGGCGCTTGCGGAGAAGGAAGGCAAAGCCTTGCCGGTTTGGCTTGCCGACCGCGCGCTCGGAATTGCCGCATCCGCTTCCGCCGCAGCTGAGATCGCCGAGGATTTTCATGTGGTGCCGGAGTTTCTCGGTAACCGTGCCCCCTTTGCCGATCCCCATGCCCGCGCGGTCATTGCCGGTTATGGCATGGAGACCGGCGTCGATTCGCTCGTCGCGCTCTACGTCGCGGGGCTTCTCGGCCTCGGTTACGGGCTTCGCCAGATCATCGAGACCCAGGCTCGCAACGGCGCGCCTGTCGAAACCATCAGTGTCAGCGGCGGGGCAGGCGCTCATCCGCTTGCCAGGCAATTGCTGGCGGACGCGACGGGGCTTCCGGTCGAACTCACCGAATGCGAAGAGCCGGTGCTTCTTGGATCTGCGATGCTCGGTGCGGTTGCTGCCGGAAGCTATCCGGACCTGATGGCAGCGATGCCCGCCATGTCGCGTATCGCCAGCTGTGCAACGCCTGATCCTGCTTTTCAGAAGGTCCACCAGTCGCGTTACGACGCCTTTCTGGCGTTGCAGAATGCGGCGCGCGCCATTCGATCCGCCAGCCATTCCTGAGCCGCGTCACTAGTTTAGATCATCCGGCCGTATTGGCCGCAAAATAACGAGGATTCCATGCAGTTTTCCGGAAAATCCGTCATCATCACCGGCGCAGGTAAAGGCATCGGCCGCGCCTGTGCGCAGTTGATGGCCGCACGCGGTGCGGAAGTCGTGGCGATCAGCCGCACGCAGTCCGATCTCGACAGCCTGAAAAGCGAAATCGGCGGCCGTTCGATCCGTGTCGATCTTGCCGATGTCGCCGCCACCCGCGCCGCCATGGCGGAGGCTGGTCCTTGCGATTTCCTGATCAACAGCGCCGGCATCAACGTGCTGGAAAGCGTGCTTGACATGAGCGATGCCGGTTACGAGGCCGTGCTGGGCATCAACCTGCGTGCCGCTCTCGTCACCTGCCAGGAATTTGCCCGCGCGCGCGTTGCGCTGGGTGGCGGTGGCGCAATCGTCAACATCACGTCTATCGCCGGCCACCGCGGTTTTCAGGATCATCTATGCTATGCGGCGTCGAAGGCCGGGCTTGAAGGCGCAACCCGTGTTCTCGCCAAGGAGCTTGGCGCGCACGGTATCCGCGTTAACGCTGTTGCGCCGACCATTACGCTCACCGAACTGGCGGCGGAAGCCTGGAACGATCCCGTCAAGAGCCAGCCGATGATGGTTCGCCATCCGCTCAACCGTTTTGCCGAAGCTGAAGAGGTGGCACAGAGCATCGCGCTGCTGCTATCCGATGACAGCAAGATGATTTCCGGTGCCGTGTTGCCTGTGGATGGCGGTTTCCTCGCCGTCTGACGTTTGGCAGACGCAAGTGCCGCCTGTAAGCGGAGAAAACGCCCGGCAAATCGCCGGGCGTTTTTTTAGATCAATGACGATGCTCGGGCATGTCCTTCAGCTGGTCCTTCGTCCATGAGGTAACCGCGTGGACATCGCCGTCCTCATCCCGCATGAAATCGAGATCGCTGAGCGGCACGGCGACGGGCTTTGCGCCGATGCCGAGAAAGCCGCCGACATCGATGATTGCGGTGCTGCCGGCTCCAACGCCGTGGACATGGTCAACCTTGCCGACCTTGTGGTCGTCCGCACCATAAACGGTCGCTCCTTCGAGCACCGAAGGTGTGAGTTCCGTTTCAACCAGACGTACGTGATTGGTGTGATCCATTGTTCTTCCTCCTGTCTTGGTTTGCAGAAAACAAACTCCCGCATTGCAAAACCGTTCCATCCAATTTTGCGGCGGGCGGAGGCAGGTTATTTCTCATCGGTACATTGTTGGGGTCTCGGGTGAATGCCGGTGAAAAGGTTGCGGAATGGTCACACCTTTTCTTTGGAAAACAAGCATTCTCTGAATTACAACCGCCAAAGTTGTTGCGGTGACGTATCGTGATGTTATCTCTGCGTCAGGTTGAATCATCGAGGGGATGCGGGATGAAAAAGTTGGGGGCGGTTCTGCTGGTTGCTCTGCTGAGCGCATGTGCAAAACCATCTGACGGGCCGACTGCGGGCAATATCCGGTCTGCGACTTTCCCTCGAACCAACGAAAAAATCCCGGTCATCGAACTGGCGAACGCACCTGCGGCCACCGTCTCCGCGTCAGGCCTGCAGAGTGCTTCCGGCCCTGGGCTCACCGCGCTTCGCAATACCGGTTACAACGCCCAGAGATTGCGGCGCGGCGACGTGATCGACATCACCGTGCTGGATACGGGTGAGGACGGGCTTTTCTCCCCGACACAAAGCAAGACCCTCAACCTTGGCCGCTTCACTGTGGATCAAAGCGGGTCGGTCAATATTCCGTTCGTCGGCAAGCAGAGAGTGGTGGATTCGACGCCTGAGGGGCTGCAATCCCAGGTCGTCGCCGGGCTCAAGGGCTCGGCCGTCAACCCGCAGGCGGTCGTCACCGTCGTCGACAAGCCGACGAGTGCAGTGATGCTCAGCGGTGCGGTCAAGACCCCCGGAAAGATCGTGCTCACCGCCCGTCAGGAGCGGGTGCTCGATGCACTCAATCAGGCCGGTGGCCCGACGGTTGCCCCGGGTGCAGCCACGGTCACCGTCGTTCGCGGCTCGCAGAGAGCCAGTGCACCGCTTGACCGCGTCATGCGGGAAGATCGCCAGAATATCCGTCTTTCGCCTGATGATCAGGTCATGATCGATGGCGATGCCGCCAGCTACACGGCGCTTGGCGCTTTCAAGAGCGCCGGGGAATTCCAGTTCGAAACCGGGAAGCTGACATTGGCGCAGGCTGTCGGCCGCGCTGGCGGTTTGCTGGATGACCGCGCCGACGCCCGCAATGTCTATGTCTTCCGCAACGAGATCACTCAGGTTCCGGCAGCGACTGCTTCCGGCGCCAAGGGTCCGGTTGCGACGGCAACGAGCATGCGGCCGGTGATCTACCACGTCAATATGCGGGATGCGTCCAGCATCGCGCTCATGCAGCTCTTCCAGATGCAGAAGGGCGACGTGCTTTACGCCAGCAACGCACCGCTGGTGGATTCGGCAAAGCTGCTGACCGTGTTCCAGAAGAGTGTGCCGACGGCTGCCGCTCCTCAACCCGGCAGTGGCAACTGACAGGCTGCGCTACAAAAGCTGTAGCGCATCCATTACCGATTGCGGCCGCGAAGCGGGATCGTCATGGCAACAGGCGGAGGCGAAATGCGAAAGCTTTTCCGTTGCCTGCTCCCCCATTGTTGCGATGAGCCGTGAGGCAAGTCGTCCGACTGAGAATATATCCTGATTTGGGTTTGCTGCCGCACCCTGCATCTGCTCCGGTGACGCAAAGCCGGCCGAGGCGGCAAATGCCATGCCCCGTTGCCTGTGCTTCTGGCCAATTTCCAGCGCAATGCCGAAATCGCCGAGCCTGCCGGTTGTGACGTCGTCCTCCTGCAGCATAATATTGGCAGGCGTCACATCGCAATGAACATATCCCTGCATATGCATGGCGTTCAGGCCGTCCAGAACACGGCGAAGCACAACAACCGCATCCTGCAAGGTGATTGGCCGGATGTTGGTCTGCGACGCCAGCGATAACGGGAGCCATGGCTGCAAAAGTCCCGGCCGCCCATCGGGCAATCGCAACAGCGCGGATGTTTCCACAAGGCACGGATGGCGCAGGGCAAGCCCGATCTGCGCCTCCTCCCGTAGCCTTTGCACCAGCGTGGCATCGTCCGCCAATGCCGGCGGCACGGTTTTCAGGGCGTGAAGGGAGCCGGTGTCGCGGTGTCGCAATTTCAAGAGCAGCGTCGTCTCGCTCTCATGGGCAATCCCCTCGACGGCAAAGCTGTCGGCAATCCAGACGGGTTTTACTGCGGAAAAATGCGAGACCTTTCGATCGAGCGCATTTCGCAGCTGATCGATCAGGTCGTTCTGTTCTTCGGTGGGCCTTTCCCGCGCGCCGTCATGGCGAATACTCCTCCACAGTTCAGAAAAGCGCGCGCTCACCTGCAAATATGCAGAATCCCGGCCTTGCAGCTCATCGTTGCTCACGCTCGTTTCCAATCACGATGGCGCTGATGTTTTCGCGTGCGTTTTCGATCAGCGCTTCCTGTATCAACGCGCCGGCGCATTCCTTGAGAAGCGTGCCGCTGATGACCTCGGCAATTGTTCGCTCTTTCAGGATCTGTACCAGCGGTGCGCTGCACAGAAGCAGCCTGTCCTGCGGCCCCCAGTCTTCATGAATGATATCCGGACGGAACTGCTGGGAAAGTCCGACACATTGGGACAGCTGCTTTTTCATGCCGACAACGACGTGATCGCGGGAAAGCTGATGCATCGTTCCGTTTTTCAGAAGGTAGGCGCGTGCGTCGCCGGACCAGACGATGCTCAGCCTGTCGCCGCTGATATGGGCGATGACCACACTGGCGGCCGGCCTGTTTTCTGCTGCTGCGGCCTGCCGTGACAAAAGAAGGCTGTTAACGGTGCCGAGCTTTCCCCGGATGTTCTGCGTCATTATCTCCGGATTGTCGGCATCCGGCGTCTCCGCCAGAATATTGGTGACCTGACGGGCAGCCTCCACGGCGGCGTGCGTATCGCCCTGTCCGTCGGCTATGGCGAAAAGGGCGGGGTTTCTGGAAACGAACAGCGAATCCGCATTCAGTGAAAACCGCGTTCCCGCGTGCGTCGCGTAGCTGTAGATGACCGGCGACGGCTGCTCGGCAGAGCGCGCAGGCCGAATGGGTGGAGGCGCTTGCGCGGGCACACTGTCTTGGGTTGGCGCATGGGCGCGCGCGGCACCCGTCCCTTCCTCATCGTTCTTGCCCGCCATTTCGCTGAACAGGCGCATGAAATCGGCAGCCTTCGGCTTGCCATCGAATTTGAGCCCCCGCGGGCGGCGACTGTGGGGATCGATATGCCACCAGAGACTGGTTGGCGGTCGGCCCCGCACCATCTCCGGTTCGTCATCCTCCTCCCGGGGTTTGGGCAGCCGCAGTTTCCTGACCGCGGTGTTGAAGCGCGCAATCTCGAAATCGCCGGTCGTGGATGTCTCGGCCAGGGCCTCGGCCGCCATGAACCAGGTATCGTCCAGATAGAGCGTTCTTGGGTGTTTCCGGAAATTGTTAAGCTGGGCGATGATGGCCAGCGGATATTTCCGCCCCACCCGGTCCGTGCTGGGCAGCAGCACGCCCACATAGGCGCAGTTTCCCCAGATGCCCCTTTCGACAATGAAGCGTATGGGCGGCGACGATGAGAATATGGCTGGCCAGCGGCCCGCGAACATATCCGCACAGGCATGCAGGCCGGATCGCATCCAGTCGTCAAAGGTGCTGATCAATTCCCGTTCAAGGCCGTCGGAGATGAAATCGCCGTGGCTGGGTACCTTGCCGAAGAAACCGATGCGGTCGCTTTCCGCTGCGGTTTCCGCGGGTCTCGATGCCTGATTGACCATCAGACGGAAACGACCGCTGAGGTTGTCGTCATCGCTGCCATCCTTACTCCCCTCCGTTGCAAATCCATATGCCGCCTGCCGTCAAAACTGCTGAGGGCAGGCAAAGCTCGACATCGCCTCCAGTCTGAATGGGTTGAGAACCGAGCCGAACTGAATATCGAATTCCGCCGTCTGGCCGCTATTATCAAACCGTACCCGCAAAAGATCACCCGATTGGCTTTCGATATTGGCGCCGTCGAACAGGCGGAATGGCGACCAGTCGCCGTTTTCGGTTTTCGCCTGCTGCCAGCCGCCCGGTTGGAAGGCGATGCGCGACAGGCTGGCCGTGTTCTCACGGGATGGCCAGGTGATCGACTTCGCCTGTATTGGACCGTGATAATAAACCACGCGCTCACCCTCGATTTCCAGCATGACGGCGCTGGAGGCATTGGTGAGCGAAACGGGTTTGACATTGATCGCAACCGCCGGCGTCTCGCTGCCATTCGGGAAGAAGGCACGCGAAATCTTGTCGGCATTTTCGAACTGGGCGATGGCGCTGCTTGGAATGCCGGCGGCGCCGAAAGTGCCTTTCCAGCTCCAGGGGGTTGTCGTCTTGTCGACGAAAGGCTCCATGCGCTGCTTGAAGAAGCTTTGGAAAACCCCGGTCGGGCCGAAGAGACGGGTAAAATCCGCAATGGCGACATCGCGGGAAGACGACCGGTCGAAAGGATAACGCCCCGTCACGATCGAAGAGCAGAGAGATGCTGAATCGGCCGCCCAGAGGTCCGCAATACGGCTGCGTGCGGATTTGACCGCCAGCGAGCCGACATCGGCGGCCACACCCGCCACCCAGACATCGAGCGGCGCCGGCAGTTCGCGTGCCTGTTGCAGCAGGTCCTGATTGGCCTTGGTCAGCTGGCTGTCCACATCGAACACCTTGGCAACCTCATCGGAGGTCGTTGCCGAGCGGGCGAGCTGCTCGTTCAGCATCTTGAAATTCGAAAGCAGCTGCTCCGCTGGAGAACCCGCAGCCTTGCCGCCATTGGTTTCCGCGCCCGTTGCCGGGGCCGTTCCCTTGGCTGCCAGCATATCCCGCAATCGCGCATAGGGGTCCGCCGCATTCACGGTGGCGGCAAGAACGGCTGCCGTTGCATCGCCTTCGGTGGCGGAAGCGAGGCTGGCCGGATTTGCTCCCACGCTCGGGCGCAGATCGGTCGCTTCGGCGATGGATTTTGCCGCCTCCACCAGAATGTTGCGTTCATTGGCAAGTGCGCGGGTTGTTTCCACCGCGTCGCCCAGGGTCTGGGAGGGCTTGACCCTTAGATCGGCCAGCGTATCGGCCCATCTCTTCTCGAAACGGTCGAAATAGATTTGCAGCGCGGCCTGTGCCACCTGTTCGACAGTTGCGCCGCGGATCGCGTCGTCGGAACCACGCACCCATCCCTCTGAAAGCGCAATACGCGCTGCGTTGGCGACCTGTGGAATGACGACGCTGCGATATCCTTGCGCCGTGAAGAGGCCTTCTATGCCCTCCGCCATCGGCGCTTTGCTGCGGCGTTCGAAGGCGCGTTCTCCCAGCGGGCCGAAGGCCGTGGCGGGCGTCCATTCCATCAGCTCCTGCGCCTGCGGAAGGCCGGCGAGAATATCATAGGCACGTGTACCGATCGCCTGATCCCGGATGGTTTCGCGGGCGGTGGCGATGAGGCGGGCATCAAGCTCGATCGGGGCGAGTACGCCATCCGCCAGTGCCTTTGCGTGCTGGTCAAGTGCCTCCCGGGCTGCCCCTCTTCCGTCGCCGGGATAAAGGGACGCGAACATCTGATGCGTCTGCATGGTCAGGAAATCCCGGTCCAATGCGCCCATGCCGCCAAGCATTCCATAGAGCTTCAGCGAATTGAACGTGCGGGTCACATCCTTTTCGTCCTTCAGCTGTTTCTGCAATTGCACGATCATGCGTGGCAGCAGAAGGGCGTTGAGCGCGCGCTGATAGGCATCGCGCTGCCGCCCGGCGATCTTGTCTTCCTGATCGAGGCCGAAACTGACATTCCACACGCGCTCCCGTGCAAAGCCGGAGTTGACATCGCGCAGATTGTCGAGCGCCGGAAGAATACGCAGGAAATCGGCGTCGGCGACATCGCGCACGGGAATACCCTGAACCAGCTGCTCATAGGCTCCGAGTTTGCGGTCGGCTTCAGCCAGCGCCTGCGTGTTGGCGAAATAGGTGAAAATCCAGCCCGTGAAGACGACGGCAACCGCGACGGCGCACGCCGTATAGGCAATGCGCCGGACAAGCAGCTGCCGCCTCGAAAGGCGTTTGTCGCGCATTACCAGCGCGGCTTCCGGGAAGATGACGTCCTTGAAGAGCCGCGAAAGGAAATAGCTCCGGCGAGCCCGCGGCGCGCTGACGGGACGTTCCGTTTCCGGCTGTGTTCCCGAAGCGAGGTAGACACCACGCAGAAGCGGCGCTTCGATCAGCGGGGAACTTGCGCAAAGTTCGGTCAGAGCCTCGTGAAGCCGGTCTTTAAGCCGCGCCAGTTCCGCCGGGAACCGGAAGATGCGTCCGCGTATCTCCGCATTCTGTTCCTGCTGCAGGCGTTCGATCAACATCGCATCGACCCGTTGCTGCAGCAGTTCGAACTCTTCCGTCAGCCGTTGCGGCAGGTCCTTTGCGGAATAGCTCTCATCCAGCTTGAAGGTCGTGCCCCAGACCTGCTGGCGATCGGTCTTGTTGAAACCGTCGAAGAATTCCACGAAGCCATGCAGGAGGTCTGCCTTCGTCAGCACTATATAGACCGGCACGCGGGCGTGCAGATATTCATCCAGTTCGGAAAGCCGCTGACGGATGGAGCGCAGCTCCTGCCGCTGCTCCTCGGGATCACGGGTGAGAAGATCGGGGATGGACAAGGTCACCAAAGCGCCGTTGATCGGCTGCGAACGGCGATATCGCCTCAGAAGGCCGAGGAAACCTTCCCAGCCCGCTTTCGATGAGCCATCGAGATCATCCTGCGTGGTGTAGCGCCCTGCCGTGTCGATCAGTATCGCCTCGTCGGCGAACCACCAATTGCAGTTGCGCGTGCCGCCGATGCCTTTCACCGCGTTTTCGCCAAGCGCATCGCCAAGCGGGAACTGCAGGTCGGAATTGGTGAGCGCGGTCGTCTTGCCGGAGCCCGGTGCGCCGAAAATCACGTACCAGGGCAGATCGTATATATAACCGAACCGCTTTTTCGTGACACGCCGCAACAGCGCCAGGGCTTCTTTCAGGCGTGTCTGGATTTCGCCGATTTCAGCCTGACGGTTGGCGAGAGCCTCCCGCTCGATGCTGTCGACGAGTTCCTTGTCCTGCTTGCGGCCGCGGTAAATCGTGACGACGATATAGACCAGCCAGATGGCCACAATGATGCCGATGGCGATAATCCGGGCCTGTGTCGTTCCCAGCGGCTTGAAATCGCCGAGCGCGATCAGATAGCCGTAAAACCAGATAACGACGCAAAGCGCGATCACCCATAGAAGCGACAGGAAGCGGCGTCCGACGAGGGCAGCATAGCTCTCGACATAAGATCGGATCGTATAAAAATAACTCAGCGGATTCATGGGTTTGCATCTCCCGGCTGCTGTCCCGAACTGTTCTCTATGGTCGGCGAGAGAATGCCGGCGTCGCTCAGTTTTTCATCGGGGTTGGTCAGGACCATGATCTCGGTTCTGCGGTTCGTCTCGCGGCCTTCCTGCGTCTTGTTGTCGGCGATGGGATCGCTATCGGCGCGCCCTTCCGTCAGGATCGCCTCGGGTCCGGCAAATTGCGATAGAATGTCTCCGACCGCCTTCGCACGCGCCTCGGAAAGGTGCCAGTTGGATGGGAATTCCACGGTCTTGATCGGCACGTTATCGGTATAGCCGATGACGACGGCGCGGAATTTTTCGGCGGCGAGTGCTCCGCCGATACGCTGGATCAGATCGCGGAACTGCGGGCTGACCTCGGCGCTGCCGGTGGCAAAAAGGCCTGAATTGTTGATGCGCACACGCAGCCGCCCGTTGACGTCAGCCAGTGTGACCAGCTTCTTTTCGACCTCCGGCTGCAGGAAGGCCATCAGCTTTTCAAGCCGGGAAGGCTGCTTCGGTTCCACGATCTTGGGTGGTTCGACAATCTTCGGGACTTCGGTTTTCACCGGTGGCGCTGGAGGGCTCGCGATCAGCACGCTAGGTGTTTCGGTGGGCGGCAAGTGGGTCAGCCTTTCGAAAGTGACATCGGATGCGTTGTTGAGCGACAGTGTGAAGAAAAGATAGCCAAGCGCGAAGGCGAGCGCCATCAGCGACAGCAGCGTCCAGAGTGCCGCCATCGTCCGTAATGGCGTATGCCGGGCCTCGACGCCTTTCCAGTGCGGTGAAAGTTCCCGCTCAAAGGCGCCATATTGGCCGATCAGCGTCTTGTAGAGACTGTCGCGGATGCGCGAAAGCTCCAGAGCCCCCTTCGGTGAAACGCGGGTGCGCCCTTCGAAGGCGAGCGACAGGCACAGATAGATCAGCAGCAGCAGATCCTTGTTGGCGCCGGGCGACTGGTGGAAATGGTCGAGAATGTCGAAAACCCGGTCGCCGCCGGTGACATCATTGTGGAAGGTGGAGACAAGGCCGGAGCGCGCCCAGCCTGCCCGCACGCCCCACGGCTTGCTGAGAATGACATCGTCCACGGTCGCACAGACGACATAATGCGCCGCCCGTGCCCGCTCGGCGCTGATGCGGGCGGAAGAGAGATCGCGCTCATAACGGGTGATCGCCTCAAGGCAGGCGCGGCGCAGATGCTCCGGGTCCGGCTGGGCGTCGCTGAAGCGCAGGAGGTGCGCGAGGTTGAGAAGAGGCGCTGCCGATTGCACCAGCGTCGGCACATCCTCGCCGCCGAAGCGGAAACCGGAAAGCAGCTGGTCGACCGGCATGGCGGCCGTATTGCCCTTCGGCCGCGCGGCCGGCTCGTCGGTCTCGATGATGTCTTCGAGGATCGTCGCCATGTTGCGGGCGTTCTGGTTGCGGCGGCGGCTTTCCTCGGTGATTTCAACCACCGTCGGCAAATCCTGCCAGGAGGAGGGCTTTTCGTTGCTCATTCGCGTAACGCCCACATTTCCAGCTCAAGTCCGGGAAATTCGCCCGCCAGATGCAGGGCGATGGCGCCTGATGTCTCGAGCTGTTTCCAAAGCGGTGATGTCGTGTCGATTTCGAAATAGACGGTGCCCGAACGATAGGGCAATTGCCGCGGCAGAACGGGCAGCGAGCGCACGGGAATGCCCGGCAGCGCGACATTGACCAGTTCCGAAATCCGCTCCACCGGCCCGACTTTGATCTGTGCCGGCAACCGGCGGCGAATGTCCTCGGCGGCCATATCAGCACGCACCGCAAGCACGAAGCCGGCATCGCGCAGCAGGGTGCGGTCGTGGATGGTGCCGACACGCACGCCGTGGCGGCGTTCCACCAGTTCGATGGCAACGGCCGCCTGTTCCAGAACCGCCGAGAGTGAAGTGCGCAGATCATCGAAAACCGCGCCGAAGGTGGCCTTCAGATCATCATGACGATAGGGCGGGAAATTCGTCGCCCGTTTTTTGTCCGTCGTGAAGGTGGCGAGTTCGCCGGCAAGCTGGATGCAGTCCTCGTAAAACCGGATGGGGTGAAAACGCGTGGCGTTGGCGCCGCGATGCGAAAGCAGCGGATCCGCCCGGTTGAGGATTTGCAGCAGGAAATAGTCGCCTACTTCCGCAGTTCCGCGGATCGTCGGGTCACCGATGCGCTCGGCGATCGCCTGGGCGCGGTGGCGCACGATTCCCAAAAGCTCCGTCAGCAACTCGTTGAGACGAGGTGCTGCGGCGCAGGTGAGGCTGGGTGGAATGAAATCCGGATCGAGGATGACAGCACGGTCGGAGCGAACCTCGATCACCCGCGCCAGTCCAATGAGATCGTAACCGGAAAGATCGTCGCCGGTCTTGAGGAATTTCAGGCTGAGGCGACCGACATCAATGGGCGCAATGAAATCCGTCTCGATATTGGTGTCGGAGACCTCATAGCTTGAGGCGGTGAAGCGCACATTGTTGATGTCGTTGCGGCCCGACGCGGACATGTCCGCCTTTCCGGGCTGACGGGCGGGCAGGGCGAGATAGATGATGGCATCCTTGACGCTGTCATCGAGATCAAGCGGCGGCGGCAGATCGGAATCCTCCGGCGCCTCGAAAGGGGTGCCGTCAGGAAGGACACCGCGAAGGTTCGACAGGGCAAACTGCCCGATCGACAGCGCGCTGCGATCCATGCCGATCTCGGCAATGCCCCAGGGATAGGGAGAAAGATTGCGCGTCGTATTGCGCACGAGGCGCTCCGTCCAGCGGTCGGATTGCTGGAAATGCTGGACGCGAAGAAACATGCCTTCGCTCCAGGCAACACGGTTTTCATGTCTCATCGTGGTTGTTTACCCCCTTGGCATCGGTCGTCATCGCGTCAGGCTCTGCAACAGGCGCGGCGTCACCGCGCGCTGCCCGCTGCAGAAACTGCCTGACCGGCAATTGACGACCGTTTTCTTCAAATTGCTTTTTGTAGGCGGACCAGTAGTCGGTCCTGGTGATCAGCGCCTGCCAGTCCCTGCGCTCGATTTTCGAGCGAATATCGTTTCCGGCATCGACCGAAGCTTCGAGAAGCCGCGGCTCGAGTTTCTGCGTGCATGTGTGAATGAGTGTTTCAAGAGAGGCGGTAAGCCGACGCTGCTGATGAATGAGGGTTTCCAGACGCTCGCTCAGCGACGCATGTGGTGCGGCAGCGGCATGATCGCCCTCGATGTCGAGAACGGCCAGGCACTCGGCATTCTCCCTTTCGAGCGCGGACAGAAGATCACTGATCCCAGCCTGTGCGCCGGATGTTTCCGCCGGCCATGTCTCTTCTGCGGTCGGCTCTTCATTTTTATCCGGAAAGACGCTGTCGAAATCCTCGCCCTGCGACGATGATGCCGGACGTGCGATCATGACCGGTGTGTTCAGCGCGTCGGTGTGCTCGTGCCTGCTGCTTGCGGCCGGCTCTTCATCCCAGTCTTCCGGAAGTACCATACCCATTCCACCGGCCTTGGGCGGAGCGCTCCAGCCGATCTCGACATTACGCGAAATGGATTTGGGCTTCTGGCCGGCAGCACTGCCGCTCGTTTCCATCCAGTCATCCTGCGGCAGCGTGCCGCCCAGCACCCCGCCGGCGGAACGCCCGTTCGGGGCGATATCGGCAAGGATTGCGGAAATGGTCAGGGGCTCGTCGCTCATCCGCAGGGAGGCATCGGGATCGGAAAAATCCAGGTCGGCATCGCCGCTGATGGCCACGTGGAAAATCTGCCCGCCGATGTTGATCTGCGAGCCATCCTGCAGGCGCGCGCTTTCTCCTTCGAGCAGCAGCCGGCCATCGACAAGCGTGCCGTTCGCACTCTGGTCGATGATCGTAAAACCTTCGCCGTCGCGGCTTAGCGTGCAATGCAGCTTGGAAACACGCCGTTCATTGTCGTCGATCTGCCAGTCGCAATCCCGCGACCGGCCGATCGCGCGGCGGCCGCGCTCGAAGCTCCATTGGCCGGGTTTTGTGGCCCCGATATTCTGTGTGTGCCTGAGCGCCAGTTTCATGTCATGCCCTCACACGGAGATTACCGAGCCTTCCCGCTCGGTCACGATGGCGTCGGTGCTGTCTTTTTCTGCCGGTGCCACACGGGCCCAGCTGTTCCAGCCAAGACGGGCGGGAGCATCGGGCTGGCCCAGCCGGCAGAAGGGAATATCCTCCTTTTTCAGAATCACCTGCACATCGAAATCGAGCGCGTTTCCGACGAAGAGCCGCGTCAGCGAAAATATCTCGGCCAGCCGTTTCGATCCGGGCGTCAGCGCCAGATAATCCGCATAGGCAACCGGACCGATGACGACCCGGAAGCCGCCGCTCATATCCTCCACGGCGCTACCAGCCGTGGTATTCTGCCCCAGCTGCAGCCCTGATGCCTGTCCGAGCTGGCTTTGTTCGTGAAGCGGGAGCGGCACCCATCGCCTTCGGAACTGTTCGACGACCACCGGAAGCCCGGTAAATTCGCAAAGGGTCGAGGTTAGTGCCGAGACATTGCGATTGCGGCTGGCGAAAAGCCCGCTGAAGCGCAGAAGCGTATCTTCGGTCACCCCGGCCTTCTCGGTCAGGCCGGCCGTGCGAAACCCGGTAAGCGCAAGCAGCGTCTTGCGGAAACCGTTGTTTTTTTCCTGATTGGACCAGCGTAATCCCCTGGCGAGGCGATATTTTTCCGAAGCGGTTACAAACAGCTCGCTGAATCTGGCTGCGAACAGATTGAAGAAGCTTGCCAGTGCGCCGGAGCGACTGCGCTCTTCCCGTTGCAGCAATTCGCCATAGGCTGGCGGCAGCGAACCAAGTGGCCCGACAATCGGGGCGAAGGCCGATTTCAGCTGGGAAATACCGTGTTTGCGGCCGAACCCGCTGATTGCCAGCGCGGTGGGCTGCACACCGCCGTGCGCCGCAATCGTCAGCCCGTCATCCGAGACATGCTGGGCAACGCGAAAAGCGGTGGCGGGGTCGAAACGGCCGGGATCGGCGCTGAGAAGGGCGGCCTGCTGATCTTTCAGTGTCGGTATTTGCTGTTCCATCCCGATCTCCTAGAGCAAAGGCCGGTCTGCCGCGCGGGCTGGCCAGCGGGCAATCGGTTTGGAATGGCCGCGCATCGTCGCCGTCAGCCGGGTGAAACTGTTGATCGAGGTATAGAGGCCGAAGAAGTGGTTCAGCACACTGGCGAAAATGAAGGCGGCGGGGCGTGCGATGAGCGCCGGATCGAATTCCACGGTGATGTCCGTTCCCGGCACCATCGCCGAGCCGATCCGTGCGTGGGAATTCTGGGCCTCGACATTGCTGATCGATTCAACCAGCTGCCGGGTTTCCGGGCTGTCCCTGAAGGAATAAAGCGACAGAATATCCTTCAGCGGAGCCCCGCCATTGTCTGAAAGCGAGAGATGATTGAGCAGCAGATGCGAGATCAGCCGCCATTCGCGCGCCGAGCGTTCGTTGACGCGGATGGCCGCCGTTGGCGGCATCAGGGCATGGATGGACTTCACGGCTTCGTTGCCGGCCGAAAGCTGGAGGAAGGGGTGTCCACCGCCAAAGGGAAGCTGGCTCGGCAATTCGCGGTTGATGCAGAGCGTATCGACGCTTGCCACCATGTCGAGCGGTCCGAGCGGCCCGCGCTTTTGATCCACGAAGGCGATATCGGTATCGGAAGAGCCATCGTCGTCAAAGCGGCGCTGGATCTGCCAGAACACATTCGAGCCGTTATTGCGCTGGGTGCGCCCGAAAAACGGCGAGGTCTTTTCCGTCTGCCCGGAGCGGCTGGTCAGCTCGACATTTTCGACGGCGTAGATTTCACGGGTCCGCTGCCGCCTTGCGTCCGGCAGAAGGCGATATTCCGTGCGTGTTCCATCCAGGCTCAGCGGTTCGCAATTCTGCTTGAACAGGTTGATAACGGGTGAGGCGTTCAGCACGAAATCCTTGACGGAGACCATGCGCTCCAGCCGCGTATCCGCCGCATCCAGATAGATATAGAGTTCACAATTGCCGCCGCTCCATCTGTGCAGACCGTCAATATCGAGAAAGAGGAATTTCTGCGGCAGCGCGAAAAATTCGGTGAGAAGCCGGTATCCGTCAAAACTGTTGGCCGGATAGGGCAGCATGGCCTGATCGCGTGTATAACCCGATGGCCTGAGATTGGCGGCGGGCAGGAAAACCGCCTCCTTGTCTTCGGAGTGACGTGCCAGCGCCATGCCCACGCAGTGGTTGGTCAAAAGCTCGTAAAGCGCTGTTGCCTGCTGCCAGGCGGCAGACAGGAAGATCTGGAGTTTTGTCAGCCCCATTTCCGGGAAGGTGCTGCCGCGTGGCGCCGTGCTACGCAGGGAAAGCCGCAGGCAACTCGCCGCACCGGCGAAGGACGCCGAAAAAGGCGCATCGATCGGCTGGCCGGAAAGCGTCGCCGCGGTGATTTGCAGCGGAACGATCTCCACCTCCTGCGTCGTGCGGAAACGGCAGCTCTCGCCGCCCACCGGTTCGGCGAGAATTTCGCTGTGGCGCGGAAGCGGCTGCACGGTCGCCAGTGCGGGGCTGGGTGCAAACTGAACGACGCTCATC
The DNA here is from genome assembly GCF_001263295.1 of Agrobacterium sp. SUL3. Classification (NCBI taxonomy): domain Bacteria; kingdom Pseudomonadati; phylum Pseudomonadota; class Alphaproteobacteria; order Hyphomicrobiales; family Rhizobiaceae; genus Agrobacterium; species Agrobacterium sp. SUL3. The sequence goes on from NZ_KQ414503.1 coordinate 134,250, forward strand.
GAAGGGATCGGCGCAAGATAATGCGGATAGAGCGTTTCCAGCAGGCTGTCCGTCAGTTCCGGAAACTCGTCGTCCAGCTTCTGGCGTACACGGGCGGCGGAATAGGCGAAGCTCTGGATCAGCCGCTCGACATGCGGATCGTCGGCGACATCGCCCGTCATGCGTAGCCTGCCGGCGATTTTCGGAAACGCCGCTGCGAAACGCGATGCGCGTTTTCGGAGCGCGAAAAGCTCGTCATTGTATTTTTCGAGAAAGCCGTCAGCCATTCGTCGCCTCCACCAGGAAACGCTGCGTGGACGGATCGATGCGGGATTCAAAGCTGATCGGCGGCATGCCTTCCTGAAGGCGGAAGCTTGCCTGTATGCGCATGCGAAGCGCCCGGTCGCCATCTGTGCGGTTTTTCAGGATCGTCACATGCACGTCGGCCAGACGGGTTTCGAACAGCGAAATCCGTCGCTCGATGCTGCGTGCGAGCCGCGCCTTGGAGGCATCCGTCACCAGATTGGCCGAAAGAATGCCGTCCACGCCATAGCTCACCAGCGCATCGGTAAGCTCTTTCAGCGCTGTCGGCGGGCCGGCGGGGTTGCGGCGGGTATTGAGCAATGCCTCGAGATCGCGGCGGATCACCTCGCGCATCTCGCGCGCCTGATCCGTCAGGCTGACGAGCGCATCCGTTTCAGCATCCGGTGCATCATCCAGCAGCCGGTCCAGAACGGAGCGTGACAGCGTTCGCTGCCGCGCGCGATATTGCTCGAGCGGATCAACCACGGGCGATCTGCCTTTCATCGTCGGAGGCGGCGGAAAGGGAACCGATCTCGTGGAATGGCACAACATCGTCGCCGATCAGCAGGCAGCGCTGGCCTTGCCCCGTCGCCAGCGGTTGGTCGCCTTCGCTCCAGCGCGTTTCGCGGCCGAGGAGAAGGCCGACATCGTCCTTCGCACCGTGATAGATGGCCGGAAGCAGCACGGATGCGACCGCGCCGTCGCGCAGCGTCAGTTCGCCGCCGCGGAAAGCAAGATCACGCGGGCGGCTCATGGGGTCGATGGTGAGGCTCTCGATGCGACCGTAATCGATCCAGAGGTAGCGGCCACCATTGGTCAGCACTTCCAGCGCATGCGGAATCCGATCGTCCAGGTCGCGAATATCGCCGGCGCTCTTGCCATTATGGCTGATCGGCACATTGCCGCGTTTTTCATCGAGTTCAGCCAGTGCGGCTTTGGCGGCATCCGCATCACCGCTGCGTGCGGCGATATTCGCCCTGATCGCCAGCTGATCGAGTTCCGACGGACCGCCGGGGAAATCCGGCACCGCGCCGGTTTCGAACCAGGCATTGCGTGCGGCCATGGCGCGCAGCTGGTGGCGGAAGAGGGAAAAGCCGACGCTTTCCTGCGGCGAGAATGTTGCGGCCAGATTGCATTGCGCATCGGCCTTCTCATAGTCGCCGGCAAGCACAAGCAGGTCGATATAGAAGTGCCGGCCGTCCTTGTCGGTAGGCTTCGTCTTGACGTGTTCGCGCGCAAGACCGATCGCGTCCTGCAGCCGGTCATCATCGAGAAGGCGGGAAATGTCGTCGCGCAGCGTCATGCGGATATCCTTTGCGGCTCGGCTGAAGGCCCGGATGCGGCGGTGGGCTGCATCATGGTTTCGGCAATGAGATGGAAGCTCGTGGAGACGTCATCGAGCTGGAAATGCGGCTGAAGGCGCACGGTGCAGGAGAATGTTCCGGGCTTGCCGGGAACCTCGAAGACGTTGATCCCGGCAGAGCGCAGCGGGTAGCGCGTGCGCAGCGCCGCTTCCGCATCGTCATTGCCGAGTGTGTAGGAGGAAAGCCAGCTTTCCAGCTTGCGCTCGATCGTCGAGGCATCGCTCAGCTGGCCGATATCATCGCGCATGATGACCTTGAGGTAATGCGAGAACCGGGAGGCGCACAGCACATATTGCAGCATGGCAGCCAAGCGAGCGTTTTGCCGCGCCGCTTCGCTGGAATAATGGCCGGGCGCATGCAGGGACTGGTTGGCGTTAAGGATCGCCATGCCGGACAGATAGGTGGTGGAGACGGGCACGATGCCGAGATCGGAAAATTGCTGTTCCTGCCCCGTCGTCAGCTGCACCTCGACGGGTGGCTGAGCGGAAAGGCCGTTGCTCTCGATGCCGAGATCGAGCGGCGGCAATTGCCGGGACGAGAGCATGCCGCCATCCACGGCGTCCTGCGTCACACCGCGCAAATCCGCAAACCAGCCAGAATCGACGAAATTGCGCACAACCACGGTCGCAAAGGCGAAGGCGGCGTTGCCCCACAGCAGGGTCTCTCCACTTTCCACCACTTGCTCGCGGAAGGGAAAACCGTCATCCCGTTCGCGCGCATAGGGCCTGTAGGGGGAGCGCAGCAGGATGCGCGGCGCAACAAGGCCGATGAAGCGAGAATCGTCGCGGGCGCGAAGCGCATTCCATCGCAGCCGGGATTTATCCTGCTTCAGCGAGGAAAAATCGTGAACCCGGCTGAGTTCGGTAAAGTCTTCCAGCCCGACGGCGGAAGGTGCGGCCGCGGCCACGAAGGGGCAAAAGGCCGCTGCCGCCACCATGCCGATCTGCGACAGCGTGGTAATGGAATCGGCGCCTTCGACATCATCGGGGGAAAACGCGTAGTCACCGATCAAAAGGCCGACCGGTTCGCCGCCCGGCATGCCGAATTCGCGGTTATAGACGACTTCGAAAAGATGGCTCTGGTCGAAGTCGGTGGCGCGTTCCGTGTTGCGGGCAAGGTCGCGCCAGCTGGCGTTCAGCAGTTTCACCTTCACGTCGCTGCTTCGGCCTGCCTCGCGAACGACCATGGCAAGCCCGCGCCATCTCGCCTCCATCGCCTGAAAATCGGCATGGTGGAGAATGGCGTTCACTTGGCCGCTCAGCGCATCGTCGATGAGAGCGATGAGCTGGTCGGCGAAAAGACGGGCGTCCGGAAAGGACTGATGCGCCATGAGCGGGCTCCGGATGATGAACGGGGCCGGGGTGGCGGACCACCCCGGTCCGAGCTCAGTTCTTGGACGGAATGCGGGCGACCATGCGCAGCGAGGTCGTCAGTTCTTCCATCTGCAACCAGGGCCGCATCCATGCGACGGCATTATAGGCGCCCGGCTTGCCGGGCACTTCCTGCACGGTCACCTTGGCGTCACGCAGCGGATATTTGGCGCGGCTTTCCTCGCCGGCCTCGTCATTGGCATTGACGTAGTTGGCGATCCAGCGATTGAGCCAGACTTCGCAATCCGACGCTTCCATGAAGGAGCCGATCTTGTCGCGGCCCATCACTTTGAGATAATGCGCAAAGCGCGACGTCGCCATGATGTAGGGCAGGCGGGCCGAAACGGCGGCGTTGGCCGTTGCCTCCGGCTTGTCGTAGAGCTTCGGCTTGTGCGCGGTCTGGGCACCGAAAAACACCGCATAATCCGTGTTCTTGTAGTGGCAGAGCGGCAGGAAGCCGAGCTTGCCGAGTTCGGCGTCGCGGCGGTCGGTAATGCCCACTTCCGTCGGGCATTTCAGGTCGAGATCGCCGTCATCGCTGGAGAAGACGTGCATGGGCAGATTTTCCACCCGGCCGCCATTTTCCGCGCCACGGATTGCCGTGCACCAGCCGCTTTTTGCAAAAGCCTCTGTCAGCTTCGTGCCCATGACGTAGGCGGCGTTCATCCAGCAATATTCATCATGCTGCAGATCGCCGTTCACCGCACCCTTGGTTTCGTCATAGGCGAAATCATCAATGGGGTTGGTCTTCGGGCCATAGGGCATGCGTGCCAGAACACGCGGCAGAGCGAGCGTCACGAAACGGGAATCGTCGCTTTCGCGGAAGCTGCGCCACTTGGCATATTCCACCGTGTCGAAGATCTTTTCCAGATCGCGCGGCCGGGCGAGATCGCGATAGTCCTCGAAGCCGAACATGCGCGGGCTGGCGGCGGAAATGAACGGTGCAAAGGCCGCCGCTGCAATCGACGAGACACCCTGAAGCAGCTGCACGTCATCGAAAGAGTTGTCGAATTCGTAATCGCCGATGATGGCGCCGAGCGGTTCGCCGCCGGGGGTGCCGAATTCGTCTTCGTAGATCGCCTTGAAAAGCCTTGACTGATCGAACTCGACGGCCTTTTCGAGATCCCTTGCGAGTTCCCGCTTGCCGGCGTTCATGACGCGGATCTTGAGGTTGACGCTCGTTTCGGAATTCTTGACGAGATAGTTGAGCCCCCGCCAGGTGCCTTCCAGCTTGGCGAATTCCGGCGCTTGCATGATCGCGGCGAGCTGTTCGGAAATCGTCCGATCCAGCTCGGCGATCGCGTGGTTGAGGGTGACGGTGAGGTTGCGGTCGTATTTGACCGTTCCTTTCAGGGCCTGATCGGTCAGCGTGCGCAGCAGATTTTGTGCGCGGTCCGGTTCGGTCTGGCGGGTTGCGGCAACCACCTTGGACAACAGTCCCTGATCTTCGGCGGTCGTTGCCTGTGCTTCATTCTTCAGCAGGCTTTCAGCGCTCATGTTCCAGTCCTTCCACATGCGGCTTTAAAATGCCGCTTGAACAGTTGAGGCCCTCGCTACAAGGGCCGCTCGGGGAGGTTTTCCTCCGCACAGGCGATTATTTGCTTGCGCCGTTCTTTTCCTTCAGTTCGGAAACCAGCGTTGCGAGGTCCGTCTTGTTCTGAAGGATATCTTCGAGCATCCGCTCCAGATCTTCCGAACGGTCGGCCTTGGAAAGCAGGTCACGCAGCTCGTTGCGTGCATCCAGAAGCGCCTTGAGCGCGGGAACCTGCTGCACGACGGCGCCGGGTTCGAAATCGTCCATGCTCTCGAATTTCAGGTTGACCTGCATGTCCGTCCCGTCTTTCTGCAGCGTATTGGCCACGGAAATGTTGAGGCCCGGCGTCATGCGACGCATCACTTCATCGAAATTGTCACGGTCGATCTGAACGAATTTGCGCTCCCCGAACGGCTTCAGGGGCTGGGTCGGATTGCCCGAGAAATCACCCAGCACGCCGACGACGAAGGGCAGTTCCTTGACCACCATCGCGCCTTCGGTTTCAACTTCGTATTTGATGTGGACGCGGGGCTTGCGAACCCGTTCCAGCTTTTCGTGTACACTTGCCATTTCAACCTCCTTGATGCCCTTTGGCATGGATGACTGTTATGGGGCGGTGTCTGCCCCGAGTTTGTTATTTTCCGTTGTTTTCTCCGCCGGGTTTGATGCCGGCGGCCGTCAGAACTGCGTTGCGGGCCTGCGTTTCGGGCAGAAGCTCGGCCAGCAGTTCCGAAAAATCCATGCGTCCCCTGCGAACCAGCGTTTCGATGGAGAGCGAGATCGGTGAGTGCGGCTCGGTACGGCGAAAGTAACGCGCAACTGAAAGAAGAGTTTCAAAAGCTTCGTCGCGCGATGATATGCCTTCCGGGGAGGCCACGGGTGCGCGCATGACAGGTTGCCCAATTTCATCCGTGCTCGCGGCGGCTGCGGCCGCTTCAACCGGCGCCGGCTCCAGGTCCCGCCCGCCAAGCGTGCGAATGGCGGCGGCTGCTTCGATGAGCGTGTTTCGTATGTTCGAACTCGGGGGAGCGGCCTGGCCGCAACGCTCGGAAAGAACGGCCATGATCGCATCAAATGCTAAGAGACAGGCATTCACCTCCGCCAGATGTGAAGACATGGCGGCAACGCCCGCCTCGGACGCCAGCCGATACAGTTCCTCGCGGCGTTTGCTCTCGTTCGGCCGCTGCGCCAGCTGGAAATCCCAGAGACTGTGTTCGGCAAATTTCCCTCCGGGGATCAGCGGCGCGAGCCGGAGCGGCTGAACAAGCGTTCCTTCGCTGCCAATGCCATTTAATCCCGCGAAAGGTGCGAATTTTTCTTCGTCATTGTCGTCGCTGATCGACCGCAATGAGTCCCAGTGGTTGTAAAAAAGATCACTGCAAAGGTCGTAGATTTCACGTAGTCCGTGAAATCCCCGCAGCCGCAGGCTTGCTTCGGCGAGCCATGCCAATATTTCTATGTCCTTGCTTTCGGAATATATAATCTGCAATCCAAGATTGCTGACACTGTCCCAGCTACTGGAAATCTTCAGGTTATCTTGAGGGGATGCAGCGCGCTCTTCTGTGCGTGCCTGGTTTCTTTCATCCTTAATTCTATAGTATATTTCACGCGTTCTTGAATCGATGCGGATGTTTTCTCCGCAATCTCCAAAAAATTCTATATCTCTTTTAACATGCGGCGCGTTCAAGAGCAGTCTATCCCCAGAAAATAGTAATGGATTTTTTGTAGTTACTTCCCTTACGTAAGGCTATTCCTCAGACAGACTTATTCAAAATGTGTCTAAATTGTGGCGTCTACTGCTTAATCTCACCCGACAAAAAATAAACTTCGGGGTGGACAACTCGGTTTCATCATCATAGTTATTCCACGTCACGTTGTGGAATGGACCGGGGCAGGAGGCTCATTGCATGTCGCATATCGATCTCAATCGCCTCATCGAAGCGCTTGAGCCTGACCTGCGCGTCACCCTTGAAGCTGCGGCTTCTGTCGCGGTGCGTCGGGGGCACAGGTACGTGGATATCCCGCATTGGCTGCTGGCGGTTGTAGATGCCGGTATCTATGCGGAAACATTCGAAGAATTAAAAATTCCACTTCCGGTATTGCAGGCTGAAATCGGCCGCAGTCTCGACGAGGCGATTATCGGGGACGGCGACGCATTGTCGCTCTCGCAGAACGTTCTGACAGCGGGCCGGGAGGCCTGGGTCCTCGCTTCGCTGGAGGCTGGGCGGGACCGGGTGACACTTTGCGACCTGCTGCTGGCGATGGATGAGGAAACCTCGCTCCGTTCCTTCGTCCGCTCTGCATTTCCGTCGCTGAAGGCGATGGATCGTGCGGCGCTGGAGCGCCTCCGCAGTTCAGTTGAAGGCGATACCGGTGCGAATGTGTCTTCCGCGCCTGCAAGTTCCGGACAGGCCGCCGGCCAGAACGATTTTTTGCGCCTTTACACCCAGGATATGACCGCCGATGCCCGCAACGGCAAGGTTGATCCGGTGATCGGCCGCGATGATGAACTGCGCCAACTCGTCGATATTCTTACGCGCCGCCGACAGAACAATCCTATTCTGGTGGGCGAGGCAGGTGTCGGCAAAACGGCGGTTGCGGAAGCGCTGGCGTTGGAGATCATCTCCGGAAACGTTCCGGAAAAACTGCGTAACGTCCGTCTTCTGAACCTCGACATTTCGCTGCTTCAGGCCGGCGCCGGTGTGAAGGGCGAGTTCGAGCGTCGTCTTCATGGTGTGATCGATGCGGTAAAACGCTCGGCGGAACCCGTCATCCTGTTCATCGACGAGGCCCACGGCCTGGTTGGGGCAGGTGGTGCCGCCGGTCAGGGCGATGCGGCAAATATTCTTAAACCCGCTCTCGCAAGGGGCGAGGTGCGGACCGTCGCGGCGACGACGTGGAGCGAATACAAGAAATATTTCGAAAAGGACGCGGCGCTGACGCGTCGTTTCCAGCCCGTGCACGTGCGTGAGCCGGATGAGGCGACCGCAATACGCATGTTGCGTGGTGTCGCCGACACCTTCGTCAGCCATCACAACGTTGTCGTTCGTGATGAGGCGATCGTGGCGGCTGTGCAGCTATCCGCGCGTTATATGCCGGCACGGCAATTGCCGGACAAGGCGGTGAGCCTTCTCGACACGGCAGCCGCCGCCGTTTCGCTGGCGCGGCAGACCCTGCCCGAACGGCTGCGCGCCATGGAAAGCGAACACCGCCTTCTGTCCGATGAGCTGAACTGGCTTCTGCGGGAACCGCAGGATGAAGACATGCAAGGCCGTATCCAGTCGATACGCGACGAGCTTGAGAGGCTTGAAAGCGGGATTGATGATCTGCGCGGCCGTTATGATGCGGAAATGGCCGAACTGGCGGCGCTGGGCGAAGAGCAGTCGGCGCAGCAAACCGACGCATCGAATGTTTCCCGTCTGCGACCCATCGGCGAAGCACAGCCAGCAAACGCGGAAAGACTTGTGCCGACGGTGGTTGACCGGGATGCGATTGCATCTGTGGTGTCCCGATGGACCGGTATTCCGCTTGGCAAGCTTTTGGCGGACCAGATCGAAAGTGCGCGCACGCTGGATGATCGCATGCGGCAGCGGGTTGTGGGGCAGGATGCCGCTATTGCGCGGATTGCCGATGCCATGCGCACCGCCCGCGCCGGTTTGTCCGATCCTCGCCGTCCGCCCGCCGTGTTTTTCCTTGTCGGCATGTCCGGAACCGGCAAGACCGAAACCGCACTGTCGCTGGCCGATCTGCTCTATGGCGGCAACAGCCACCTGACGACGATCAACATGTCGGAGTTCAAGGAGGAGCACAAGGTTTCGCTGCTTCTCGGCTCACCACCCGGCTATGTCGGTTTCGGTGAAGGCGGCGTGCTGACCGAGGCGGTGCGGCGCAGGCCGTTCGGCGTTCTGCTCCTTGATGAAATCGACAAGGCCCATCCCGGCGTCCAGGATATCTTCTATCAGGTGTTCGACAAGGGCGTGCTTCGTGATGGCGAAGGCCGCGATGTCGATTTCAAGAACACCACGATCTTCATGACGGCCAATACCGGCTCGGAACTGCTTTCGGTACTTTCGGCCGATCCCGAAACGATGCCGGAGGGCGAGGCGCTGGAAGCGCTTCTGATGCCGGAGCTGACGAAACAGTTCAAGCCCGCTTTCCTCGGGCGCACGATCATTCTTCCCTTCATGCCGCTGGGTACGGAGGAGCTCTCGAGGATCGTGGATATGCAGATTGGCAAGATCAGCGAGCGCGTCCTTGCAACATATGGCGCCGACCTGAGCTTGTCCGATGTGGCGCGTGACGCACTGGTGGCGCGCGCCGGCGCGAGCGACATCGGCGCGCGCGCCATCGAAATCATGATCGGCAAGGATCTCCTGCCGCCGCTTTCCAGCTTTTTCCTTGAGAAGGTCGTTGCCGGAGAGCGGGTCGGAGAGGTCACTGTCGATTTTGACGGAATCAGGTTCGGCATTCGTGCCGAAGCGGCTGGGGAAACGAATGAATTCGTCGCAACCGAAAGGGTTGGGATGGGTGAAGTTGCCGCGTCGGAAGGGTCTACCCGACGCATGCGGCATTAGACGAAGGGTAACTCGGCCTCGAAGCAAGAGGTCATTTCAGCTACAGGAGCTTACAGCATGCCAATTTATCTGCAGATTGACGGTATCCAGGGCGACGCCACACATGAAGAACATCGCAAGTGGATGGATATCGAGGCCATTCACTGGAACGTGGCCCGCAACATGAACACCTCTGCTGGTTCTGCTGCAAACCGCGAAGCATCCGAACCGACGATTTCGGAAGTCATTCTGACCAAGGTTAGCGATTCTTCTTCCACCAAGCTTTTCCAGGAAGCCTGCGCCGGCCGCACGGGCAAGCTCGCAACGGTCCACATGGTAACCACGGGCAATCCCGGTAACACCTATATCGAGTACCTGCTGACGAATACGCTGATCGCCAGCTACTCGGTGGATTCCAGCGGTGACCGTCCGGTTGAGACCATCAAGCTCAACTTCACCAAAATGGAAGTGAAGTACACACCGTTCGACGACAACAACTCGCCGCAGTCTCCGATGATCGCTTCTTACGATCTGGCGACGACAAAGGCCGCCTGATAGCGACGCGACCCGGTGCCGGTATCGGCCGGCACCGGGTCGTTTTCATCAAAGTTTTGAAGCTCACGTCGTGATGTTTCTCATCCACGTTGGACGAGGCGGGTTTGTCATGCGCTCCCCATTTGCGTTTCTTGTTTCCGTGCCCTTTGTTTTGGCTCTGTCCGGTCTTTCATCGGCTGGCGCGGCCGAGCGGACATGGATTTTCTCCGGTGCCGAACTGAAACAGGCAATCGAAGGAAAACTTGCCCCGGAAGTATCCGATCCGGAAATGCGCCGGCTGGTTTCCATCGCGAAATCCAGCGCCTATATCGCCGGTGTGGCCGATCTGACGAGTGGATCGGACTGGTGCGGTGCGGGTGCCGTGGCGCCCCATGAACTCACCGATCGGATCTACACCTATCTCGGCGATATCCCTGCGGAAAAACTGGATGAACAGGCAGCCACTCTCGTGCGGGAGGCGCTCAAGGTCTCCTTTCCCTGTGAGCAGAAAAGTAACTAGTGGGACAAGCCATGCGCGTTAACTTTGACACTCTATACGGCAATTATCCGAGCAGCGAGCCGTCACATTCCAACTATATCAGCCAGCGTGATCTTTTCACGGAAATCGGCTGGGAAGATTATATCGGCAACCCGAACTACCATAATACCTGCGCGATCCGCGTCAGCATCGCCTTCATAAAATCGGGCATCAACATCGTGCCCGGTTCGCATCGCATCCAGAAGGGCTCCTATGCCGGCAAGGGCATCGAGGTCAATATGCGCCGCCTGGCCAATCTATTGAAAAGAACGGGCTATCTCGGCGAGCCTGAGCCTTTTACACCAGCAACGGCACGAACCGGAATTGGCGCGCGCAACGGCGTCGTGGCGTTCCACAATATCCCCGGCTATAGCGGTGGCGGTCATATCGACCTCGTGCGGGGTGGTGCGGAAGCAGCCCAATGCGCCTCGGCCTGCTATTATAATTCGGAAACGATCTGGTTCTGGCCGCTTCAGTCCGGCCGTGTATCCTGATCAGGACAGGTCCTGAAAACAACCAGCCATCGTCCTGCGATTTCGTTCAGGCGAAGGGTGTTCTGAAAAATTGTCTTCGCCGCCCGGCGAGGACCAGCTTCTGCCGTGGGCAGTTGCGATGAACGGTCGCGATTTTCCTATAATGCGGTGCGTCTTGCCTGGCGCTCGGAAAGAAATTCATCGACATCTTCTTCTCGCAACGGCGGCGCATAAACATAGCCCTGCACCAGCGTGGCGCCGAGGCCTTCCAGGGCTGCAAGCTCTTCCGGTGTTTCAACCCCCTCCACCACACATTCCAGTTCCATATCCCGGCTGAGGGTGAGAAGAGATTTCACGATCTTGTAGCTCGCCGGCTTTTCGTGCAGATTCGTAACGAAACTGCGGTCGATCTTGATCTTGGTGAGAGGCAGGGCATGCAGCCGCGTCAGGCTGGAATAACCAGTGCCGAAATCGTCCAGCGAAATGCCGCAGCCAAGACGCCGCAACATTTCGACCGATTGCCTGACCTGTTCGAAATCATGTGCAAAGGCGGTCTCGGTAATTTCCAAATCCAGACGACGTGCGTCGAAACCGCTGTTTTCAATAATGCCGATCAGCGACAGTACGCCTTCGCAGGAATTGAGATCATGGGCCGAGAGGTTGAATGATAGCCTGAGGGACGGCTCCCATCGTGACGCGGAAGCCAGTGCCTTCTTGAGAAGCGGCCGCGTCAGTGAACTGACGATGCCGGCTCGCTCGGCGATGGAGAAAAATTGGGCGGGCGGCACATGCCCGAGGATCGGGCTATGCCAGCGCGCCAGCGCTTCAAAACCGTCGGTCCCTCCATCGCGTATATCGACGATCGGCTGGAACACAGCTGAAAGCTCGTTTTCCATATCGCGCTGCTTGAGCAGATGCTCGATGCGGGCTTCGATATTGATCTGCTTTTCGTGTTCCGCGTCGAAGAGGACGGCATCGCCGCGCCGGGTCTTCTTGGCATGGTAAAGGGCATAATCTGCCCTGTCGAAAAGTTGTTCCAGCGTGGAGGCGAGATTTGGAAAGACGGCTATCCCCATTGAGGCGGAAACATGCACCGTTCCCTCCGGCATATGGTAAGGTGCTCTCAGCTGTTCCGAAATTGCATTGGCATTGGCAACGAGCTGCGCATCATCAGGTATGATCGGAGCAACGATGGCAAATTCGTCGCCGCCCAGCCGGAACGCCTTGCTGGCTTTCAGACAGACGGTAAGGCGTTTGCTGACATTGACCAGCAGTCTGTCGCCGACGGAGTGTCCGTAGAGGTCGTTGACCGGCTTGAAGCCGTCGAGATCGATAACGCCCAGCGCCAGACGGGTTCCTGCGGCTCTGGCCTTTTCCAGCTCGACTTCCAGATGGGTGAAAAAAGCACGGCGATTGGGTAGCTCGGTCAGGCTATCCATATTGGCGAGCAGCAGGTTCTCGTTGCTCAGCGCTTCCGTACGCTGCTGGGAGACGACCATACGCTCGAAATTGCGGTAGTTGGTCAACAGGATGGACATCATGCCGGCGCAGACCAAGAGAACATTGATGGCAATGGCGATGAATGTCGGTTGCCGTGACGCCAGAAAGAAGACGATGAATGCGCCGTTGACGATGAGGGTAACAATGAAGGCGGCAGAGCGCACATACATCAGACAGAAGATGCAGGAAATCACGGTAATCGCCATGTAGAAGGCGACGTGAGACTGCGTATAGGCGTCCCCGTAAGGCACCAGCGAAAAAGACCAGAGCGTGAATGCCATGGCGATGCCGACCGCCAGGCGGTTTGTGCGCTGGAGTGCCGCGTGCGCCATTTTCGGATTCGGGTCGATGCCGCGTGTCTTCCACCAGAATGCGACCCTGAGGGTGCAGCCAAGGGTGAAAAGAGCAGGAATTCCAACGGTGAGCCAAAACGGCGCCAATTGCATATGCGTAGTGGCAAGCGCCCAAGTACTTGAAAGCAGTATGAAATACATCATCGGCATCTGCCGTGTGAAGGCGCGATACTGTGCTTTCAGCAAGTCCGGATTGTCAGATCGAACAGACATGAAATTTTGAATTTTTTGTTTGGCACTCAGTATTTTCATTGGCCGCTCATCAAGTACAGAGCGGCGTTCATAACATAAGTGCGGTTACATCATTGGAAATACACAGGGTTAATTGAGGAAGAACCAAATCAACCTCGAGATGCATGTGGTTGTCTTTCGCAACATCCCATTTGCATTGAACAAAGCGCGCTGATACGTCTTGAACGATCCAAGACAAGCGTTTAATTCGGCGTCATCAATTGCGATGGATATCGTGCGCTGACAGGATTGGCGATGTCCGATCCGACACAATCAATTCCTCCAAAATCGGGCTTGAAAACAGTGAACACGTGTGCAATATGAACACGCGTTCACTCTAAGGGAAATGGTTGTTGCGCATGGACTCGATGCCTTATCCGGATACATTGACGGCTCGCGCCGAACTCTGCCGCAGCGTTATTCTTTCCGCCGGGGAACTGGTGCTGAAAGGCTTTCAGGGCGAAGCGACGCGCAGCTTTTCGATGAAGGGGCCGCAGGATTTCCTGACGGTGACGGATGCTGCCTCCGAAGCGCATATTCGCGGCGCCATCGCGGCGTGTTTTCCTGACGACAGTTTTTTCGGGGAAGAAGGCGGCGGGGAGATTGGCGAGCGCGTCTGGGTCGTGGATCCCATCGACGGGACTGCGAATTTCGCACGCGGCATTCCGCATTTCTGCATCTCGATCGCTTATGTCGAAAACGGGCAGACCGAGCTCGGCGCGATCTATAACCCCGCCCTTGATGAGCTTTATTTTGCCCGCCGCGGCGAGGGGGCGACGCGTAACGGCTTGCCGATCCGGGTGTCGGAGACGAAACGTTTCGATGCGGCGTCGATCGAAATGGGCTGGTCGACCCGCGTGGCGAATGAGATCTATCTCGATGTCGTCAAGAACCTGCTCGATATGGGCGCCAATGTCCGCCGCGCCGGCTCCGGGGCCATGGCGCTTGCCTATGTGGCTGATGGCCGTTCCGATGCCTATCTCGAATTGCATATGAATTCATGGGATTGTCTTGCGGGACTGCTACTCGTCAGCGAAGCTGGCGGCGATGTCTGCCCCTTCCTGGAAGTCGGTAGTCTTGAGGATGGCGGGCCGGTGCTGGCGGCAGCCGGCGGTGTTGCCAAAGGTGTCAGTGAGGCATCGAGCATACCTTTGGCCGGGCGGCAGCCGTCGGGTGGGCAGCAGGCCGCATCGGCCTGATTTTAGGCGAAGCTTGGTCCTTGAAAGGGCGGCTTGGTGCATGTGGAGGAATGACATGGATGGACCCGTTTATGCCCGGCCTGCAATCAGCCTGATCGCGGAAGGGCTTGGCCCGCATAATGCTGCGCTTTATATCGGCGGCAGCGATGGTGCGAGCGATCTCGGGCTCCTGCGCCGCCACGGCATTACCACCGTTGTCAATTGCGCCGTCAACCTCGATATCAATCTCGTGCAGGCAATGGCGGAAGAGGGCGACAAACGCGCTGTGGGTTATGGCGATATCCGCTATTACAAGCTTGGCCTGATCGACGGGGAGGGCAGCCCCGACACGATGATGCTGGGGGCCTATTATATTCTTGACGGCGCGCTTCGCCAGACCATGCCGAAACGCGAGACCTATCCGTTTCCAGATGGCGGCAATGTGCTGGTCAACTGCCGCAGTGGCCGCAGCCGCTCCGTCTCGCTGGTGGCGCTTTTCCTCCATAAGCAGCAGCCGCATCTTTACCCCACCCTTGACGACGCGGTTTCCGTGATCCGCACCAGGCGGGAATTGCGGCCCGATGAATGGTTCGAGACGCCGAAACCCATGCTTTATGCCGCCGCCCGCCGTGCTTCCGACTGGATCGACATGGTTGAGGGCAGAAAGACCGCCCAATCATGCTGACACGTGCGCTTCCCTCCGTTGCCGTCATTGCAGACGCGCATTTTCATGACACGGCCGCCGATTTCGGATTTCCGGGCATCGAGATCGATGGTGAGCGCATCACCATGCGCAGCTGGTCGGACACACGCGAATCCACCCGGGTTTTCAACGAGAGCGCCGATGCGCTGCATGCCGCACTCGAAGCGGTTCGGCAACGCGGCATCCGCCATGTCGTGCTGCTTGGCGATTATACCGATGACGGCCAGCGGGCGACCACCGAAACGCTGAAGGGCATTCTCGAGCGTCATCGTGACGCCCATGGCACCGCTTTTTATGCATTGCCCGGAAACCACGATATTTTCGGCCCGCGCGGCCGGCACCATACCAAGGAGTTCCTGACGGAAAATGGCCGATGCGTTTCTGTTTCGAGCGATGCACGGCGAGCTGGAGAGCGGGTTGTTATTAGCGACCGGATGTATTGCGAGGGCTATCCAGTGGGCCTCGGGCCCATGTCGGCTTTCGGATATTTCCGCCAGCCGGACTATATTCACTGGGAAACGCCGTTCGGCGTCTCCGACTTGGCGGAGGACCGCCTTTATGAGGTGCGCTCGCCCGATGGGCACAATGTCTACCAGCTGATGGACGCCTCCTATCTCGTCGAGCCGGAGCCGGGTCTCTGGCTACTGATGATCGACGCCAATATTTTCGAACCGCTCGACGGTGCGTTCGAAAAAGGTGAGGAAGCGGCCTTCACCGATAGCACCTCCGGTGGCTGGAACGCGCTTTTGCGCTGTAAACCTTTCATCATCGACTGGATTGCCGATGTGCGGCATAGGGCAGAGGCGCTCGGCAAGACATTGCTCGGCTTTTCCCACTATCCGGCGCTCGATCCGTTTGATGGCGCAAGCGGCGCCGAAGGTGCACTGTTTGGCGAAACCAATGTCGTGCGCCGCACGCCGCGCAAGGCGGTGGAGGATGCGTTGCGTAACGCCGGGCTTGCCATCCATTTCAGCGGGCACCTGCATGTGGAAGGTGTGACAAGGCGCGGGGACGGGGAGAATTCCCTCACCAATATCGCCGTGCCGTCGCTGGTTGCCTTCCCGCCCGCGTTCAAGGTTGTCCACACGTCGCGGCAGGAAATCACTGTGGAGACGGTGGAGATGGATGCTCTGCCGATCAACAGCCGCATTTGCCGAGGCTATGCGCAGGAAACGGCTCTGGCTGGCGAGGATGAGGACCAGGCGTTTGCGGCGGGCACCTACGGTGATTTTCTGCTTGGCCACAAACGGGCGCTGGTCAGGTACCGTTATTTCATCAAGGAATGGCCGGCGGAGGTTGTGGCGGCCATTGCCAATAAAACCGTGCAGGACGTTATTGGCTTGATCGGAAAAAAAGGCGGCTCCCCATCTGATGGCCTCGTGCTGGCTTCTGAACTGCCGATGTTCGAGCTGATTGCCGATTGGTATTGCCTTCGTCAGGGCGCGGGTCTTGCCCTGCCGCATATCCAGCCGGAGCGGCTTTCCCTCTATCGGGTGCTGGCGGAACGCTTCGGCCGTGAGGCGGATCGTCACGACGGTTCCGTTCAAAGCTTTATCGAAATCTTCTTCGGTGCGCTCGGCCTGTTTATAGAGCGTGCTGAAGGCAGTTCGCGTGATCTCACGCTTCAGCTCGCTCCACAATATGAGCGCGTAGCGGTTTGATCTGAAGGTTTTGCAACGGGCCGCTGCATCGCAGCCCTGAGTGCAGAGCGGGCGGCAGGAACGACACGCGAGGTGATCCGATGGAATCGGTCGTTGTCAGCATCAATCTGTTCGGCGCGGTGGCATTGCTGCTTTTCGGCCTTGCGCAGATTAAGGACGGCA
The DNA here is from genome assembly GCF_001263295.1 of Agrobacterium sp. SUL3. Classification (NCBI taxonomy): domain Bacteria; kingdom Pseudomonadati; phylum Pseudomonadota; class Alphaproteobacteria; order Hyphomicrobiales; family Rhizobiaceae; genus Agrobacterium; species Agrobacterium sp. SUL3. The sequence continues at coordinate 150,686 of NZ_KQ414503.1, forward strand.
TGTCGCGCGCATTTGGCGCCAGGCTTCGCACCGGTCTTGCCGCCGGCACGCGGGGCGGATTTCGCTCCTTCTTTGCCGGTCTCGTGGCGACGATCGCCTTGCAGAGTTCGACCGCGACCGCGCTGATGGTCGCGTCCTTCGTTGAAAAAGACCTTATCGCGCCGGCCATGGCGCAGGTTGTGCTGCTGGGGGCCAATGTTGGCACCGCGATGACCGCGTGGATTGTAGCGCTCGGGCTTGGCTGGCTGTCGCCAATGCTCATCCTCGCGGGTGTCATCCTGCTACGGGGGAAATCGGCGCAGCGGCAGGGAGCGGGTGCGGCCCTTGCCGGTGTCGGCCTGATGCTGCTTTCCCTGCATCTTCTTTCCGCGGCGACCGATCCGATCAGACAATCACCGGCGCTTGGTCTCTTCATTTCATTGCTTGGCAATGCCTGGCCGGTGGCGCTGATTTTCTCCGCCGTCCTGGCGGTGCTGGCCTCTTCCAGTCTTGCGATTGTCGTTCTCATCCTGTCGCTCGCGGCAAGTGGCGGCATCGAAACGAGCTTAATCATCGTGCTGGTTCTCGGCGCCAATCTCGGCGGTGCGGTTCCGCCGGTGCTGGCAACGCTGAAAGCGCCGATTGCGGCGCGGCGGGTGACTGTCGGTAACCTTATCGTCAGGGCCATCGGCTGTCTTCTGGCCCTGCCTCTTGCCGGTTACGGTGCGGCGCTTCTGGATATGTCACCCTTTTCGCACGCCAATCTCGCTGTTGATGCGCATCTTTTCTTCAATCTGGCTGTTGCCGCCATAGCATGGCCGCTCTCGCCGCTGCTTTTGCGGGTAACGAAGGCAATGCTGCCGGAAAAAGAGGGAAGCGAAAGCAGCCGCAGCTATCTCGACAGTCACGATCTCGATCAGCCGGTTGCAGCACTTGCCGGTGCGAGCCGCGAGGTGCTGCTGGTCGGCGATCTGATCGAGCGCATGCTACGGCAGGCAAGCGAAGCGATGCGCGATAGCGACGTCTCGAAACTCAACGATATCAGCATGCTGGAAGGCCGGGTCGACCGTATCCAGCATGACATCAAGGTCTATGTCTCCAAGGTCGGGCAGGACGGTCTTTGCCGGAAAGACCAGCGCCGCGCGATGGATATCGTCGAATATGCCATCAATCTCGAACATATTGGCGATATCATCGAGAAAGGCATCCGTCCGGAAATCGCCAAGAAGATCGATCTTGGCCTGCAGTTTTCCGCTGACGGCAAGAGTGAGCTGGAGCGTCTTTTCGCCGTCACACTCGACAATATCCGCATGGCGCAATCGGTTTTCGCGACCCGCAATGCCGATCTTGCCCGGCGGCTGGTGGAAGTGAAGGAAGATGTGCGGCGCCTCGAAAAGCAGTCTTCGGAGCGCCATCTGCAACGCCTGCGTGATGGCCGGGCCGATAGCATCCAGACCAGTTCCGTGCATCTGGACATGCTGCGCGATCTCAAACGCATCAACGCCCATATCGCCGCCGTCGCTCATCCGATCCTTGATGAAAGCGGCCTCCTCATCGAAAGCCGCATCAAGCAGGCGAGTTAGCGCGCGGTGATGCGCTCGACCATGGAAACGGGCACGACCTGAAGCCGGGTTTCCGGCAGGTCGCTGTCGAGCGCGGTCAGGACTTTCTCGGTCAACGCGTCGAAGGATTGGGCAACGGTGGTCAGCTGATAGCTTTTCCAGCCAGCCTGTGGAATATCATCGAAACCGACGATCGAGAGATCTTCCGGCACCCGGCGACCCATTTCCAGACGCGCGGCGTCCATAAAACCCAGCGCCAGCAGATCGGTCACGCAGAAAGCGCCATCGATCGCCTTGTCGGCCAGCAATTCGCAGCCGGCCTGATAACCGCTGTCATAACTTGTCGGCCCGCCGGACCAGGCAACGACCTCGATGCCTTCTATGGTCATGCGCTGGGTGAAGGCGCCGGCGCGGCGCAGCTGCGCCGGGGTCTGGCTGCCGCTGGAAATGACCGCGACCTTCCGGCATTTGGCCGCCACGAGCCGCATGGCGGCAAGGTCGGCACCGTGGGAATCGTCGCTCAGCACCATATTGGTATCGGTGCGGTCGAGACGCTGGTTGATGAGGATGAGGCGCACGCCATTGGCAATACATTCGTCGACGATTGAAGCCGGCGGTTCACCGGAGAGAACGACGATTGCCTGGGCGCGGAACTCGAAAAGAAGCTCGATCAGCGGTGCGATGTCCTTGCGCGCATCCGCCGCATTCAAGAGCAGGCATTGCAGGCCGCGACGCAGAAGGCCGATGCTGAGCAGATCGAGCTGCTTTGAAATAAAGGGCGAACTCAGGTTGGCGCCGACGACACCGATGAGGTTGGAGCGATCATTATTAAGGCCCTGCGCCAGACGATTGACGCGATAGCCAAGTTCCTGCGCGGCTTTCAGCACTTTGCGCCGCACCACCTTCGAAACGCTGCCGCCGGGAGTGAAGGTGCGCGAGACGGCGGAGCGCGAGACCCCGGCCTTTTTTGCCACCTCTTCGGCTGTCACGAACCCTCTCGCCATTCAACTTCCCCGGTTGCGAAATCCTATGCCTGATATCACAGGCGATGTGGCGTCGGCTATTCCTATCGAAATTTTTCGACTGCCTGCCGCTGCGCTGGAGCAGGATGACCTGGCATATCCCGGTGAAACGTCTCATTCGTTCCATTGTCGTCGCGCCGGGAAAAACATTCCGTTGAATTGCGCACTCAAAAAATTACAGTTTTGTGACAAAAAGACGTTTTAAAACAAATAAATAAGATAGTGATCACGTGTGCATTTTTTCGTTGACAAAACATCTTTTAAGACGGATCATGCATTCCAAGGTGAAGTGAGTTATGGAATTTTTATTCCACTTCCGCTTTGCCGGCGATGTTTTCGGGAGGAGCTGGGATCATCGTTGTGGGCGGGTTGGAAGCCCGCTTCTGAAGCATTGATGCATTGTTGAAGGTCACGCACGCGCCGTCTGTTTTTCAGGCTGCGCGAAGGCAGGTGCTTGCCGGCGTGTCGGGGCAATGGTGTGGCCATACGGGGAGAGATAATGGCTCTTTTAAGCGAATCAACGAAGGCGGAGGCATTGGGGCGTCCCCCTGCGACCGCGCCTTCGGCATGGCAGGCCTGGCGATATCGACTCAAGGTCGCGCTCCGGGAGCCGACGACGCTGATCGGCGTTCTGACGGCCCTGCTTTTTACCTATCTGATCGTCGTTCCGATCATTTCGATCATTCTCGACGCTGTCCGCGTCCAGTTTGGCCATGAAAGGCGCCTTGGCAAGGATGTTGGCGACCTCACGCTTTATTATCTCGACAGGGCGTTTTTCTCGCCTGTCGCGACTGACCTCTTCTGGCGGCCGCTCTTTAACACGCTGACAGTGGCTTTCGGGGCGATTTCGCTTTCGCTGGTCATCGGTACCGTGCTTGCCTGGCTTATCAGCCGCACGGATATGTTCGGTCGGCGCTGGTTCGCCACCGCGCTGATTGTGCCTTATATGCTGCCGGCCTGGACCTTTGCGCTGGCCTGGACGACCCTGTTCAAGAACCGCACCGTTGGCGGCCAGCCCGGCTGGTTTGAGGCAATCGGCCTGACGCCGCCGGACTGGGTTGCATATGGGCGTTTCCCGATCACCATCATCCTTGCGCTGCATTATACGCCATTCGTCATCCTGCTGTTCGGCTCGGCGCTTCGCCGTTTCGATTCGCAGCTTGAAGATTCCGCGCGTATTCTCGGTGCACACCGCTATCAGGTGGCCTTGCAGGTCATCATGCCGCTGATGCGCCCGGCGCTGTTGTCTTCCATGGTGCTGATCTTTGCGAAGTGCCTCGGTGAATTCGGCGTACCCTATGTTCTCGGGCTGCCCGTGAAGTTCGAAGTCCTGTCCACCTCGCTGTTTCGCAGCATCGCCTCGCGCCAGACCGGTGTTGCCGGTGTCGTTGCGGCCTCGATCATGCTCATCGGTATCATCACGCTGATGATCGATGCGCGCCTCGTTCGCGAAGCGCGCCGGTTCGTGACCATCGGTTCGAAGGGCTCGATGAACCGGCAAAACCGCCTCGGCAAGATGCGGCTTCCGGCAACCGGCTTTGCGGCCGCCATCTTCATCCTCAGCGTCGGCCTGCCGCTTCTGACGCTGGCGCTCTCGACCATCATGAAAATGCCGGCCAAATTCACGCTCGACAACTTCACGCTCGATTACTGGATTGGCACCAACCTCAATACCGTGGCCTTGCAGACCGGCGTTCTTTTGAGCCCCGATCTATGGGCGGCGGCGAAAAACACGATGATGATCGTCGGGCTTGCCTCGCTGACATCAGGCGTTCTCGGTCTCCTGGTCGGTTATGTTGTCATCCGCACGCCGGTGCGCGCCCTGTCGGTCTATTTGCGACAGGTAACGTTCCTGCCCTATCTCGTGCCTGGCATCGCTTTTGCCGCCGCTTATCTGTCGCTCTTTGCCGTTCCGCGCGGGCCGATGCCGGCGCTCTATGGCACGGTGACGATCCTTATCCTGGCGCTGATTGCCGACCAGATGCCCTATGCCTCACGCGCCGGCATCTCGGCTATGACGCAGCTTGGAAAGGACCCGGAAGAGGCGGCGCAGATTGCCGGCGCCGGCTGGTTCCGCCGCATGATCTCCATTGTGATCCCGATCCAGAAGGGATCGCTGGTGACCGGGGTTCTCCTGCCCTTTATTTCGGGCATCAAGGGCTTGAGCCTTTTCGTGATCCTTGCCGTGCCGAGCACGGACGTGTTGACCACCTATTCGCTGCGGCTGGTCGATTACCACTACACGCAGGCCGCCAACGCCGTGGTGCTGATCATCGCCGGCATCGCCTATTTCGGCACGCTGCTGGCCCAGAAACTGACCCGCACAAATCTTGCAGAAGGACTTGGAAGCTGATGCCTACCATCAACCTGCGCGGTGCGCAGAAAAACTATGGTGTAAATTCCGCAAATGCGGTTTCCGATCTCGATCTCGAAATCCGCGACGGCGAATTCATGTGCCTGCTCGGCCCTTCCGGCTGCGGCAAGACCACGACGCTGCGGATGATCGCCGGCCTTGAAAACCTCTCCGGCGGGGAAATCCGCGTCGGCGACCGGGTGATCGATTCCGTTACCGATGGCATCTTCGTGCCGCCGGAAAAGCGTGAAATGGGCCTCGTCTTCCAGAGCTACGCGCTGTGGCCGCACCTGACGATCGAACGCAACACGGATTTCGGTCTGCGCCTGCGCAAGCTGCCGAAGGCCGAGCGCGAAGCCCGTGTCGAACGCGTCATGCAGGCGCTCGACATCGCCAAATATCGCGATCGTTATCCGTCGCAGCTCTCCGGTGGGCAGCAGCAGCGCGTGGCGCTTGCCCGTATGCTTGCTGTCAATCCCGGCGTTCTGCTTCTGGACGAGCCGCTCTCCAATCTGGATGCGCGGCTGCGGCTGGAAATGCGCGCCGAACTGAAGCGGCTGCACAAGGAGTTCAAGACCACCATCGTCTTCGTGACGCATGACCAGTGGGAAGCCATGACGCTTGCCACCACCATTGCCGTCATGAACGAGGGCACGCTGCAGCAGATGGGCACGCCGAACGACATTTACGACCGCCCGGCCAACCGCTTCGTTGCCGAATTCGTTGGCAGCCCGCCGATCAATATCCTGACCTTCGGCCAGCCTGGCATCTCTGATGTTGCCGACAAGGGGGAAGCCTATTTTGCAGCGCGTTATCCGCAGCTGCGCGGCATTGCCTCGATCGGCATGCGGCCGGAGGCGATGGGTTACGTAATGAAGCCGGAAGATGTGCCGCAGGGCAGCTTCTCCGGTGAAATGACGGTGACGGGCGTGCTGCCGACCGGCGGCAGCTGGATTCTTGAGCTGAGAAGCGAAAACCACACGCTGTTCCTCACCACCCATTCACTGCCGCGTATCGACAGCGGCGACCGCGTGTTTTTCCACGTGCCGCCGGAGGCCCTGCACGCTTTCGATGCAAAGGGGCAGCGGGTCACCGAGGCGGACGCCGTTCTACGCAACAGCACCTACAACTGAAAACGCCGGCAAAAACGGCTGAAGGAGAAACAGTATGAAGCGGACAAAGACGGGTTTGAGCCGGCTGTTATGTGCAACGGCAATTGTCGCAACGTTTGGCGGGGCGGCGAAGGCGGAAGAGCCGTTCGACCTCAATGCCCTGATCGAGGCGGCAAAAAAGGAAAAACCGATCACCGTTTATGACAGCACCGGCAAGATCGTCGAAATGGCGAAAGACTTCGCCGCGAAATATGGCGTGGGCGCCGAGGGTGCGAAGGTCAAGGCCTCGGCCCAGCTGGAAATGATCATCCGCGAGGCGCGCGCCAACAATATTCAGGGCGACGTTTCGATCATCAGCGATGCGCCGGCGGCGATGGCTCAGCTTATTCCTATGGGTTTTGTCGAAAGCTGGTTGCCGCCGGATATGGCCGGCAATATTCCGCCGGAATATCAGGATCCGCTTACCGTCGTCACCAGCGCCAATGTCTGGGCCTATAATAGCGAGCTTTTCGACAAATGCCCCGTTTCCAACATCTGGGAACTGACCGACCCGAAGTGGAAGGGCAAGGTGGCGATGCAGGATCCGCTCGGCAAGGCATCCTATGTCGACTGGTTCAACCAGATGGCCAAGCACGGCGATGGCGAGGTGAAGGCGGCCTACAAGGCGCTCTACGGCAAGGATCTCGAAACCGCAGAGACGAGCGCGACCGCAGCGTGGGTAAAGGCGCTTGCCGCCAACGCCCCGCTTCTGACCGATGCCGATGCGGCGGCCGCTGAAGCCGTGGGTTCGCCCGGCCAGAAGGACGCGTTCATGGGCCTTATCAGCTCGGCCAAGTTCCGTGACAACGCCGAAAAGGGCATGAAACTCGGCCTCTGCAAGGAGCTGAAGCCGTGGGCCGGCTGGCTTTATCCGGGCGTCGGCCTGATTACCAAGGGCACTAACAGCCCGAACGCGGCGAAGCTCTTCATTCACTACATCATGACCGCTGAAGGCATCGCGCCGCAGGCAATCGACGGCAAGATGTCGACGAACAAGGAGGTGAGCCTGCCTGCCGACGAGCCTTCGGGTATCGGCGCGGTTCTCGATGACATCCTGCCATACAGCATGGCCACCAGCCTTGACGACTGGGATGCACGCGAAACCTGGCAGGACTTCTGGCGTGTGAACTACAAAAAATAACGGGGGGACCGACGCAGTGACTACAATGAAGCAGAACCGATATGGTGGGCAGCGTGGGCGGCGAATGGCCGCCTCCGCGCTCTCCCTCATCTTCTCGCTGGCAGTTGGCGCTGCCGCGCATGCGCAGGACGCTTTTAATCTCGATGCGCTGATCGATGCCGCGAAGAAGGAAAAGCCGATCACCGTTTATGCGGTGACCGGCAAGATCGTCGATACGGCGCAGGCCTTCACCGCCAAATACGGCGTGCAGGCCAGCGGCAAGAAGGTGAACGAGGCGACGCAGGTTGAGCTGATGATCCGCGAGCATCGGGCCGGCAATGTTGTCGGCGATGTCAGCGTCGCAACGGATGTCGCCTCCGCCATGGGCGAGCTTCTGCCGGAAGGCATCGCCACCAGTTGGTCGCCGCCGGATATGGAAGGCGATATTCCGCAAAAGCTGCGCGATCCGCTCGTGGTCGTCTCGGACCCGCATGTGTGGACCTACAATACCGAGAAATACGGCACATGCCCGGTCACCAACATCTGGCAGCTGACGGAGCCGAAGTGGAAGGGCAAGCTTGCCATGCTCGATCTCTTCGACAAGCCGCTTTATGCCGACTGGTTCAACCAGATCGAAACCCACCACGATGCCGATGTCGCCAGGGCCTATGAGGACCTCTACGGCAAGAAGCTGGAAACGGGCGAAAAAAGCGCAACCGCGGCCTGGGTAAAAGCCTTTGCCGAAAATGCGCCTTTGCTGACGGATTCGAGTTCGGTTGCGGATGCGGCCGGTGCGCCGGGGCAGGCGGATCCTTTCTTCGTCATTACCTCTGTGGCGAAATATCGTGACAACGAGGCCAAGGGGCTGAAGCTCGGGCTTTGCAGCGGCGTAAAGCCCTTTTCCGGATTTCTCTATCCCGGTTTCGGCCTGATTGCCGGGCAGACGAAAAGCCCGAATGCGGCAAAGCTCTTCCTGCATTACCTGATGACGCAAGAGGGCATCGCACCCCAGACCGCCGATGGCAAACTCTCCGGCAATACGAAAATCGCCCTGCCGACGGATGAGCCCTCGAAGGTCGCCGATCATCTCGATGAGCTGATGGCGTTCGATGCCGCAACGGCGGCCGACGACCTCGACAAGCGCGAAGGCTGGCAGGATTTCTGGCGTGTGAACTACAAAAAATAAACGGAAGGCGGGTGCCAAGCCCGCCTGTCTTTTCCTTGGGAGGGGAAACGATGAAAAGAACGAATTTGAGAACGGCGTCAGTCATTGCTGCGGCAATGATCGGACTGTCTGCCATGACTGCTGCGGCCGAAGAGGCATTCGATCTGGATACGATCCTGGCGGCGGCGAAGCAGGAAACGCCGATCAATATCTATGACAGCACCGGCAAGATCGTCGAAATGGCCGAGAAGTTCAGCGCCAAATACGGGCTGAAGGCAACGGGTGTAAAGGTTTCCGCCAATAGCCAGCTGGAGATGATCATCCGCGAAAGCCAGTCCGGCAATGTGCAGGGCGATGTGGTGCTGATCACCGATGCGCCATCGGCGCTCGCGCAGCTTCTGCCGGCGGGTTTTGTCGAGAACTACCTGCCAGGCGACATGGTGGCGAAAATCCCGGCGCAGTTTCAGAACCCGCTCGCAATTTCCACCAACGCCAATGTCTGGGCCTATAATACCGAAGCCCATGACAAATGCCCGGTGGGCAATATCTGGGAACTGACCGAGCCGCAATGGAAAGGCAAGGTCGCCATGGTCGATCCCTTGAGCAAGAGCACCTATACGGACTGGTTCAACCAGCTCGAAGCCCATGGAAATCAGAAGGTGGCGGCAGCCTACAAGGCCCATTTCGGCAAGGAGATAGAGGAAAAGGGCGCGTCGGCCGCATGGATCAAGGCAATGGCTGCAAACGGCCCGCTTGCCACCGAAGGTGATGATCCGGTGGCGGAAGCTGTCGGTGCGCCCGGCCAGAAACAGCCTTTCTTCGGCCTGCTCAGTTCGGCCAAGTTCCGCGACAATGCCGACAAGGGTTACAAGCTCGGCCTCTGCACGGGCCTCGATCCATGGGTCGGCTGGACCTACATCAAGCTTGGGTTGATCGCCTCCAGGACCAAGAGCCCGAATATGGCGAAGCTCTTCATCCATTATGTCCTGACGGAAGAGGGCATCGCCCCGCAGATGAAGGACGGCAAGCTGCCGACCAATATCGACATCAAGATGCCGGCTGACGAACCCTCGGGGCTTATGAAGGTCGCCGACAGGCTGATGGGCTATGATTCCGCCACCGGCCTTGATGACTTCGACCGGCGGGAGGAATGGCAGGACGTCTGGCGCGTCAACTACAGGAAATAATCCCGGCTGGCGCGGCCAAGCCGCGCCGCCGCCTCCTTCTTTTTTGAACGAACAGACTGGATATGCCAATGCACACCTCATCTTCAACCGAGCGAAAATCTGGAAATGAGGCGGCGCTTTCCCGCTCGATGCGGCTGATGAAAATCGCCGAGACGGCGGCGCGCGCCGTGCGCGATCCGCTGCTTTCGGCGTTCCGCTCGGAAATGGCGGTGGACTATAAAGTCGATCTCCACGACATCGTCACCATTCATGACAAGCGTGCTGAAGCTGCCATTCGTGCCATCATTCTCGCAAGCGAACCTGATTCAGCGATCATGGGCGAAGAAGGCGGCCAGATCGGCAGCGGCGAGGTGCAATGGTATGTCGATCCGATCGACGGCACTGCGAATTTCGCCCGTGGCCTTGCCTTCTGGTGCGTGTCGATTGCCGCCGTCATTGACGGCGAGGCCGTTGCCGGCGTGGTCTATGATCCCGTGGCGGAGCAGATGTTTTCCGCCAACCTTGAAGCTTCCTATCTGGACGGAGACAAGCTGCGCTCCCGCAGTGTTGCAGACGAGACCCGGGCGACCTTGATCACCGGTTATCCTGTCTCGCGTGATTTCCGGCTGGATGGGCGGGAAGCGGCGCTCGCCAATTTCGGCGCTCTTGTCGAGACCTTCTCGACATTGCGCCGGCCTGGCAGCGCCGCGCTCAGCATCGCCCATGTTGCGGCGGGCTGGACGGATGCGGCCGCCGGTTTTGGCGTTAATGCCTGGGATGTGGCGGCAGCCATTCTTATCCTCAAGAATGCGGGCGGAACCTATGAGCCGCTCACCCTCGGAAAGGTGGCGCAGGGTTCCGCAGATTTCCTCTGCCCCGGTTATATCGCCACGGGCAAGGGGGCGAATTACCCGACATTGCAGCGGGTGGCGCGATCCATATCCGCAGACCGCATCGCAAAGGCGGCAGCGCAGCATAGCCAGCCGGCCACAAAGGCCTGAAGACGTAATATCGGCACCGACGGAGACATGACATGCCACAACCGGAAAAGATCCAATCCCCAGAGCAGGAATCCGGCGAATTGCCGAAGCTCAGCCGCATCTATGAGCGGCATCCGCTTTATGGCGTCGATCTGTTCATTTCGGGTAAGGAGGGCGCAAGCGACCTCAACCTTCTGCGTGAGAACGGCATCACCACCGTCGTCAATTGCGCCGTCAATCTCGATTTCAATTTTGTGGAGCAGCCGCAAATCATTTCCGATCATGAGGGCAGTGTCTATGGGCCGGGCGAAATCCGCTATTACAAGATCGGCCTGATCGATGGCGCCGGAAACCCCGATACACAGATGGTGGCTGCCCACTACATTCTGCGGGCGGCGCTGGAGCAGATATTGCCCGACAAGCCGTCCTATCCCCGGCGGGAGCGCGGCAGCGTGCTCATCAATTGCCGGGGAGGGCGTTCGCGTTCCGTCGCCGTCGTTGCGCTCTTTCTGCACCTGACGCTGCCTGCGGATTTCCCGACGCTCGATGATGCGATCAGCTTCGTTCGCGTGAAGCGTGAACTGCCGGAAAACGAATGGTTCAAGGCACCGAAGCCCGTGCTTGCGGACGCTGCCCGCCGTGCCGCCGGCTGGATCTCGATGATCGACGCCGCGCACTAAAGAAAGACCGTCTCGGTCCTCGCTGATTTCGGGGCAGTGACAAACCCTCGGCACGAGGCCGAGGGTGACGCCTTGTGTGCCGAGAGGTTGCCCGTTTAGCATCCTCTCGGCGTTCGGTTTTAAGCTTCGCTCACCGCGTCATTCCACGCCCGGACCTTCTCGATGTTCCGTTCCGAGCGGGATACGATCTCGAAAGCGAAGCCTTCGCCGGAAACACGCTCGCCGACCTCGGGGAGGCGATTGAGACGCCACAGAATGTAACCCGCGACGGTGGAATAACGATCGGCCTCGTCCACCAGATCGATGTCGAGAAGATAAGATGCCCTTCTGACATCGACGGCGCCATCGATAAGCCAGGAGCCGTCTTCCGCCTTTTCCGAAATCAGCAGTTCTTCGCCTTCTTCAGGGAATTCGCCGGCGATCGCCTCGAGAATATCCGTCGGCGTGGCGATACCCTGCAGCGTACCGTATTCATCGATGATGACGGCCATCTGCAACGGGGATTTGCGCAGCTGTTCCATGACCTGCAGGGCCGTGGCGCTCTCATGCACCACAAGCGGCTGCCGCAGCGAGCTTTCGAGGTTCAGGCTGCCGTCACGCAGAAGATCGCGCAGCAGGTCCTTTGTGGCCGCGACGCCGAGGAAGGAGTCCAGCTTGCCCTGCGCGAGCATCAGCCGGGAATGGTCGAGTTCCAGCAGGCGGTGGCGCAGCGTCTCCGGGTCGGCGTCGATATCCAGCCAGTCGATCTCGGTGCGTGGTGTCATGATCGACACGACAGGGCGTTCGGCAAGTGTCAGAACGCCGCGGATCATGTCCTTTTCTTCGGATTTGAAAAGGTCGCTGAGGGTGGCCTGTTCGGCGATAAGATCGGCCGTCTCGCCACGCGGCTGTTCACCGACCCGGCCGCCGAGAAGCCGCAGAATGGCGTCGGAGGTGCGCTCACGCATATCACCGGCGGTGATGCGCTTTTCGCGGTTGCGCCTGCCAAGCTGGTTTGCCGCCTCAATGAGCACGGAAAAGCCGATGGCCGCATAGAGATAACCCTTCGGAAGATGGAAACCGAAACCTTCGACGATCAGGCTGAAGCCGATCATCAACAGGAAGCCAAGGCAGAGAATGACCACGGTCGGATGTTTCGAGACGAATGTCATCAGCGGCCTGGAGGCCGCCATCATCACGGCCATGGCCACGCAGACGGCGGTGATCATTACCCAGAGATTGTTGACCATGCCGACGGCGGTAATGACGCTGTCGAGCGAAAACACGGCGTCGAGCACGACGATCTGCACGATGACCTGCCAGAAGACCGCATGGACCACCTTGCCCTGTTTCGGCTTGTGGTCACCTTCAAGCCGTTCGTGCAGCTCCATGGTTCCCTTGGCAAGCAGGAAGGCGCCGCCGATGATGAGGATGAGATCGCGTCCGGAGAAGGAGAAATCCGCGATTGTAAACAGTGGCCGCGTCAGCGTGACGATCCATGAGATCGAAAACAGCAGCAGGATGCGCATGATGAGCGCCAGCGACAGGCCGATGACGCGAGCCTTGTGGCGCTGGTGTGGTGGTAGCTTGTCGGCAAGGATCGCGATGAAAACGAGATTGTCGATGCCGAGAACGACTTCGAGAACGATAAGGGTGACGAGGCCGATCCAGATGTTCGGATCTGCTAGGAATTCCATGTTCAGGAGCCTTTATGGGAATGGAGGCGAACACACAAAGCCCCGGACTGAACATCCGAGGCTGAAAGCTGTCGCGTTGAGGAAAACAAGAAAATTTGAGGCTGGCTACGCTTCACGCGAGCCAGCCTCGTTCGGTGTCGACTACTGTCGGTACTGTCGCCTTCGTCAGGCATAGAGCGAATTTATCCCGCTATCCGTGAATTCTTGTGCCGGCCGAATTAGCAGATTTCGGGCGGATGGAAAAGCGCTTTTTGCTTAAGGTTACATTGTGAAGGTACAGTTTGGCAATCTTTGCGTGTATATCTGTGGGTTTTTACCCGAGAACATCCGATCCTGTACAATCTAGGCGATTGACTACTATTCGAAAACAAAAAAGCGTTATCGCGTTTTTTTGCCGATGTCCGATGTCGTTCGCTGGTCGACGCCCTTGCCGTCAAGAATGTTTTTCAGGATATCGAGGCGGTCGTTGATCAGCCATCCATAATAATTTTCAACCGGCAGGCGGGTTTTTGCGCCCGCATCCACGGCTGCCCGCAGGCGTTCGGCGCGCCGCCTTGGCTGGCCGACATTGTAGAGCGTCGCGGTAATTCCGGGATTACCTGAGATATCGAAGCCCTTTTCCCGGTAGGCATCGATGGAATCCCTGAGGATGGCGGCGATGTAGATGATGCTGCGGTCGGGATCCATAACGTCGTGGTAGATGTCCTTCGGCCTCTCCGCCGTGAGTTTCGGCAGGCCGCTCGTCCTGTTGACGAGATCGGTGACCTGCAGGGCCGTCAGCGGGCTGATCTGGCCAAGCCCAAAGGTCTGCCCCGCATAAAACGGCTGGAAGAAGGCACGCTGGAACGAGATGGCCTCGTATCTCGCACCATCCACGACCTTGCCGCGAAAGTCCTCATCCCAGACGGTGTCGCGGCAGCTCCATTGTTCGGAGGTGGTGGGAAGCGGCTCGCAGGACCGGAATTCCGGCCGCTGGAGGAATGTCTTCAGGGAAACGCCATTATAGCTGAACCTGATATCGAGTTCGGCGTAGGAAATCGCCTTGACGTAATAGGTCTGCAGGCGATCCACGGCCGAGACGTTGAAGGTATGTTCTCCGACGATGGCGCCGACAATATGTATCGGATCGATGCCATAGGCCGCTGCTGCCTTCCTGATCTTGCTGAGAAGGGCGGGCTCGCTGTTCAGGAGATCAATCGTCTTGCCGAACTTTTCCTCGTAGGTTGTGTAGAAAGCCTTGGTCCGGATCGCCGAGGCTTGTGGTATTTCCGGCTGCTGGGCGGAGCGATTTCCGGGAGGAACGACAGTCATCTGCTGCGCGACGGCGTAAGAAGGAAGGCAGGCCAGCGTCATGATGACGGTGGCTGTGCGGGTGATCTTCGCAAACAGGCTCATGCAACGTTCTCTGTAACGTGGATTTATCGTGGGTGTCGGTCTTTCTTAGGCAGGCCATCCATGCATGGCAAGTTTGCCACCGCTCACATTCCCGTTGTTGGCCACTGCGAAGGGTGTCGCACGACCTGGCGGTAGCAGGCGCGCCAATTTTCCGGATCGTTAAAAGTCGAGTGGTTTGTTTCATTTGAACTCAAACCGGCAGCGATAGGTCATGTCATCAGGAGATGAACATGAGCTATTTCAACAAATTGCTGCAGGCATGTTTTGTTCTGACCGTTGCCGGTCTGCTTTCACCGGCGGAGGCTTCGCCGTCGATGGCGACGGGCGCGATAACCTCCCAGCCGGTTGGACATTATGAATTCTGCCAGCGGCATTCGGCCGAGTGCCAGCCCATGAAGGCCATGCCACCGCTTCATCTCACGCCCGACAACTGGAAAACCATGGTTGCGGTCAACAGCGCCGTCAATGTCGAAATCGACCAGCGTTCCGATATGGAAGTATGGGGTTACGAGGACTATTGGGAATATCCCTACAAGGGTGCCGGGGATTGCGACGACATCGTGCTGGAAAAGCGCAAGCGGCTGATGGATATCGGTCTGCCGGCCTCCAACCTGTTGATTACCGTTGTCCGTGACGAGCGGGGAGATGGCCATGCGATCCTCACGGTGAGGACGGATCGCGGTGATTTCATTCTCGACAATATGAAGCCGACAATCCTTCGCTGGGACGAAACGCCCTATAGCTATCTCAAGCGTCAATCCACCGATCATGCCGGTCGCTGGGTGGATATTGATGGCTCCGGTTCGCCGGTCATCGCCGCGCGCGAGGTCGATCGTGGTACCGCCGTGCCCGCAACCACCGCGCGCCGCAACATCATCGATCTGTTCAGGAACCGCTGAACCGGGCGGCTTTGCGGGAAAGCTGCGGCTGAAAGCGTCGTAACGATCAGTCGCGGCGTTTCAGGGCGTCGACAGCGGCTTCGGCGCGTGCAGCGGCCTCGCTTGCTTCACGCGCAGCGTCGGACACGGCCTGTGTGTCGGTTGAGGAACCGTCATAGCCGCCCATGGCGCGCTCGCCTATGCCGATGTGAAAATCTTTCAGCTGGAAAGCCGCAAATGCCAGTGTGCCGGCGGCGGCGATGATAAAGCAGGTCGTCATGTTCAGCTTCATCTGCGTTTGTCTGCTCTTCAGTCGGTGATGTGCAATTCGGTTGCCTGTGACGAAAGCAGCCGATGAAGCGGCATATCAGGTTACCGACGGCGGCGTGGTCGATCGCAGCATCCGACTGCGATCACAGGCGCTGTTATATGTTCTCGTCGAGGATAACGCCACCGGGAAAAGGGTCTGGTCTCTGGCCTTGCAGCGCTCCCCGAGGTCATTGGAAATATCGCTTGGGGAGCGCGCTTGTTTTCCTGCCCTGCGCTTACCGTTTTGCGAGACCGGTGCCTGTTTCCTCATCAAAGAGGTGCAGATCGGTGGGGGCGATATCGAGACCTATGACCTCGCCGGCCTTGACCTCGCTGCGTCCCTGCACCGCGATAACCAGCTCCGTGGATGTGCCTGTTGTGAGGAAGGTGGCTGAGCCGGTGGTTTCCACGGCGGAAACGGGCAGCGTCAATGCCGCCCCGTTTGCCGCTGCTGGCCTTATGTGCTCCGGCCTGATGCCGACGACCACATGTTTGCCTGGCGGCAGGGCGGCCGGATTCCTGATCTGCTGCTGCGGCTCACCTTCGCCGAACCGCAATTGAAGCGAAGCGCCGTCCGGGCTGACGATGGCCGGAATGAAATTCATCGCCGGTGAGCCAATGAAGCCCGCCACGAAGCGGTTGACCGGGTGATCGTATAGTTCCAGCGGCGTTCCCTGCTGTTCGATGATGCCATCGCGCATGACGACGACATGATCGGCCATGGTCATCGCCTCGATCTGGTCATGGGTGACATAGACCGAGGTTGCGTGCAGGCGGTCGTGAAGCGCGCGGATTTCCTTGCGCATGTGGACGCGCAGTGCGGCGTCGAGATTGGAGAGCGGCTCATCGAACAGGAAGGCCTGCGGATTGCGGATGATCGCCCGGCTCATGGCCACGCGCTGGCGCTGGCCGCCGGAGAGTTCACGCGGATAACGCTTCATCAGCTTGGAAAGTCCTGTCGTTGCGGCAACCTCTTCGGCTGCCTTGCGGGCCTCGGCCTTGGCGACGCCACGCATGCGCAGCGAATAGGTGAGGTTTTCCTCCACCGTCATATGCGGATAGAGCGCATAGGATTGGAACACCATCGCTACATCGCGTTTGCGCGGCGGCACGCCGTTCATGAGCGTGCCGGCGATGCGCATGTCACCGGCCGATATGGTCTCCAGCCCGGCCAGCGAACGCAAAAGTGTGGATTTACCGCAGCCGGAGGGGCCGACAAGTGCCACGAAGGTGCCCCTCTTGATGGAAAGGTCGATATTTTTCAGGGCATGAAAGGCGCCGTAATATTTGTTGACGCCGGAAAGTTCGATTTGAAGGGTCATTTGAGTGCTCCTGAGGTCAGGCCGGACACGATGCGGCGCTGCAAGAGAATGAAGAGGGCGAGAATGGGCGTCACATACATGGTCGCATAGGCCATGATGTTGTTCCATTCGCTGGTATTGGGGCCCATGAAGGAATTGAGGCCGACGCTGGCGGGCTGCAATTCGGCCGCCTGTATCATCGATTTCGAATAGACGAATTCCCCAAAGGCCTGCATGAAGATGAGGATGGCGCTGACGAGGATGCCGTTTCTGGCAAGGGGCAGCACGATGTTGAAGAAGGCGCCGACCCGGGAATTACCATCCACCAGTGCCGCCTCCTCCAGCTCCTGCGGCACGGCCATGAAGGTGGCGCGCACAAGGACCACGAAGAACGGCATGCTTTTCGCCGCAATGGCGAGAATGACCGACAGGCGCGGATAATCCAGAAGCCCGAATTGCGAGAAGCCGACGAAGATCGGTGTGATCATCAGCGATGCCGGCAGAACCTGCAGCATGAGGATGAGGAACAGACCGATATCCACCCAGACATTGCGATAGCGCGCCAGCACATAGGCGCAACCGACACCGAGAATGGTGATCAGCAGCACAGCGCCGGAGGCGATCAGTACCGAATTCCAGAGATATCGGCCCATGTTGCGGCTTTGCCAGACATAGGCATAGGTCTGCCATTGCGGGTCTGTCGGCCAGAAACCGGGCGGATTGGCGAACATCTCCGATCCGCTTTTGAGCGAGGTCAGATACATCCAGTAAAGCGGAAAGAGGTAGATGATGGCGAGCACGATGGCGATTGCCAGCATCAGGCGGTTACGGTTGGTGGTGCTCATCCGCGCACCTCATGTCGTGTGGAACGCACATAGACGATGGAAGCCAGCATGACGAAAACGATCATGATGACGGAGATTGTCGCGCCCTTGCCGAAATCATATTGCCGGAAGGACAGGTCCCAAGCCCAATATTGCGCCACGTTGGAGCTGTTGTTCGGTCCGCCATCGGTAATGGCGGCGAAAAGATCGAATTGCTGCAGGGTAAAGATCAGCCCGAGGGAGACGATCGCGCCGATGGTGGAGCGCATCATCGGCAGGGTGATGGTGTAGAAGCGTTGCCAGGCGTTCGCCCCGTCCAGTTCCGCCGCTTCGTAAAGATCGCCGGGGATTGAGGCGAGGCCGACGGAAAGCAGGATCATGTTGAAGGAAGTGCCGAGCCAGACATTGGCGATGACGACGGCCCAGAGCGAAAAATTCGCATCCGAACGCCAGAAGATATTGCCTGAAATCAGGCCGCTTTCCCGCAGGAAGAAATTCAGCACACCGAAGTCGCCGGACAGGATCCAGTTCCAGATGGCGCCGACGACGAGGCCGGGCATGACCCAGGACACGAGGAACAGGCCGCGCAGCCAGGTGGCGCCCGGAAAATTCACCCAGAAGAACAGCGCCAGTCCGAAGCCGATGGCGAATTGCCCGGCAATGGAGGCGACGACGAAGGTGACGGTGTTGAAGAGGATCGGCAGGGTTTCCGGCTGCCGGAACAGATCGAAGTAATTCTTGAAGCCGACGAAGGGGCGCACGAAGGTGCCCAGGCTGAACATGTCGACTTCCTGAAAGCTCATGACAATGTTGTAGAGCAGCGGCAGACCCGCCATGACGAACAGGAAACTCAAGGGCAGGGCGACAAGGACGATGTCGAAACCGCGACCGTCACTGACGCTGGAAAACAGTTTTTTCATGAAACATCCTCGCAAGCTCCGCTTGGGGCCGCCGTCGCATTTTGCGACAGGCGACCCCACCGGGAGGAACCCTGCGGATGGGCGTCGGACACTCCGCTCGCCCGTCCGTCCAATCAGCCTTCGACCAGCTTTATCTTTTCAGCGGCCTGATCGAGCGCGGCTTTCGGCGTCATCTGTCCCGACAGGGCGCCCTGGATAGCGTCCTGAATGGCCTTGGAAATCTTCGGCCATTCGGGTGAGGGGCCGCGCGGCTGCGCATATTTCAGCTGCTCGACAAAGGTCTTCAGCGCCTCATCCTTCAGTGCATTGCCGGTTGGCGGCACGGGAACATCCGAGCGCGCCGGCAATTGACCGAAGTTCTTGAACATGTCCTTGTCCTGCGATGCGAAGAATTCGATGGCCTTGAATGCTTCTTCGGGATGTTTGGTCTTGGAGAAGATCGCCCAGTTATAATCACCCATGGCCGATGACCGGGGGGCGTCAGGTGTGGGCACCGGCAGCAAGGCGACACCCCAGTCGAACTTGGCGTCTTTCAGCATACGATCGATTTCCCACGGGCCGGAAATGACCATGGCGGCATTGCCGGCGTTGAATGTGGCGGTGGAATCCCACTGGCTGCGTGTCAGCGTGTCCGGTGACGCGAGCTTTTCATCCAGCATCAGTTTCCACGTTTCGAGCGCTTTGACGGCACCCTCGGTATTGATGTTCTTGTAGGTTGCGCCTGCCATCTGCGCCCAGGGCAGGAACTGGAAGGTGCCTTCCTCATTGGCCTTGGCGCTGAAGCTGATGCCATAGACGTTCTTTGAAGGGTCGGTCAGCTTGCGGGCCGCTTCCACCAGCTCGTCCCAGGTCTGCGGCGGTTTTGCCGCATCGAGCCCTGCGGCCTTGAACAGGTCCTTGTTGTAATAAAGCGCGATCGTATTCGTCGCCTTCGGCACGCCGAAATACTTGCCGTCCCACATCACCGATTTCAGCGGTCCGGGAAAATAGTTTTCCGTCTTGATGACATCCGACTTGGCGATCATGTCGGTCACATCAAGAAAGGCGCCGCGGGCGGCGAACATGGCGTGGTTGGGGTTGTCGATGGCGATGATGTCGGGCGCATTGCCGGTCGAATAGGCGCGCATCGCTTCGCTCACCACGTCATCGAACTGCAATTGCCGATATTCGATCTTGATGCCGTTATTGAGCTTGTTGAACTCGTTTATGAGGTTCGGTGCCGGCTGGATATCACGATCCAGCGACCACAAGGTCAACGTCACGTCCTCCGCGTGGGCGGCAATCGCTCCGGCGGATACGCCCGCCAGCACAAATACGCCGGCCATCATGCATTTCGCGATACCCATAATCTCCTCCTCTTGGTTATCGTCGCTGCAATTTTCGGAAACCTTCTCCCAAAGGCGTCCGTTATGTCGGGTCGACGACGAAATCGCCGCCGCGGCATTTTTTCAGATAGTTCAAGCCATGCACCTGGCCCGTCATTTCCAGCGCGTCGCGATAGACGGGGTCATGCCAGCCTTCGATGTCGATGGAGCCGGACCAGCCGGCAAGGCGCAGTTCGGAAATAATGTCGGTCCAGTTGCTGTCGCCGAAGCCCGGCGTGCGCATGAAGACGAATTTCTCCCTGCCGAAAATGCCGTGTTCGCGAATGACGTCCCAGCGGATGGTCGCGTCCTTGCCGTGCACGTGGAAAATCTTGTCCGCCCATTTGCGGATCTGCGGCAGCGGATCGATGAGGTAAACCATCTGGTGGCAGGGTTCCCATTCGATGCCGATATTGTCCTCAGGCGTTTCGTTGAAGATCAGTTCCCATGCGTCGGGATTATGGGCAATGTTCCAGTCGCCGGTCTGCCAGTTGCCGTCCATGGCGCAGTTTTCGAAGGCGATCTTCACGCCCTTGTCGGCGGCGCGTTTTGCAAGTTCGCTCCAGATTTCCTTGTATCTTGGCAGGCTTTCCGGCAGCGGCCTGCCGCGCAGCCGGCCGGTGAAACCCGCAACGCAGGTGGCGCCGAAATGA
This sequence comes from Agrobacterium sp. SUL3, assembly GCF_001263295.1. Taxonomy (NCBI): domain Bacteria; kingdom Pseudomonadati; phylum Pseudomonadota; class Alphaproteobacteria; order Hyphomicrobiales; family Rhizobiaceae; genus Agrobacterium; species Agrobacterium sp. SUL3. The sequence continues at coordinate 171,184 of NZ_KQ414503.1, forward strand.
TGGGCATTGTCGATGCAGTCTTTCCAGCCCTGCAATGTCTGAAGGTCGATCTCGGTTTCTTCCAGCGGATTGCCGAACATGCCGAGCGTGCTGATGGTGATATCACGTTCGCCGATCGCCTCGCGGCAGCGCTTGCCGAGTTCAGCGATGTCCTGGCCGTTGGTCGTCTGCCAGAAGAACGGCTCGAAGCTTTCAAAGCCGAGATCGGCGATCTGGCCGATGCGCTCGGCCGCCTGTCCCTTGGTGGCGCTGACCATGGTGCCGATGCGGATGGATTTTGCCGGATTGCTCACGTCTTTCAGTCCTTATGCTGCAATGGAAACACGCTGACCAAGGCGGGCGCTTTCAATCGCGCCGATCACCATGGCAAGGCTGTTGATGTTGTCGAAAGAGGCTGTTTCCGGCATTCGGCCGGTGCGGATGGACTCCAGGAACGAGAGAATGACGCTGGCGTGGCCGCGCGTATCCCGTTCAGAAACAGCATCGGAAACGTTTACGGTCGTAGAGCCTCGTAACAGGCCCTGTTCATCACCCGCCACGGAGGCCGAAAAACCGTCTTCTCCATCCCAGAGGATCATTCCCTTCGAACCGATCAAACGCCAGCGGGCTTCCCAGCTGGTTCTTTCACCCTCGGCGCACCAGGAGCCACGATAGGTGAAGACCACATCGTTGGAGAATTCGAAAATTGCATTTGCGCTTGCCCCATGGGCATACCAGGAACCAGCTGGATTCTTTTCCACGCAAAAGACGGAGAGGGGCTTTTCATTGGCAACAAAACGGGCGGCGTCAAAGGTATGGATCGCCATGTCGAGAAGCAGGACGTTCTTCATCTCCTCACGGAAACCACCGAAATGAGGACCAAGGAAAAAGTCGCAATGAATGGCCGTTAAGTCGCCGATGATGCCGTCTCCCACAGCGTGTCGTAGCCGCCGGATACCCGCCACAAACCGACGATTTTGCACCACCGCATGGACTTTACCGGCATTTTTGGCCAGTTCCACCAGGCTCGCAGCCTCTTCCATCGATGCCGCAAGCGGCTTTTCGCTGAGCACGTGGCACCCGGCCTCAAGGCCTGCTGCGACCACGGTAAAGCGCGCCTGCGGGATGACGACGTCAAATAATATGTCTGCTTTTGTTTGCGCCAGCACCTCACGGAGATCGGTGCCGATGACCGCGTCTGCCAGCCCGAATTCTTTGGCAAGCCCGCGGGCCGTGCTCTCATTCAGATCAACCAGCCCGGCGATCCTGATCGCGCCGGCAATTTCCGGCGTGGATTGAATGGCGCGCAGCCAGCCTTTGGCCATGGCTCCGCACCCGCATAAAACGGCATTGAATGTCATCTCATCTCCCCGGACTCTTTCGCAAACTCCTCTTTGCGCAGAGTATCGTAAACGTTTACGAGACTATGACGATGATGTTAGATATGTCAAGACCGTAGAGGGGCGCGTTGATGGCGCGCCGGGCTTTGGAGGGGATTGCATGAAAGGAATTCGTCAGCTTGCCGATTATCTGGAGATATCGATAGGCACCGTTTCCCGTGCCCTGAACGGCAAGCCCGATGTGAACGAGGAAACGCGCCGCCGTGTTCTGGAAGCGGCGGAAAAGCTTGGTTATGTCGCCAATCAATCGGGCCGCAGCCTGCGGCAAGGTACCACCAATGTTATCGGCCTGATGACCGGCAGCGACGCGCAGACGGTGGAGAATTCCGACAACTTCTTCATGGGCGTGACGGATGGTCTGCAAAGCGTGTTTTCCGGCCACAATCTCGATCTTATCGTTCTTCCCTGTCCGGGGGAGGAAGATCCGGACGAATATCTAAAGCGCATGGTGGCGCGCCGCATGGTTGACGCGATGATCATTTCCTCGACCCGTCGGATCGACAAGCGTGTGGATTTTTTGAAGCAGACCCGTCTACCTTTCGTCGCGCTGGGCCGCACCTCGTCCAGCACGGATCATGCCTGGATCGATCTCGATTTCGAAGGCGTGGCGAAAAGCGCCGTCGACCGGCTGGTGGCCGCAGGTCATCGTAGCATTGCGGTGGCGGCCGCCGATAACGACATCAATCTCGGTTATGTCTTTCTGGAGGCATATAAACGCGCCCTCGAGGAAAAAGGCATAACATACGATCCGTCTCTGGTTATCCGGACAAAATCGAGCGAGCAGGGCGGATATCATGCCGCCAGTGAGTGGCTTCAGATGCGCCCACGGCCGACGGCCATCGTGCTGATCTATGAGTTGATGGCTGTCGGTCTTTATCGGCGGCTTGCCGAAGTCGGCCTCAAACCGGGGCGCGATCTCGCCGTCATCGGCTTTCGTGATGGTCCACGCGGCCAGTTTCTGGAACCGCGCCTGACCAGTTTTCGCATGTCCCTGCATGATCTTGGCGTGACGGTTGCCCAGACGCTTCTATCGACCATGCCGGCCTTTGCGCCTTTCTATCCCGATCAGGCCCGCCATTGCATATGGCCGATGCTGCTTGTGGCGGGAGAGAGTGACCTTGCACCTGCACCTTAGGCGCCAGCGGCGGCTCGCCCTTATGTCAGAGTTTGTAGTCTTGAATGCTCACGACGCCGAACGGATTGAATTTGTAGCTATCGTCCTCATACCGCATGTCATTGGACAGGGTGGCCTGATGAGCCGTTACTGTCGTTTGCACACCATCGCGCGCCATCTGATCGGCAATATCGTCCATCAGCGCGGCGATCTTCAATTGCTCCGGATTGGTTGACGGCAGGTTTTCGTCTTTTCGGATGAAGCCCACCTCGACATCAGGCAGCCCGACCAGATGAAATCCGACGCTTGCCATGCCCTTGGCATCGTCGCCGATGGGGCGGCGTGCAAAAGCGAGACGGCAGGTTTTGGCGAGCGCCAGCAGATCACCGGAGGCGGCGTCGCTGCGCGACTGTTCGAAAAGCTCTTTCCAGCGTCGTGCTCCATGCGCGACGCCTGCGCTTTCGCCTTTGACGGCAATGGCGCCGTGGTCAAGCATATGTTGCACGAACTGCAAGGCCGTGGCGGATGTCATGACCGCGTTTTCTGCGGCCATCGACGGGCCAAGCACGTAAAGAACCGAGCCGTGTCCGGCGACAGCCTCTTCGTCAGCCTCCTGATAGGTGTCCGGATCAACACGGTCCCAGCAGACATTGAAGGAGCGCTCCATCCGGTCGTCCGGTTCATCCTGCGAATATTCTTCATCGATACTGAAATCGGCAGCAAATGTGTCGACTGCGGTGCGAGCGCTTTGTTGGAGCGCTGCCAGACCTTTTTCTGTTCCGAGGAAACACAGAACATGCCGGGGTTGGTACTCGGACCGGGATTCGGCAAAGGCCGAGGATTTGCTTGCCGCTTTGCTGAGGGATGGCGCTCCCAGAACAAGGCTGCCCAAAAAAGCGAGAACACCGCGACGCCCTGAATTCATCCGCTCCCCCTAAATGGCTCCGTGAACAGGATGGGGAGTTTTATATCGGTATATTCATTCAGGCCATATGACATATGTCTTTTTATGGTCCCGCGGCCGTCGAAATTGGTCATGCCCGCCAAAAGAAAGGTGGCGAAAACGTCTGCACGCTTCGCCACCACACCATCGAAGAAGATCAATCGAGATTATTTGGTGGTGTAACCGCCATTGACCAGAATGGTCTGCCCCGTCATCCACCAGCCGTCAGTAACGAGAAAGCGGATATAGGGAACGATGTCCTCGATATCGGTAAGGCCGGTTTTCGAGAAGCTGGAGAGTGCCGCGGCGCTCTTGTGATAGGCCTGCGCTTCCGGCGTCTCCTGCCCGTAGAAAAACGGTGTATCCATGGGGCCGGGGCCGATCGCCGTCACCGAGATGCCACGTTCGCCGAACTCCTTGGCGGCGGCGCGGGTGAAGTGCTCCACCGGCGCCTTGGTGCCGGCATAGCTGGCGTAAAACGGCGTGAATGCTCCAAGCAGGGAGGTAACGAGAGTGCAGATCTTGCCATTGTCATTGACGTGGCGGCCGGCCTGCTGGAGGAAAAAGAAGGCCGACTTGGCGTTGACGGCGGTCATCTCGTCATATTCGGCTTCCGATGTTTCGAGGATCGGTTTCTTCAGCACCTTGCCGACCGTGTTGATGGCGATATCCGGCCGGCCGATGGCGGCGACGGCATCGGCAAACAGTTTTTCGACCGCGCCTGCCGTGGTGAGATCGGCCTTAAGGGCAACGCCCTGCGCGCCGGCTGCCTTCACGGCCGCCACGGTTGCGTCGGCGTCGGCCTTTGTGGCGGGGCTGTTATAGTGGATGGCGATTGCGCCTGCGCCCTGGCTGGCGAAATCGCGTGCGATCAGCCCGCCGAGGTTTTTTGCGCCGCCGGCGATGATGATTGTTTTACCTTTGATGGAATGATCGGTCATGGGGTTGGCCTCCTTCTGTCGGTACACAGCGATGCCTGCTGCGCTTTCATGCAGCAAAGATATCGTCTAGAATTGCGTGATAAAGTCCGTCATTCTGACATGACTTGTCAGAAAATCCGCACAGTAAAGGATGTCCATTGGATCGCATCGACCTGTTCCGTATCTTCGCGCGTGTCGTAGACTGTGCGAGCTTCACGCGGGCCGCCGATACGCTTGGCATTCCGCGCTCCTCGGTTTCGGCAGCGGTGCAGGAACTGGAGGCGCGCGTTGGCGCACGCCTGCTTAACCGCACCACGCGCAAGGTCTCTCCGACCGAGGATGGGTCGGCTTTTTACGAGCGGTGCCAGCGGCTTATCGCCGATGTCGAAGATGCGGAAAACCTGTTCAGGCAAAGCGCGGCGCAACCCTCGGGGCGGCTGCGGATCGATGTGCCGGGCCGGATCGGACGCCTTGTCATCGCACCCGCCTTGCCGGAATTTCTCGACCTTTACCCGCAGATCGACATCAGTCTCGGCGTGACGGACCGGGCAGTCGATCTGGTGGAAGACAATATCGATTGTGTGCTGCGCGTCGGTGCGCTCAGCGATTCCGGTCTCATCGCAAGGCCGATCGGCAAGCTGCCGCTGATCAATGTCGCCAGCCCCGCCTATCTCGAGCGTCACGGCATGCCGCAGCTTCCCCATGATCTTTCCCGCCACTGGGCCATCAATTACGCTTCTCCTTCCAGCGGGCGCGTGGAAAACTGGGAATGGCTCGAAGGCGAGGCGCTGCATTCGGTTTCCATGCGCGGCCGCGTCACCGTCAATAGTGCCGAGGCCTATATTGCCTGCTGTCTGGCCGGTCTCGGCTTGATCCAGATACCCGCTTACGATGTCAGGCCGCATATCGAGAGCGGTGAACTGGTCGAGATCATGCCTGCCTATCAGGCCGAACCGATGCCGATGACGCTGCTTTATCCGCACCGCCGGCATCTGTCGCGGCGATTGCAGGTCTTTGCGGACTGGCTGGAAGCTCTGTTGCGGCAACGGCTTCTTTAGCCTGCCGGCACCATATTATTCGCGCGAGATTGTGCTGAAACAGTTGATTGATTTCCATCAGGAAGACGATAGTCGTTATAGCCGTGCGGGCGAAAATAATGACCGCACAGGCGGGCGATGCGGAGGAGCTTGGGGATGGTGTCGAAACGGCAGGGCAGGCGTGTCACGATCACGGATGTTGCCGAACGGGCAGGGGTCGGCACGGCAAGCGTCGACCGGGTCCTCAATGATCGCGGCAATGTCAGCGAGGCGGTCAGCAAACGGGTCCTCCAGGCGGCGAAGGAACTTGGCCTGCGTCGCATGTTGCCGCAGGCGCATCGCAGGCTTATCCGGATCGACGTCATCCTTGCCCGGCCGGAACTGCCGCTCATCGCCCGCATGGGGTTCGAGTTCCGGCGGATCGCAACCTCGCTCGACAGATCGATCGTTATTCACCGGACGGTGCTGGAGGATGAGCGGCCGGAAACCCTGGCGAAGGCGCTGGCAAAGACCGGCTGCGATGCGGTGGTTTCCTATATGCAGGATCGTCCGCTCGTTCATGCGGCGGTGGAGGAGTTGAGCGCGCGGGGCATTCCCGTCGTCACCGTCATCTCCGATGTTCCCGGCTCGGCGCGGATCGGTTATGCCGGAACGGATCACTATCGCGCCGGCCGCTCGGCCGGTTATTTCATCAGCAGGATGGCGCGCAAACCGGGGCCGGTCATCCTGTTGTGCAATCATCTCGGCTTCCAGTCACATGCCGACCGCGTGCGCGGTGTCACGCAGTTTCTGGCGGAAAAGGCGCCGGGCTGGCATGTGGCGTGTATCGTCGAAGGGGGCGACGACCGCGCTCGCTCGGAGCTTCATCTGCGCGAGGCCTTTCATGCCGAACCCGATACTGTCGCCGTCTATAATGTGGGGGCGGCCAATATCGGCGTGGCGCGGGCCATCCGCGCCGATATTCTCCCGGATCGCCCCGTCTTTGTCGGGCACGAACTGACGCGCAATACCGCCGCTTTTCTGCGGGAAGGACTGATGTCGCTCACGATCGACCAAAGCCCGGAACTGCAGGTGCGGCTGGCGGTGAACATCCTGCTTCGCCATTTCGAATTCTTCGATGCCGGGCAGGGATCCTTTCCGCCTGAAACGGAGGTGCCTGTCGTCCTTTACGGGCCGGAAAACCTCCCGAATCCGCTGCCTTTCTGAGAGGCCGCACGGCTGATGGTTTTCCATCAGCATGGCATTTGCCGGACATGATGCACCGGGGCATGTTTGCCGCGTCGGAGGGCTTGGTCGGCCGATCAAAGGCGGGTCCCTTCAGGGAGGATACATTATGAACGACACCATCGCCCCCGTTCGGTGGGGCATACTCGGCGCTGCGCGTATTGCGGACGGTGCCATCATTCCGGGTCTGGTCAAAAGCGCCACCTGCGAGCCGCTCGCCATCGGCGCGCGCAGCCTGGAACGGGCAAGAACCATGGCGGACCGGCACGGCATTCAGCGTGCCTATGGCAGCTATGAAGAGGTGCTTGCCGATCCGGATGTTGAGGCGGTCTATATCGCCCTGCCGAACCATCTGCATGTGGAATGGACTCGTAAGGCGGCGAAGGCCGGCAAGCACGTCCTGTGCGAAAAACCGGCAGCCATGACGGCTGCGGAACTCGATCAGCTCAGGGATATCGATCCGGTGTTGAAGATTTCCGAGGCCTTCATGGTTCGCCAGCAGCCCCGCTGGATCAGGCTACGGCAAATCCTTCAGGCGGAGGATTATGGCAGACCGCTTTCCTTCTCCTCGCTCCTGTCCTTCATGATGACCAATGAGGCGGATTTCCGCCAGAAACCGGAATTCGGCGGCGGTGCCTATTACGATCTTGGCTGCTACACCGCCATGGCGGCGCGTTATGTCTTTGGCTCCGAACCGAAACGCGCTTTCGCCGCCGCCGCCCATAATGCTGGCGGCATCGACATGTTCACCTCGGTCATCCTCGATTTTGGCGACGGCAGACACGCGACTTTCATGGTTTCGATGGCGCAGGCCTCCTCGCAATCGATCCAGATCGTCTGCGAAAGGGCCTTCATCTCGCTGCCGCAGGCCTATGTGCCCCCACGCGTCAGCCCCAACATCATCGCCATCGACACCTCGGCCGATCATGCGAATTCGGACATCCACACGCTCGAATTTCCGCCACTCGACCAATACGAGGAAGAGGTGACGAATTTTTCCCGGGCAATTCGCGGCGAGGCGGTGCCCTATTTCGACATGCGGGATGCGCGAGCCAATGCGGCCGTGGCCGACGCGGTTTTCGCCTCGGCAAAAAGCGGCGCATGGGTTGATGTGAAAGGATATTGAAATGACGATCAAACTTGCCCTCATCGGCGCAGGACGTATCGCAAAGGTACATGCCCGGGCCATTGCCGGCAGTGACGATGCCGAACTTGTGGCCGTTACGGATGCCCTGCCGGCCGCAGCGGAAGCTCTGGCGCGGGCATCGGGCGCGAGGGCGGCGGATGTGGATGCCATTGCGGCGGATCAATCCATCGACGCCGTGCTGATCTGCACGCCGACCGACACCCATGCCGACCTCATCGAAAAATTCGCGCGAGCCGGCAAGCACGTCTTTTGCGAAAAGCCTGTCGATCTCGATCTTGCCCGGGCCGAAGAGGTGGTCTCGATTGCCAGGGCGGCGGGAGTAACGCTGATGCTCGGCTTCAACCGCCGTTACGACCCGAATTTTGCCGGCGTGCGCGCCGCGATTGATGCCGGGCGCATTGGCGATGTTGAAATGGTGACGATCACTTCGCGTGATCCGGGTGCGCCGGATTTATCCTATGCTGCGCGTTCGGGCGGCATTTTCCGCGACATGACGATCCATGATCTCGACATGGCCCGCTTCCTGCTCGGCGAAGAGCCGGTTGTGGTGTCGGCCCATGCTTCGGTTCTCGTGAAACCGGAGCTGAAGGACATAGGCGATTTCGACAGCGCCACCGTCATTCTAGAAACGGCGTCGGGCCGCCAGGCAGTTATTACCAATTCGCGCCGCGCCACCTATGGTTATGACCAGCGGGTGGAAGTGCACGGTTCGCTTGGTGTTGCCCGTGCGGAAAACCACCATGAGAACACGGTCGTCATCGGCAATGCGGATGGTTATCGTAGCGCGCCCCTGCAGAACTTCTTCATGACGCGTTACACCGCGTCTTATGCCGGTGAAATTGCCGAGTTTATCGCGGCCCTCAAGCAAGGCAGGCAACCGGCCACCACCGGTGAAGACGGCGTGGTGGCCCTCAAACTTGCCAATGCCTGCGTTCAATCGGTGGAAACCGGAAAGCGCGTTACCGTTTAAGGCAAAACGCAGCAATTGCATGACGCGTCCCGACCCGGCGCGCCGTGCTTCAGATTTGCGGGCCGGAGGAGCGCCGGATAATCAGTTCCGGCGCTATGACGAGGTTGCGGATCGGTGCTGATGGGTCGGCGAGCCGCGTTGTCAGCGTTTCGACGGCAGCGGCAACCATGTCCGGCACCTTCTGGCGGATGGTGGTGAGTGAAATCGGTTCGGAGGCGGCCATGGGTATGTCGTCGAAGCCGACGACCGCCACCTCATCCGGCACCCGGAAGCCGTGCCCGGCAAGCCGGCTGATGACGCCAAGCGCAATAAGGTCGTTGGCCGCAAAGATTGCGGTCGGGCGGTCCTTTCGGGCCATCAGCGCATCGGTTGCCGCGCTGCCGGCGTCAACGTCATACCGGCCCTCGGCGATGATGGGTTTCAGGCCCTGCCGTTGCATCGTGTCGCGATAGGCGTTTGCGCGGCTGTTGGCGCCGGCGCCGCTGCCGCCGGTAATATGGGCGATGGCGCGATGACCGAGCCCCAGCAGGAACTCCGTTGCCAGCCGGGCGCCGAGCGCATCATCCGAGCTTACGCTTTCCACCGTCTCCGTTGCCAGATTACGGCCGATATAGACCGTCGGCAGCAGCTTCGAAACGGCGGCGATCTCTTCACGCTCCCCCGGTGCGCCGATGAGGACGAGGCCGGCAATGCGCTGGTCGATGAAGGCGCGCAGCGTGGCGGCCGTGCCGGAAACGGCCAGCATGGCGAAATAACCGGCATCCCGCAAAGCTTTATCGCATTCGCGCGCCAGCATTGCCTCGTAAGGGTTGAGCACATCGCCGACAACAAGGCCTATCGTGCGGCTCTGGCGGCTTGCCAGCGTCTGGGCGGCAAGGTTCGGCGTATACTTGAGGCTGGCGGCAGTGGCGAGGATATGCGCTTTCGTGTCGCCACGGACTCCGGGGTCGTTTCGCAGCGCGCGCGATGCCTGCGAGCGTGAAACACCCGCCGCCTTGGCGACATCTTCAAGCGTTACTCCGGGACGGGCGGGAAAGTTGCTCATGCTTTCCTATAAAGAAGGCTGATGGAAACTGGCAAGCGCCGGCGCTTTAATTTCGCGGTGCGACCCCAGCAGGCGTCATTTGACGCCCGCTGATTGTTCTATGCAGAAGCGCAGGGTGGTTGCCGATGTGGCGACGGCTTCGAGCGGCGGCATGGAGTAGTCCTCGTTCTCGATGCTGATGACGTCATCATAACCGGTCTTGCGCAACGCCCTGATAATATCGAGCCAGCCATGCACGGCGGTGCCGTGGCCGAGCGAGACGAAATTCCATGAGCGGCCTTCGACTGGCATCACATGTTTCGTGTCGAGCAGGCCGTCGATCCGGGCGCGCAGTTCGATGCGCGAATCCTTGCCATGGACATGGTAGATGCACTCACCCAGCGCCTCGATGGCGGAGATCGGATCGCCGCCCATCCAGATCAGGTGGCTGGGGTCGAAATTGACACCGACGGTCGGCCCGACTGCGTCGCGCAGGCGGAAGAAACTCTCGCTATTATAAACGCACTGGCGTCCGTGCTGCTCGACGCAGATCTTCAGGCCCTTTTCGGCCGCGGCTGCTGCGAATTTTCTCCAGAAGGGCAGAACCCTTTCGCTCCATTGCCATTCCAGCATTTCCATGGCCTCGAGCGGCCAGGAAGAGGTGATCCAGTTCGGGTTCCGGTCCTCCGCCCCGCCGGCGGGAAGGCCGGACATCATGACGATCCGTTCGACGCCGAGCAGGGCGGCCAGCTCCAGCGTGTCATAGGCAAGTTTGCTGTCGTCGATCCCGATCTTTCCCGGATGCAGCGGATTGCCCGAGCAATTGAGCGCCGATATTTGGAGGTTACGTTCCTTCAGCATGCCCTTCAGGCGATCGCGCGAGGCCGTATGGGCAAGCAGATCAGCGATATCCACATGAGGTGCGCTCGACCAGCCGCCAAGCCCGAATTCGACATGGGTAAGGCCAAGCTCGGCGATCTGGTCGAGGCAGGCGGCAAGCGGCAGCGCGCCGAAGCCGTCGGTATTGAGACCAATTTTCATCATTTGCTCCTTTGGCTTCAGACGGAGATGTGTCTGACCTTAACGGGCCGGTTGGTATCCGCGCTTTGCTGGATCGCATCGAGGATTTCGCTGGCGCGCAGCCCATCGAGGATGGAGCCATTCGTCATCGGCCCGCCCTTGGCGATGGCGTCGAGGAATTCATGGATCATGAAACCGAAGACCTCGGCATAACCGATGGCGACGCCGTCATGCGGCACCGGCAGCAGCGCGGCGAAAGGCAGGGCCGGATGGTTGGCGACGATGGTGAAGGGCGACTGGCCTGAACCGTCGAAACGGGCGATCTCGTAATGCGCCGGCGTACGGGAGTTGTAGCGAACCGTACCTTTCGTGCCGGTGATCGCAACGGTCAGGCTGTTGCCCATGCCCACGGCAACGCGGCTGGCAAGAAAAGTGCCTTGGCAACCATTTTCGAAGCGTAGCAGGGCGGACATGACATCGTCATTGTCAACCAGGCGGCTTTCCGTGCTCAACGCTACATGGTTGTGGCCGATGCTGGCGCCGGCCGGCAGGAAACGCTGCTTGATGGAAATGGTCGCGATTGCACCGGCGATCTCCTCGACTTCGCCGCACAGGAAACGGGCTAAGTCGACGGCATGGGTGCCGATATCGAGTAGCGCGCCCGGTCCGGCCCGGTTGCGCTCGTAACGCCAGCTATGGGGCAGCTGCGCATCGGCGGCATATTCGCTTTCATACTGGACGAGCGCGTTGACCGGTTCGCCGATCTCGCCGTTCTGGATCAATTGCCGGATTGCCGCGATGGCGGGAATGCGGCGATAGTTGAAGACGGTTGCGGAAACGGTGGGGGTCGCTCTCGACGCCTCGTAGATACGGGCCGCCGTTTCCGCATCAAGCGCCAGCGGCTTTTCGCAGATGACGTGTTTGCCGGCCGCGAGTGCGGCCAGCGTGACTTCCGCATGCAGGAAATTCGGCAGGCAGATGCTGACAATGCCGATTTCCGGATCTGCAAGCACGTCTTTCCAGTCCGAAGCGATGGTTTCGAAACCCCAGTTTGCCGCCATCGAGGCGGCAAGCTCACCATTGGCGTCGCAGATGGTCTTCAGGCGCAGGCCGGGGAGCCGGCCCGAGATCCGATCGATATTGACCTTATAGCCGAAGGCATGCGCAGCGCCGATCATGCCGGCGCCAATGACCGCGATTGCCGATCCTGTCATATGTTCCTCCCAGAGACGGATATGTAATCTGCAATTTTGATATGAGAGCGCTCCCATATTGTCAATATCACTGTGAGTTCCATCAAGGATGGGCTGGTTGTCGTTAGATTGTCTGGATTCTGCAGGGTTTTGATATCTAGCGCCAAGGTCGCTATTTTGTTTTGGAATATAGATGCTCGAGAAATAATTGTGATGGGATTCAATCAAGCGCTGCGGTGCAGACCCTTCGCCAAGATTATCGAGGTTGACAGACTGAGAGCGCTCCCATTATTACTGGCGGCGAGGGTTGAGGAGCCCTTGGTCAACATGGCGCCGCACGCTGGCGTATTGAGGAGGAACCGATGAAATCCCTACTGTCCGCACTGCTTTTGTCGTCCGCGCTTTTTACGACGGCGAATGCCGCCAATATCGGCGTTGCAATGTCGAGTTTCGATGACAACTTCCTGACGATCCTGCGGCTTGCCATGCAGAGTTCGGCCGAAGGCAAGCCAGATATTCAGCTGCAATTCGAGGATGCCCAGACCGATATCGGCAGGCAGCTTGATCAGGTCAATAATTTCGTCGCCCAGGGGCTGGATGCGATCATCGTCAACCCGGTGGATGCCTCCGCGACCCAGCCGATCACGGCTGCTGCTGCGGCCGCCGGCATTCCGCTGATCTATGTGAACCGTCAGCCGGTCGAAAAACTGCCGGAAAGCGGCGTCAGCTTCGTTGGCAGCGATGAATATCAGGCCGGCACCCTGCAGATGACCGAAGTGTGCCGGTTGCTTGGTGGCAAGGGCAAGGTCAATATCATTATGGGTGATCTTGCCTATGAGGCTGCCCGCGTCCGCACCAAGGCGGCCGAGGATGTGCTGAAGAAACCGGAATGCGCCGGCATCACGGTTGCCGACAAGCAGGCCGGCAAGTGGACCCGTATTTCCGGTGCAGACCTCGTCACCAACTGGCTGAGCGCCGGCCTCGACGTCAACGCGATCATCGCCAATAATGACGAGATGGCGCTCGGCGCGATACAGGCGCTGAAGGGTGTAAAAAAGCCGCTTGGCGCCGGCGAAGGCAAGATCGTGGTCGGCGGCATAGATGCGACGCAGGATGCGATGAAGGCCATGAAGGCGGACGAGCTTGCCGTCACCGTGTTTCAGGATGCGGCGGGGCAGGGTAAGGGCGCATTGGAAACCGCCCTCAAGATGATCGCCAAGGAGCCGGTCGAGCAGAATGTCTGGATTCCGTTCGAACTGGTCACCCCCGCAAATCTGGCCACCTACGACAGCCGCAACTGACGCTCTGGCAGAATAGATGCATGGCGGCGGGCGCGCCGCCATGCGGTGCCGTTTTGGTCAGATGTAGTGCAGCTGACGTTCGGCGACGCTAAGAGTGACATGTTGGCCGGGTGGCGGGTAAAGCGCATCCTGAGCGCTTGCATGTTCGACCTTGAGCGCCACGCCGGATGCATCAAGTTGATAACGGACCGTGGGGCCGACGATGCTGATGTCTTTCACCTCGGCGGTGAAAGCCACGCCATTCCCGTCTGCCGCGTTGCCGATCGTGAAGGCATGTGGCGGGATGATGCAGGTCCGTTCGAAGTGGTTGCCGGTGATGCGTGACATGTCTTCGGCGGTGATGATATTGGCGTCACCGATAAAACCGGCCACGAACAGGTCGGCCGGCCGATAATAGAGCTCCTGCGGCGACGCTGTCTGGGCGATGCGGCCGGCATTCATCACCGATATGCGGTCGCCCAGCGACAGGGCCTCGTCCTGATCATGGGTGACGAGGATGCTGGTGAGGCCGCTTTCGCGCTGGATGCGTTTCAACTCATCGCGCAGGCGCTTGCGGATCTGGGCATCGAGTGCGGAAAGCGGTTCGTCCAGCAGAAGCAGCTTGGGTTCGAGCACCAGCGCGCGGGCAAGTGCCACACGCTGTTTCTGGCCGCCGGAGAGCTGATGCGGCCGCCGGTCGGCGCGATCGCTGAGGGAAACGGTTTCGAGCGCGGAGGAGACTTTGTCGTCGATGGTCTTTTTCGCGAGCCGGCGCTGTTCCAGACCGAAAGCGAGGTTCTGCCGCACCGTCATATTGGGAAAAAGCGCATAATGCTGGAACACCATGCCGATGCCACGATCCTTCGGCGGCAAGGTGTCGATGCGCCGGCCATCCAGCATGATCGAGCCGGACGAAGGCGAAACGAGCCCGGCAATGGAGCGCAGCAATGTCGTCTTGCCGCAGCCGGACGGCCCCAGCAGCACATGCATCTCACCCGTGTCTATGCCAAGCTCGATAGCGTCGAGAACGGTGGCGTTGCCATAAATGGCGCTGATATTATGGATCGCGAGATGGGTCATGATGCACGCTCCGTTTCCCGGACCATCCGAAAGGCAATCAGGGTAAAGGCAAGAATGAGCAGGAAATAGAGAATGACGATGACGCTGGTGATGCGGCCGCTGAGGCTGCGCTGGGCGAACATGTACATTTGCAGGGTTTCGAAATTGCCGCCGACCAGCATCTTGGCGTAGACGAATTCGCTGAACAGCGTCGCGAAATTCAGCACGATGGCGACCGCGATGGACGGCAGGATGCTGGGCAGGACGACGCGCCGTAAAATGGCGAGGTCGCTGGCGCCGATCAGCCGGCCGGCATCCAGAAGCTCGTTGATGTCGAGGTTGCGCAGGCCATTCTTCACGGCGATGTAAAACATCGAAAAGCAGAGCGGCACATAGGTCAGCACCAGTACCAGCGGCGAACCGCCGATCTGCAGCGGCGGGGCGGAAAATATCCTGAGATAACCGACCACGAGAATGATGCCGGGTGCGGCATAGGGCAATATCACCAGACGTGCGAACCAGCGGTCAAGTGCTGGCCAGTAGATGTGGGCGGAGACGACGGCCGGGACGATGATGATCGTCGCGATCGTCAGGGCGGCTGCGGCAACCAGCGTGGAACGCAACAGGGCCGCATGGAAACGTGGGTCCGACAGGATGGTGACGAAATTATCCCCCGTCAGCCCGGCCGGCAGCAGGGTTCCGGACCAGTCGGTCGCCACCGCATTCATCATCGTCGCCAGCAGCGGTGATATCATGATGAGCGCCATCAGCCACAGAAACAGGCTTGTGCCTTTGAAACCATGCCTTGTCATCGGTGCTTTTCTCCCGCCAATATCTGGCTTGCGGTGATGGGCACGAGAAGCACGACCAGAAGGCATATGGCGATGGCATTGGCGAGATTGGGATCGGAGAAAATGTCGCCGGATACCAGTTCGCTGATGCGGATGGTGACGACATTGATGCTCGTGCCGGTCAGAGCGAAGGTGGTCGCGAAAGTGCCCATGGCATTGGCGAAGAGCAGAATGGCGATCGCCACCAGTTGCCGGGCGACGGTGGGCAGGCCGACCCTTAGCCAGAACCGCAGCTTGCCGACGCCGATCAGCGCTGCCGCCTCTTCGATGTCCTGTCCAACGGCGGCAAGTGCCGGCGTAATCAGCAGCGTGGCGAGCGCCACCTGAAAATAACAATAGGCGATGATGAGCCCGGTAAATGAATAGACGTTGAAATCGTCGATCAGCCCCAGTTCCTTCAGCAAAAGCGTGAACATGCCGTTCAGCCCGAAAAGGAAGATGAGCGCCATGGCGAGCGGCACGCCGGCGAAGTTGGCGCCAATATTGGCGAAGGCCATGACGGTGCGGCGGGCGGCGCCAGACCTTGCGCGGAGTGCTACCGCCACCAGAAAGCCGAAAACGAGGCCTGTTGCCGTGCTGATGAGCGAGATGACCGTCGTTGTCGCAAAGGACTGGAGGTAAAAGGCATCCGTGAGAATGGTCCGGTAATTCGCAAGCGACAGCGCACCGGCGGCGAAAAAGCTGTCACTGATGACGCTCGCCAGCGGCCAGATGACGAGAATGGCGATCACGCCCAGAAACGGCGCTGCCAGCAGCCGCATTTTGCGGTTCTGCACGCTCATGCGGACAACAGCCCCGGCGGTACCGGCAGGCCATGATCGGGAATGGCGAGAAGCGCGCAGAGCAGCCCGGCAATATCCGTCTGCGCCAGCTTTGCATCCGCAGCCGGCGTAAAGGCCTCACCGAATGTATAGAACGGCACCAGAGCCTCAGTCTCATGCGGCCCGCCGTGATTGCCATCATCGCTCATGCCGTGATCGCTGGTGACGATGATGCTGTAACCCGCAGCGTGCCAGGCCGGCAGATAACGCGCCAGCAGGTCACCGGCGTTACGGGCTGTATTGCGATATTCCCGCGAGCTGCCGCCGTGCCTGTGGCCTTCATTGTCGATATTCATCGGGTGAATCAGCAGGAAATCCGGGCTGTGCCGGCGCAGCAGAACATCCGCATCGGCAAAGACATGGTCGTCCGGATAATGATCGGCCCAATAAAACGAGCCGTGATGAATGCCGCCATCGAAATTCTCGATATGGCGGAATTCCGGGGAGAAGGGAGCCTGATTGTAAAGTTCGAAATACCAGTGATAGGCGGAGGCGGCGGTGGTGCGGCCGGCAGCAGTTGCCAGCGAGAAGACATTCGGAAAACGGGAGCGGCGAACAACGCCGTTACTGGTGACACCATGAACCACCGGCGGTAGCCCGGTCATCAGCGTTTCGTAAAGCGGCCGCGAAATCGACGGCAATTCGCTGCGCACGGCGTGGATACCGGCCTTTCCGGCCACAACCAGCCCTTCCATATATCCGAGGCAATCCCTTGCTGTCGCGTATCGGAGGCCATCCAGCAGGATGAAGATCGTCTTGTGCATCGCTTTCGCCTCATCTGTTTGTGGTTCGGTTTGCCCGAGCACTTTTTAGCACGTTCCGCGGGCTCGTTGCCCGCGGAACAGTCGTTTGGTTTTCAGGGCGGTTGCCAGATTACATCTTCGGGGCGACGCTGGCGCGCCAGAGGTTGACCAGCTTGCCGGCGGCCTGGGTCCAGACGGCGGCATTGATCGGGCGGGCCTTGGCATATTGTTCCGACGGCAGCAGGCGTTCCTTCGCCTCGGCCGGCAGGGTGATGCGGTCAACGCGGATCGGACGGGCGTAACCATTGGCCAGGTTGATCTGGCCGGCATCGCTGAGGATATATTCGCGTGCCAGCTTGGCGGCGTTGGGTTGCTTGGAGAATTTGTTGATGATGGTGGCGTAACCGCTGGTCACCGAACCATCAGAAGGAATGACGACCTTGAACTTCTCGCGGCCAACCACGTCGCGATAGTTGAGGGCGTTGAAGTCCCACATCGGCGCGACCTGTATTTCGCCCTTTTCCATCGTGGCGGGGTTTGCGCCATTGGCCAGCAGGCGGCCTTTTTCCGCAAGCTTGGCAAAGAGATCGACGCCCGGCTGGAGGTTTTCCTCACCGCCGCCCATGGCGATGGCGGCGGCCAATACGGCGGCGTTGTCCTGTGCGCCGGAACCGACATTGCCGAGCGAGACCTTGTAGTCGCCCTTCAGCAGATCGGCCCAGGACGCGGGTGGGTTCTTCACATCGGCGGAGATCAGGAAGGCGATGGTACCGGTATAACCGATGACCCAATGGCCGTCCTTGTCCTTGGCCCAGTCGGGGATCTGGTCCCAGGTCGTGGTCTTGTAAGGCTGGGTGACACCGCGGGCGACAGCAATCGGGCCGAATTCGAGACCGACATCGCCGATATCTGCCGTCGCACTGGCGCCTTCATTGGCGAACTTGGCGATCTCCTCGCCGCTGCTCATGTCCGTATCGGCGTGTTTCAGGCCGTATTTTTCGGTCAGCTGGTTCCAGGTGTCCTTCCAGTTCGCCCAGCCGTCCGGCATGCCGACGCTGTAGATGGCGCCTTCTTTGCGGGCGGCGGCTTCGAGGGCCGGAACGTCCTGCGCCTGAGCGGTGAGGGGAAGGGAAAAAACGGTGAGAAGGGAGAGGGAGAGAAGGGAATTTTTCACGGGGCTTGCTCCTTGGTCTAGACCAGTTGCATGCTCATTATCGGTTCGCTATGACAGGCCAATGACGTTTTCGGCGCGGACATAACGCGCCCGTTATTTTTTGACGGCCATGCAATGAGGGCGGCGATGCCAGCCAGAGAAACGACAGGCGGTCACCGCGATATCGAAGCTGGCCGGCGCGGCGGGCTGGAGCAGCAATTGCGCCGGGCCATTGCTGCAGGCGAGGTGGTGAAGGATGGTCGGCTTTTTTCCGAGCGGCAATTGATCGCGAAATATGCCACCACGCGCATTACCCTGCGCGAGGCGCTTTTCCATCTCGAGATCGACGGGCTGATCTTTCGCGAAAGCCGGCGCGGCTGGTTCGTTTCCGGACCACGCCTTGTCTACAGCCCGCTGCACCGCTCCCACTTCCATCGCATGGCCGCCGAACAGGGACGCTCTGCCGAAACCCTTCTGGTGGAAGCGGAGGCCACAGCGCTGCCCGAGGAGCTTGCGCCCCTCATGCGCTGTGCGCCGGGAACGCCGTTCTGGCGCATCCGCAGAAAGCGCAGCATCGACGGACGGCTGGTGCTTTTCGTCGAGCACTATCTTTCCATGGAGATTTTCCCCGATATCGTGCAGCACGACCTCACCCGGTCACTGACTACGATTTACCAGGACAGTTACGCCGTCACCTATGGTCCGGCCTATTTCGAAATTAATCCGGTCGCGTTGCGGGGATATCCGGCTCATCATCTCGGTTGCAGCGAAGGGGCTTACGGTCTGAAAATCACGCGTGTCAATCAGGACCAGCATGGTCGCATCATCGATTGTGATCTCGAATATTGGCGCCATGACGCCATATCGGTACGGGTCGAGACCGGCCAGCCGGATCAGCCTGCTGGTTGAAGCTCCGGCGGTTGGAATATCTTCAGGATTGCGGCAGCAGCACGCCGACGGCGAATTCCTCATCCGTCGCTATGTGGCCGATCTGCGTCTTGCGATATTCACTGGGGCTGAAACCGCGCTCGGCCCGCAAGGTGCGTGAAAGATGCGGCGCGTCGCAAAACCCGGTGGCAAGCGCGATCTGGGTGATCGTGTCTTCGGTCTTGCGAAGCAGGGACAGGGCGCGGTCCAGCCGCAGTTCGAGATAGACCTTTGATGGCGTTGCCTTCAGGTCGCTGAGAAAACGCCGTTCGAGGCTGCGGCGACCGAGGCCAAGGTCACGGGCAAGTTCAAGCACGGTTCTCGGCACTTCAATATTCTGCTGCATGCGCAGGATCGCCTTTTTGACCAGCGGGTCCGTGGCTCTGCGTGCGCTCTGCTGGCCGGGTTGGGGTTTTTCGCCGCTCAACGCGCTGTCGATCATCATGATGTTGAGGCTCTTGATGGCGGCGGACTGACCGACATGACGCTCCACCAGGAAGGCCGCCAGATGCGCGGAGCCGTGGCCGCCCGAACAGGTCAGCCGGTCGCGGTCGATGACGAAAATCTGGTCGGAGACCATCTGCACCGTGTCGAAACGGTCGAGAAAATCCTGATGGTGGAACCAGCTCACACAGCAGCGATAACCATCGAGCAGACCCGCCTCGTGCAGAATGAAAACGCCGGTGCAGAGCCCGATAATGGGAGTGCCGGTCGCCGCACGCTGTTTGAGGAACCGCAGCGCTTCCGGCGGCAGGGCGCTGTGATCGCTGATCAATCCGCCGGCAACGACGATATAGTCATAATGCCCGGCGTCGATCAGCCGCGTATCGGGCTGCACCTTCACACCGCAGCTCGATTGAACGCTGCCCATGGTCGCCGACAGCACCGACCATTCGCAGAGAATTGGCCGCGAGCGGTCAGCCTCGTCGGCGGCAAGGCGCAGCACATCGACGAAATTCGCAAAGGCCGACAGCGTGAACCGATCGGCAAGCAGGAAAGCGACGCTGAGGCGTTTCTTGGCGCGGTGAGAGGTCATGGCGCAAATATTCATGCAAAGAGACGCGATTGTCCAGCCGTCGCAACGCAAATCTTCATAGCTTTTGCGACACGAGATTTTCCAACCATCGGGTCCGCTCATGACGCGTTTTAATGCTTTCAATCTTTTGAAGAACGCCCTGACCGGCCATAAGAACTGGGATGAGCAATGGCCCGACAGCCAGCCGAAGGCCGAATATGACGTGGTCATCGTCGGCGCCGGCGGCCATGGTCTGGGGGCTGCCTATTATCTCGCCAGCCAACACGGCATCACCAACGTCGCCGTCATCGACAAGGGCTGGCTCGGCGGCGGCAATACCGGCCGCAACACGACCATCATCCGCTCTAACTATCTCTATGATGAAAGCGCCCGTCTTTACGATCACGCCGTCGACCTGTGGGAGAACTTGAGCCAGGAACTGAACTACAACGTCATGTATTCAAAGCGCGGCGTGCTGATGCTGGCCCATAACGTTCACGACGTGCAGAGTTTCAAGCGCCATATCCATTCCAACCGCTTGAACGGCGTCGACAATCGCTGGCTCACGACTGAGGAATGCAAGGAATATTGCCCGCCGCTCAGCATTTCCCCCAATGCCCGTTATCCGGTCATGGGTGGTGCGTTGCAGGAACGGGCCGGCACGGCGCGCCATGACGCGGTCGCCTGGGGTTATGCGCGCGGTGCCGCCGCCCGCGGTGTCGATATCATCCAGAACTGCCCTGTTACCGCCATTCGCCGCAATGCCGATGGTTCCGTCGCCGGTGTCGAGACGGCGCGAGGCTTCATCAAGGCGAAGAAGGTCGCGGTTTCCGCCTCCGGCCACACATCCGTCGTCATGGACACAGCCGGCGTGCGCCTGCCGCTGGAAAGCTATCCGCTGCAGGCGCTGGTGTCGGAGCCGATCAAGCCGATTTTCCCCTGCGTGGTCATGTCCAACGCGGTTCATGCCTATATCAGCCAGTCCGACAAGGGCGAGCTGGTGATCGGTTCGGGTACGGACCAGTACACCTCCTATTCGCAGCGCGGCGGCCTGCCGCTGATCGAACATACGATTGCGGCCATCGTCGAAATCTTCCCGATCTTCAACCGCATGCGGATGCTGCGCAAATGGGGTGGCATCGTCGATGTCACGCCGGATCGTTCGGCCATTCTCGGCAAGACGCCTGTCGACGGGCTTTACGTCAATTGCGGTTGGGGCACGGGCGGTTTCAAGGCGACGCCGGGCGCTGCCCACACCTTTGCCTGGACCATCGCCAAAAACGAACCGCACCCGATCAACGCGCCGTTTACGCTGGAACGTTTCCGTTCCGGCCGCCTGATCGACGAGGCCGCCGCCGCCGCCGTGGCGCATTAATTTCACGCATTTTCCGGACGTAAAACCGCTTCGCACTTTTACTGGAAATGCTCCGAGGACAAGACCATGCTTTTGATCCGCTGCCCCTATTGCAACGAAACATTGCCTGAAGCCGAATTCACCTATGCCGGACAGGCCCATGTTGTCCGCGCCGCCGATCCCTCGTCGCAGACGGACGAACAGTGGGAAGAATTCCTGTTCATCCGCGAAAACGTGAAAGGTCCGCATTTCGAGCGCTGGCGGCACCTGCATGGCTGTGGGCGCTTCTTCAACGCCGTGCGCGACACGGTCAGCGACCGGTTCCTCACGACCTATCGGGCGGGCGAGCCGCGTCCAGAGCTTTCTTCCCTGACCCGCGCAGCAGCCAGTTCCGAGGTGTCGAAATGAATTCCTATCGTGTTTCCGGCCGTGGCCGTGTGGATGCCGCCCGCTCGGTAAGCTTTACCTTTGACGGCAAGACCTATCGCGGCGTGAAGGGCGATACGGTCGCCTCGGCACTTCTGGCCAATGGCGTGCATCTTATGGGCCGCTCGTTCAAATACCACCGCCCGCGCGGCCCGGTGGCGGCGGGTTCCGAGGAGCCGAATGCGCTGATCGGCACCCGCCGTGGCGCCGGTCAGTTCGAGCCGAACACCCGCGCCACCGTGCAGGAAATCTGGAACGGGCTGCAAACCACCTCCCAGAACAAATATCCGAGCCTGAAATTCGATATCGGCGCGGTCAACGACATGGCCTATATGCTGTTTTCGGCCGGCTTCTACTACAAGACCTTCATGTGGCCGAAGAGCTTCTGGAACAAGGTCTATGAACCCTTCATCCGCGCGGCGGCTGGTCTCGGCGTTTCGCCGACGGAGGAAGACCCGGACACCTATGCCTCGCGCAACCTGCATTGCGACGTGCTGATCGTCGGCGCTGGTCCTGCCGGCCTCGCTGCGGCGCGGGCGGCGGCGGTCGATGGCCTTAAGGTTGTGCTGGTCGATGAAAATGCAGAAGCCGGCGGCACGCTTTTGTCCGAACCGCAGGCGAATATCGACGGCAAGCCCGCCTGGACCTGGCTGGCGGATGAATTGAAGGCGCTGAAGGAGCGCGGAGTCAGGATCATGACCCGCACGACGGCCATTGCCTATTACCACCAGAACATGATTGGCCTCTGCGAAAAGCTGACCGATCATCTCGAAACCGTGCCGAAGGATACGCCGCGCGAGCGCCTGTGGCGGGTCAGGGCACGTCAGGTGGTGCTGGCGCAGGGCGCGCTGGAAAAGCCGCTGGTCTTCCACGGCAACGACCGTCCGGGCGTGATGCTGGCGGGCGCCGCCCAGACCTATCTCAACCGCTATGGCGTCAAGGTCGGTAACAGCCCGGTGGTGGTGACAAGCCATGACAGCGCCTGGTATGCGGCCTTCGATCTTCACGGCGCGGGCGCACGTGTTCAGGCCATTATCGATACCCGCGCGACGGTGCGTGAAGAGCTTGTCAACGAGGCGCGCGCGCTCGGCATTCCGGTGAAGCTATCACATACGGTGACGGCGACCTCCGGGCGGCTGCGGGTCAAGTCGGTCCGAGTCAACCCGGTCAAGGGCTCCTCGGTCGGCGCGGGACAGGAGATCACCTGTGATGCGGTGCTGATGTCCGGCGGCTGGACGCCGTCGCTGCATCTGTTCTCCCATACGCAGGGCAAGCTCGCCTGGGATGACGAGCGGACCACCTTCCTGCCTGCCCTCACCAATGAGGATTGCGCGATTGCCGGGGCCGGCCGCGGACTGTGGGGCATCGAGGCGGCGCTGAAGGACGGCGCGGAGCGGGGGCGTGAAGTCGCCGAAGCACTCGGCAAGGCCGCCAATGCTTTCAGCCATGCGGTGGAACATGATCGCACTGGCAGTGGTGTGTCGCACACGGAACTGCCGAGCGACCGCGATGCCGGCAAGGCCAAGGCCTTTGTCGATTACCAGAACGATGTGACCGCCAAGGATCTGCGACTTGCCGTGCGCGAAGGCATGCGCTCCATCGAGCATGTCAAGCGCTACACCACCAACGGCATGGCGACCGATCAGGGCAAGATGTCGAACATTAACGGCCTGAACATTGCGGCGGAAGCGCTTGGCAAACCCCAGCCGCAGGTGGGGCTGACCACCTTCCGCCCGCCCTATACGCCAACGACCTTCGGAGCCTTCGCCGGTTATCACCGTGGCGCGCATTTTGAAGTAACGCGCAAGACGCAGATCGATGGCTGGGCTGAGGCGCATGGCGCTGTTTACGAGCCGGTCGGGCAATGGCGTCGCGCCTGGTATTTCCCCAAACCGGGCGAAGATATGGACGCGGCGGTCGGCCGCGAATGCCGGGCGGTGCGTCAGAGCGTGGGCATTTTCGATGCTTCGACACTAGGCAAGATCGAAGTGGTCGGTCCTGATGCGGTCGAGTTCATGAACCGCATGTATACCAATCCGTGGTCGAAGCTCGCCCCCGGCCGTTGCCGTTACGGCCTGCTGCTTGGCGATGACGGCTTCATCCGTGATGACGGCGTCATCGGTCGAATGACCGAAGATCGTTTCCACGTCACCACCACGACAGGCGGTGCCGCCCGGGTGCTGAACATGATGGAGGATTACCTCCAGACGGAATGGCCCGATCTCAATGTCTGGCTGACCTCGACGACAGAACAATGGTCCACCATCGCACTGAACGGCCCGAATGCGGCAAAGCTGCTGGCTCCGCTAGTCGAAGGTGTGGAACTGACGGAAGAGGCGTTTCCGCATATGTCCTGCGTGGAATGCACGGTCGCCGGCATGCCGGCGCGGCTGTTCCGGGTCAGCTTCACCGGCGAGATCGGCTTTGAGGTCAATGTGCCGGCCCCGCTTGGCCGCAAGCTCTGGGAAATCCTGTGGGAAGCCGGTCAGCAATACGGCATCACCGCTTACGGCACTGAAACCATGCATGTTCTGCGCGCCGAAAAGGGTTACATCATCGTCGGACAGGATACCGACGGCACCGTGACGCCCTATGATGCGGCGATGGGCTGGGCCGTAGGCAAGGCGAAGCCCGATTTCGTCGGCAAGCGCGGTCTTGCCCGCCCTGATCTCGTCGCCAAGGGCCGCCGCCATCTCGTCGGCCTTCTGACTGAAGACCGCTCGAAGCTGGAGGAGGGGGCGCAGATCGTCTTTGATCCGAAACAGCCGCTTCCGATGAAGATGGTGGGGCATGTGACCTCCTCCTACCATTCGGATGCGGTTGGCCAGCCGATTGCGCTGGCGCTGGTCGAGGGCGGTCATGAGCGGATGGGCGAGACCGTCTATATCCCGATGCTGGACCGTACCATTGCCGCGAAAATCACCGGGATGGTGTTTGTCGATCCCGAAAACACCCGCCTGAAAATCTGATCCGGAGATGACAATGAACATGCGTGTTTCCTCCCCCATTTCCGGCACCTTGGCCGAAAGCAAGGCGGCGCGGGTCAGCATCCTGCCTGTGCAGGCGCGGCTGTCGCTGCGCGCGCGTGGTGATGTCGGGTCACTCGGCGCAGCACTTGGCCTCACCCTGCCAGAGCGGATCGGCGCCCGCGTCTCCGCCGGCGAAAGGCAGGCCCTCCGCCTTGGTCCCGATGAATGGACGATCCTTGCCCCTGCCGGTGAAGTCGGCGAGTTGGTTGCGGCCTGCGCCGGCGTTTATGCCAGCCATCCGCACAGCCTTGTCGATATTTCCGGTCGGGAAGTGACGCTGCTGATCGAGGGGCCACGAGCCGCTGAACTTCTGACGCTCGGCTGCGCCCGCGATATCGACACGATTGCGGTGGGCGAGGCACGCAGGACGATTTTCGACGGCGTGACCGTGGTGCTGTGGCGCGATGCGGAAGACCGTTTCCGGATGGATATCTGGAACAGTTTCGTGCCGCATCTTGGCCATTTGCTTGAAACCGGCTGCAGGGAACTTGCCGCTGAAATCGCCTGAACTCGCCACGGTTTCAAAACTGTCCGAGTACTGATCCATCAAGGGGGAGCAGGATTTTGACCATCTATGTCATGAAAGTCTCGTGCCCGGCGCGCAGCGGCATCGTTGCCGCTGTATCCGGATATCTCGCGCGGTCCGGCTGCAACATCAACGACAGTTCGCAATTCACCGATCAGGAGACAGGCCGTTTTTTCATGCGGCTGAGCTTCGTTTCGGAACAGGGGCTGGAGCGTGACGCCCTTTTTGAAGGCTTCGCTCCGGTCGCTGCCGATTTCGACATGGACTACGATTTCCATGATCTCTCCCGCAAGACCAAGGCGGTGATCATGGTGTCGCGCTTTGGTCATTGCCTCAACGATCTCTTGTATCGCTCCCGCATCGGTGCCCTGCCGGTGAAGATCGTTGCGGTGATCTCCAATCATCTCGATTACCAGAAGCAGGTGGTGAATGAGGATATTCCCTTCCACCACATCCGCGTCACGCCGCAGACGAAACCGGAGGCTGAAGCGGAAATCCTGCAGGTGGTGCAGGATACCAGTGCTGAACTCGTGGTTCTGGCACGTTACATGCAGGTACTGTCGGACCGGCTCTGTCAGGAAATGTCGGGCCGCATCATCAACATCCATCATTCCTTCCTGCCATCGTTCAAGGGCGCCAACCCTTACAGGCAGGCCTATGAGCGTGGTGTGCGGCTGATCGGCGCGACTGCCCATTACGTCACCGCCGATCTCGATGAGGGGCCGATCATCGAGCAGGATACGATCCGCGTGACCCATGCCCAGAGCGGTCTCGATTACGTCTCGCTTGGCCGCGATGTTGAAAGCCAGGTGCTTGCCCGCGCAATCCACGCCCATATTCACCACCGGGTCTTCCTGAACGGCAACAGGACAGTGGTGTTTCCCGCCTCGCCGGGGGAATATGTGTCAGAGCGCATGGGGTAAGTGCACCAGAGCGTGAGAGCGGGAACTCTATTCTTCGGGTGGCGGCTGCATTTCGCCACCCTGTTCCTGCTCCGGCGGTCTCGCGGACCGGGCGGCGGCGGGATAGGCGCCTGTCATGCTGGCGAACTGAATGTCGTTTTCAGCAAATGCATCCTTCAACATCGAATAGGCCTTGCGCCGCACCACTGAGGATTGCCCACCGGCGCGCAGCATCATGCCGAAGCCGAGCGTCATGCCATATTCGCCAAAGTGCTCGACACCCTTCAACTTGACGGTCTCGATGAGGAACGGCCCGAATTCCGGATCCTCCTTCAGCGCCTTGCCGATCTCCTTGGTGATGGCCTTGACCTTGGCGATATCGGTATCGAAGGCGACGGTGACCATGAATTTGTCGATCGACCAGTCACGGCTCATGTTTTCGACCGCGCCGAGCGACCCGAACGGCACGGTGAAGATGGGCCCACGATGGTGGCGCAGTTTGACCGAGCGGATGCTGAAGGATTCCACCGTGCCGCGATAAGAACCGCTCTGAATATATTCGCCGACGCGGAAGGCGTCGTCGATCATGTAAAACACGCCACTGATGATATCTTTCACCAGCGTCTGCGAGCCGAAACCGATGGCGATGCCGAAAATGCCGGCGCTCGCCAGCAGCGGCCCGATATTCACGCCGAGTTCCGAAAGCGCCGTCATGACGGCGACGGCGGCGATGATGATGCCGAGCATGTTGCGCAGGATCGGCAGAATGGTCAAAAGCCGGTCGTCCTGCGGCTGGCCGCCGGAGTGGCCGCTCATTGCGTCGCCGGCAGGGGCGCTCAGCTCCAGCCGCCGGGCGATCATCGACTTGATGGCGATCCATATGAGATCGGCAAGCAGCAGGATGAGCGCGCCGTGCAGGATGCCGACGACGATGGAGGTGAGCAGCGCGCCGTCGGGCAGGGAATCCGGATGGGCGCGAACAAGGAAGATCAGCCATACGATGGCCGCTCCCACGATGGCGAGCCGCACGCCGCGCTCGGCCAGAACGGGGCGAAGGTCGCTTTCGCCGTAACCGCCAATATCGGTTGCGAGTTTCCGTGCGGCGATGCCGAGCGTCGAGGCAAGGCCCGGCAGGACCAGCGCATAAAACCCGATCCAGAACAGCACGCCTGCGCCGGCAAGGCGCAATCCGAAGAGGATGATAAGGCAGAAGATCAGCGCGACATCGATCGCCCGTGTCCGTTCAGAACCCGGATCACCGCCGGGCCGCCGCCATATCCAGAGGCTGGCGAGCAGAAACAGGAAACCGACCATGCCGGTGGACAATAGACCGAGCGTATCGCGCGGGACACCCAGATTTTCGAGTGTCCTGAGCAACGCCCAGAAAAACCCGGCAAGCGTTGCAAGCCATGTCCAGCGGACGATCCAGAAATCGCGCCGCGGGCTGGCTTCGCGGCCAACCACCTGCCGCAACAGGCCGGAAACGGCAAAAAGCACCGGCAGGAGAATGCTCATCACGAGCCAGGGCAGCAGAACGGCGCTCAGCAGGGGCGGCCACTGGATGCTGAGGAACATGGCGGTTGCGACAAGGCCGTATCCGAAAAGGGGCAGAAGCCGCCCTGAGACGACGGCTGAGGCATATCTGCCGATATCCCCGCCGTTTTTGCGGGATGCGTGCATGACGATGATACGGTTTGTGACAATGCCGCCCGCAAGGCCTGCCCCGAACAGGACCAGGACATGCTGCAAAAAGATAAAAGGACCGTAGGCGTGGACCGCATCGCCAAGCCTTTGCCATGCGGAAGCGATCTGCGAGAACATGACGGGCAGGTCGCCGATGATGCGGGCAAGATGTTCCCGCCGCTTGCTTGCCCATTGGTCGAGATCGCTCAACTGACTTTGTGACGCCGTCTGCGGCTGCGGCTCCGCGCCAGTTGTCGCAAGTTTCTGTGCAAGCAGGGCACGAACGTCGTCCTGCCCGAGAAGTTGCAGCAACTGGTCGACCTTCTGCTCCGTCGTTTGTGCGGGGGAAGGTGCTTTTACCGGCGGCGGCTCCTGTGCGGAAAGACCGGTTGTTCCAAGCACGAAAAGTGCGATGACGACCGCTGCAATCCACCTGAAAAGGAAGGGAAGGGTTGTCATTCGGTTCTCCCGCACCAGCCGGGAAGATGCCGGGCATCGTGTGAGCGCGCCAGTTCCACTGCCTCGGCCATCGTCTCATCGAAGGAATGCCGCAGGTCTTTGCTGCTTACCCGGCGGCGGAAAAAATCCGCCCAGAGAAATTCGGTAAAAGGCGCTTCGATCTTGGCGAAACCGCCGGCATCGCGAACCGCGCCGGCCAGAGAGCGGAAAGGGTCGTCTTGAAGGTCAGTGATCTGCTTCGGCAGCTCGTCGACTGGGCGGCGCGCACCTTCGACATCGAAGGGATAAACCAGGTTGCGATGATCCATCACCGACCAGAATTCCTGCCTGCCAAGATGAGAAAGATCGGCCACGATGCTGGTCAGCACATGTTTCACGCCCTCGTCATGTAACGCCAGAGCAAGGTGGTGATGGTCGACCAGATAGAGACGCTGTTTATAGCCAATGACGACGGGCACCATGTGGTGGCCGAGAAAATCTGGCCCCTTTTTCTCCCGGATGGCGGCCCATTGTTTGCGTTTGTTTTCCACCTCGCGAAGGCCAACCGTCATCTGGGTCGGCCTGAGCGAGGTGATTTCAACCGGGCTGAGGTGGGGTTCAAGAGGCTGTGGCATGGTTGTTCTCCCGACCCATGGCCGTGGTTACGGCATCATCGACGCTGAAACTGCTGCGCGCCACCAGATCGCTCCCGCCGCCGGCGAGCAGCAGATCCCGTACATGGTCGTGCACGCGGGCATAATAGACCGTGGTGCCGCCGTGCTGCATCGCTGCATCGAATTCCAGCAGCGCATCGAGCGCGGTGGAATCCAGTTCGAAGCTTTCCTCAAGACTGATGATCGCGACATGCAGTTCCGGCCTTGCGGCGATGCGTTTGGTGACGGCGGCAAGGATCGGTTCGGCATTGCCGAAAAAGAGTGGCTGCGCCGGCCGCAGGATAATCATGCCAGATATGTCCTGCGCATCGGGATGGCGTTCCATATCGACGAAATCGTGGCTGTCGCCAAGCCTTCCGAGATGCATCACATGCGGCAGGGAAAGCCGACGGACGAAGACGGCGAAGGAAAGCGCGACGGCAACGAGCATTCCGTTCAGAACGCCGAATGCCAGCACGCCGGCGGCGGCGGCAAGTGCCAGCCAGGCATCGTTGCCAAGCCGCCACAGGCGGATGATCGGCGTCGGATCAAGCGCGTGCAGCAGGGCTACGGCAATGATGGCGGCGAGCACGGCCTGCGGAATGAAGGCGAACCAGGCGGAAGCGAGCAGGCTGAAGATTGCAAGGCCGATTGCGGCGATGGCCGAGGCGAGGCGGCTCTGCGGCCCGACCGCTTCGCTTGCCGCACCGGCGGAAAAACCGGCGCCGACCGGCATTCCCTGCACAGCGGCGCTGGCGATATTGGCAAGCCCGAAGGCCCGCAATTCGCGATTGGAATCGACATTCTCACCGTGGCGCAGCGAAAAGCTGCGGATCGTACCCCAGGATTCCGCAAAGAGAATGAGCACCAGCGGCGGCGCAAAGCGGGCGACATGCGCGACATCATCGAGCGATACCGAAAGCGGGCCGGCCCATATTCCGGCAAGATCGATGGTGCCGACAATGGCGACGCCGCGGCTTTGCAGATCAAGCAGAATCGAGACGGCAATACCCGCCACGATCACGACAAGGCTGCCGGGAAGGATCGGGCGTTTACGCAGGAGCAGCAGTACAGCAAACGCCGCGAGGCCGACGGCGATGCTTTCGAGGCTCCAGTCTCGCGGATGGGAGACTATCTGCAACAGGATTGCCAGCGGTTCGCCCGTTTGCTCCTTGATTCCAAAAAGGCTCGGCAGTTGCTTGATCGTGATCAGAATGGCGAGGCCGAAAGCAAAACCGCGCAGCACCGGCCGCGAAATCACGCTCGACAGCGCGCCGAGCCGCGTGGCCGCCGCCACGAGAAACAGGATGCCCACCAGTGCGACCGAAATGGCGACAAGCAGCATCTTCTGCGCCGGCGTGACGGAAAGCGTCGCGAGCATCGCGGCCAATATTGCTGCGGAAGAGGATGTGGGCGAGACGACGGCAAACCGGCTCTGGCCGAAAACGGCATATACAATGCAGCCCATGATGGCCGCAAGAATGGCGTGCTGGGCTGGAACGCCGGCAATTCCCGAATAGGCGATCGCTTCCGGCAGCATCAGGCCGGCGATCGACAACCCTGCAATTACATCACGCCTGTCGAATATCACGGACATTGGGTTGCGACCGTATCGACGCCGATGGAGGCGATAAAACTTTCACCCGCTAAGATCACGATTCTCCACCTTGTATCCGCGATGAGATGAAGGTTTCACCCAATGCGGATACAAGTCAAAGTTTAAATCGCGCGCCTGAAATATTTCGGTCTTTCCGGGTTTGGCCATCACCGCCCTTCGTTCGGCGGATGATGCGGACGTGCCTGTTTCAGGCGGGTAACTGTCCCCCCGGAATGGCGGTGTCAGCCGCCATATTGGTCGTCCGTCACCTTCTCCATCCAGTCCACCACCTTGCCGTCCTTGACTTCCTGAAGTGCGATATGGGTCATGGCGACATTGGGAGCCGCGCCGTGCCAATGCCTTTCGCCGGGTGCGAACCAGACGATATCGCCGGGACGGATTTCTTCCACCGGGCCACCCTCGCGCTGCACGCGGCCAAAGCCGGAGACGACGATCAGTGTCTGGCCCAGTGGATGGGTGTGCCAGGCGGTACGGGCGCCGGGCTCAAAGGTGACCTGTGCACCCTGAACCCGCTCCGCATCGAAGGGATTGAACAGCGGATCAATGCGGACCGTGCCGGTGAACCAGTCCTCGGGTCCCTTGGCGGATGCCCGGGTTCCTGCGCGCAATATTTCCATGGTCATTCTCCTGATTGGAATCGTGTGGTGATTTGAGGCGGGAATTCCCCTGTTGTCCACAGGGGCGTTCAAACCTGGTCGGGCGAAGAGGCTGCAGACATTTTTGAAGCCACCGGCTTCGATCATTTTGAAGGGTTATCGCACTCTTTTGCGCGTATTTTGCGACACTGTCAGCATTGATTTTGCCTTCCTTCCAGACGCCGCGAGAAAAATCGCGCTCGGGATTGACTCGATTATGAAAACGGTTACATTCGCTCATGTAAACGGTTTCATTAGTTAAAAACCGTGCTTGGAGGAGCAAATTTCATGTTTAGACATTTGATGGCTGCCGCCGCTTTGGTGCTGGCGGCCGGCACGTCGGCGTACGCCCAGGAGCAGAGCTTCAAGATCGGTCTTTCCAACTCGTTCGTCGGCAGCGAATGGCGCACGCAGATGATCGAGGAAGCTCAGGCTGCCGCAAAGGCATGGGGCGAAAAGGGCGTCAAGGTCGAAGTCGTCGTTCAGAGCGGCAATGTCGATGTGCAGGGGCAGATCGGTCATATCCGCAATTTCATGAACCAGGGCGTTGATGCGATCCTCATCAATCCCGGCAGCCCGACGGCTTTCGATCCGATCTTCGCACAGGCCAAGGCACGCAACATTCTCGTCATCGCAACCGACGCCGAAGTGTCCTCGAAGGATGCGCTCTATGTCGGCATCGACCAGAAGGCATGGGCGGCGCAATCCGCGCAATGGCTTGCGGATGCGCTGAAGGGCAAGGGAAGCATCGTCGCCATCAACGGCATCGCCGGCAACCCCGCCAACGAAGCCCGCGTTGCCGGTTATCGCGAAGTGTTCAAGAAATACCCTGACATCAAGGTGCTGAACGAAGCCAATGCGAGCTGGGATCAGGCGCAGGGCCAGCAGGCCATGCAGAACCTGCTTGCCACCTATCCTGATATCAGCGGCGTCTGGGTGCAGGACGGCATGGCAGACGGCGCGTGGCGCGCCATCGAAGCCGCCGGCAAGACCAAGGACATTGCAGCGACCGGTGAAATCCGCAAGGACTTCATGACCCGCTGGGAAAAGGAAAAGTTCAACTCCGGCGCTTCGGTCAATCCTCCCGGCGTCATGGCCAGCGCGCTCAACGTCGCTGTCCTGAAGCTGCAGGGCAAGGAATTCAAGGACGGTGTTTTCGGCGGCACCTATGGTAACGCCATCTATATTCCGATCCCCTTCGTCAGCAACGATAACCTCGCGGACAACATCAAGTCCGCCGATGGCAAGCCGGGCTACTGGTCGGTCACGGCAACCGTGACGCCGGAACAGGCCGGCGAGTTCTTCAAGTAAGAGCCGTTTCGGGTCGGCGACAAGCGCCGGCCCGAACCAGAATTTCGAGTGCGGACCGGGCCTTGGCCGGCCGCCTGTGACAAGCACAATTCGGGGACATGCGATGGCGAACGCTCTGGAAGCGGCCGGCATAACGAAGAATTTTGGCGCGGTTCGCGCGCTTTCCGACGGCAGGCTGACAGTTGGTCGCGGTGAAATTCACGCATTGCTGGGCGCCAATGGCTGCGGCAAGAGCACGCTCTGCAAGATCGTTGCGGGTGCGGTGGCTCCAACCAGCGGTACCATCAGGTTCAACGGCGAAAACGTGCGATTCAAAAGCCCGCGGGACGCCGAAAATGCCGGTATTGCGCTGTTTTATCAGGAACTCAGCCTTATTCCGCAGCTTTCCGTCGCCGACAATATTTTCCTCGGGCGCGAGCCGAAACGCGGCGTCTTTGTCGACGGCAAGACGCTGAAGGCCGAAGCGGCGAGACTGATCGCGCTGTTTGACGGCGTGGCTGGCGAAGGGCTGGAGCCGGATGCGATCGTCGGCAATCTGCCGCCGGATCAGCGGCAGCTCGTCGAAATCCTCAAGGTCTTCGCCCAGAACGCCAGCCTGATGATCATGGACGAGGCGACAGCGGCGCTCGATGGCCGCCAGTCCCAGCGCTTTTTTGAGATACTCCGGGCCAAGAAGGCCGACGGTGTCTCCACCATCATGATTTCCCACCGTCTCGACGAGGTTTTCTCCGTCTGCGACCGCATCACCGTCATGCGGAACGGCGCGACGATTTCCGAACTCGATACGGCGGCAACCACGCGCGAAGCTGTGGTGCATGACATGGTTGGCGATGTTCGGGCCGCTCCTGCCCGTCAGAAAGGGCGTTCGGCTGCTGCACCGAGCCTGAAGCTGGCGGATGTGGCGGGTGAGGGCGTTCGCGGTGTCACTCTCGAAGCCTATCCGGGCGAAATCGTCGGTCTGGCCGGCCTGCAGGGTCAGGGCCAGTCGGCCTTGCTGAAGGGTCTTTTCGGTGCCAACCCATTTGCAGCCGGACAAATCCGGTTTGAGGGCCGTGAAATCACCATCGGCAAACCTTCGCAGGCGGTTCATAGCGGCTTTGCCTATGTCTCTGGCGACCGTGGCCGTGACGCGTCCCTTCAGGGCCGGTCGATCTTCGAAAATCTCGTTGCGGCGCTGATGGTGCGCGAAAAGATGCGGCTGGTCCGTCCCGCGACGCTGAAGCCGCGCGTGCAGAAGGTCGCGGACGATATGAAGACGAAGTTCGCCGGCCTGGATATGCCGATAGGCACGCTATCGGGCGGCAACCAGCAGAAAATCTTTATCTCCCGCTGGCTCGCCACCGCACCGAAGCTGCTGCTGCTCGACGATCCGACCAAGGGCATCGATCTTGGCGCGAAGGCGGATCTCTTCGCCCTGATGCGCCAGCAGGCCGATGCCGGCGCGACCATCCTTCTTTATTCCTCTGAAGATGCGGAAATCCTCGAATATGCCGACCGCATTCTTGTGTTCAACGGTGGACGCATTTCTGCGGAACTGACCGGAGCCGACATGACATCCGTAAACATGACCCGCGCCGCCTATGGAGATGCCGCATGAGCGCCTCCGGTTTTCTGCGCAGACAGCCATGGGTCATCACCCTCGTCGTACTGGCGCTTCTCATCGCCGTGAACACGTTTCTGCAACCCTCCTTCGTTCAGCCCTCCGTGCTGCAATCGAACCTGACGACGTTTCTGCCGCTGATCCTGATCGCCATCGGCCAGACCTATGTCATTCTGGCGGGCGATATCGATCTGTCGGTCGGCAGCATCGTGGCGCTCGCCAATGTCGCCACCGTCAGTGTCATCGCAGCACTTGGCGGCACGACGGGGGCCGTCTTCGCCGGCATGGCGGCGGGTGTGGCCGTCGGGCTGCTCTGCGGACTGGTCAATGGCCTCTTCATATCCGGCCTGCGCTTCCAGCCAATCGTCACCACCTTCGCAACCGGCATCATCTTCGCCGGGCTGGCGATCTGGGTGCTACCGCAGGCCGGTCTTCCGGTGCCGGAAGCCTATTGGCAAACCTATTCCGGCAGCTTCATCGGCTTGCCCTTCGTGCTGTGGGTGCTGATTGGGGGCATCGCCTTCACCCTCATCGTGTCGCGTATTCCGTTTCACACGCACCTGCTGGCCGTTGGCGGCAATCGCACCGGTGCCTTCCAGACGGGTCTGCGCCTCTCGGGCATCCGTATCGGCGCATATATGATCTCCGGTCTGTTTTCGGCGCTTGCGGCGCTGTGCCTGACGGGAGAGACCGCTTCTGGCGACCCGTTGCTGGGCGCAAGTCTGGCGTTGTCCTCCATCTCGGCCGTGGTTTTGGGCGGCACCGCACTTTCGGGCGGCTTCGGCAGCTCGACAGGGTCGATTGCCGGCGCGCTGGTGCTCGGCATGATCGGTAATGTGATTTTTTTTGCGGGCCTGCCTTTCGAGTACCAGACACTGGTGCAGGGTTTGATCGTGCTGACGGCGCTGGCCGGCGGTGTTCTGGTGACGAGGCGTTGATATGACCAATCCCGGCTTGCAACTCAAATCTATCGTCACCGATCCCCTGACCATCGCCATTGGTGCATCGGTCTTCCTGCTTCTGGTCGGCGAATTGCTGTCCCCCGGCTTCGCGCAAGGCTCGCAGATCGTGCGGCTGCTGACGATTGCCGCCATTCTCGGCATCGTCGCGGCGGGCCAGAACCTCGTCATCCTCGGTGGACGCGAAGGTATCGATCTTTCCGTCGGCGCGATGATCTCGCTTGGCGCGGTCCTTGCCGGCAACATGATGAACGGCCAGAATGCGGGCATTCCGCTCGCCATTCTCGTTGCAGGCGGCATTCCCTTCCTGATCGGTCTCATCAACGGTCTCGGCATCACCTTCGTGCGCATTCCGCCACTGGTCATGACGCTTGGCATGACGGCGGTGATCCAGGGCGGGTTGGTCGTTTATTCGCAGGGCGTTCCCTCCGGTGCTGCCGCACCGCTGCTGGCGGGCTTCATCAACCGCCCGCTCATTTTCGGCATCCCCGGCGTGCTTTTCGTCTGGCTGGGCATTGCCGCGATCATGCTGTTCGTGCTGCGCCGCACGGCGTTCGGCTTCGCCATTTACGCCATCGGCTCGAACGAGCGGGCGGCGACGCTCACCGGTTTGCCCGTGTCGCTGATCCGTACGCTGCTTTATGGCCTCTCCGGTCTGTTTGCCGGGCTGACCGGCGTCTGCGTGATCGGTTACACCGGCACCTCCTTCATCTCCGTCGGTGACCAATATGTGCTTCCGTCGATCATCGCAGTCGTCATCGGCGGCACTTCGCTTGCCGGCGGTGCGGGCGGATATGTCGGAACCATGGCCGGGGCGGTTGCGCTCACCATTCTGCAAAGCGTACTGATAACGCTCAACCTCGATGTATGGGCACGGCAGATCATATTCGGTGTCACGTTGCTAGCGCTGATGCTGCTTTATGGCCGCCAAAAGCAGTTGCGTGTGTGACAGATGAGCAAAGACCAAGGTTCGAATATCAGGGAAGTGGCAGCTCTCGCGGGCGTTTCCATCGCGACCGTATCGCGGGCGCTGCAGCAACCCGACAAGGTTCGCCCGGAAACCCGGAAGAAGGTTTTCGACGCCGTGCGGCAGGCCAACTTCGTCCCCAATGCGCAGGCGGCAAGCTTCCGGCGTCAATCCAACAACACCGTCATCCTTCTCGTTCGCGATATCGGCAACCCGTTTTATCTCGAAATCTACAAGGGTGTTGAGGAAGCGGCGGGCGAAGCGGGCTTCAAGGTGCTGATGGGCGATGCCCGCAACGACGAGAACCGCGTGGCGACCCACATCGATATGGTTCGCCAGAAACATGCCGACGGCCTTATCCTGATGACCGGACAGTTTCCCGCCGAGCTTCTCGATCAGGGCGACGCGCTGCCGCCGATCGTGATCGCGTCGGAAACGGTGCCCGGCCTCGCGCTGCCGACCGTCAAGGTGGACAACCGCGCCGCCTCCAAAAACGCCATGCGCCACCTCATCGAGGCGGGACATCAAAGGATCGTGCATCTGGCCGGTCCGGTCCCGGAAAGTCTGGCGCAGGAGCGTTTCGATGGCTATCGCGCGGCACTTGCCGAAGCCGGCATCACTTACGCCGACGAACTGGTGGTGACGGGCGACTACAGCATCGAGGCCGGCCGTCAGGCAATTGGCAGCCTTCTCGAAGGCGGCATTGCCTTCACCGCGATTTTCGCCTCGAGCGACCAGATGGCGATTGGTGCGATCAGCGAATTGCGTGCGCGTGGCGTTTCGGTTCCGGCCGATGTCTCCGTCATCGGCTTCGACGATATCATTTTTGCCAATGCTTTCGAACCGCCGCTGACGACGGTGCGCCAGCCCCGCCAGGAAATGGGTCGCAGGGCCATGGCGCTGATGGTGGACCGGCTGAACGGCAAACGCACGGCCGAAACCATCGTGCTGGATACGGAACTGGTGGTGCGCGGCTCGGTCGCGCCCTGCCGCCCGCCGCATCGGTAGCGGCCAGACTGTGAATGCAAGGAGTGTAAGGACATGAAGACGATCAAAGGCCCGGCGATTTTCCTCGCGCAATTTGTCGGGGACAAAGCGCCCTTCGACACGCTCGACAATCTCGGCCAATGGGCGGCTTCCCTCGGTTACAAGGGCATCCAGGTGCCGACCGATCCCAAACTCTTCGATCTTGAGAAAGCCGCTGCGTCCAAGACCTATTGCGACGACATCAAGGGCCGGCTTTCCGAGATGGGTATCGAGATCACCGAGCTTTCGACCCATATTCAGGGCCAGCTCGTCGCCGTTCACCCGGCCTATGACGAAATGTTCGACGGTTTTGCACCCGCCGAACTGCGTGGAAAACCCAGGGCGAGGCAGGAATGGGCGGTCAACCAGCTGAAATATGCGGCGAAAGCCTCGCAGCATCTCGGTCTCAAAAGCCACGCCACCTTCTCCGGCGCACTCGCCTGGCCCTTCGTTTACCCATGGCCGCAGCGCCCGGCCGGTCTTGTCGAAATGGCCTTTGCCGAACTTGGCAAGCGCTGGACACCTATTCTCGATGCCTTCGAGGAGAATGGCGTCGATCTCTGCTACGAGTTGCATCCGGGCGAGGACCTGCATGACGGCGTGACTTTCGAGCGCTTTCTCGAGGTCACCGGCAATCACTCGCGCGCCAACATCCTCTACGATCCCTCCCACTTCGTCCTTCAGGCGATGGACTATCTCGATTTCATCGACATTTACCACGAGCGCATCCGCGCCTTTCACGTCAAGGATGCCGAGTTCAATCCGACCGGCCGTTCCGGCGTTTATGGCGGTTATCAAAGCTGGGTCGACCGGCCGGGACGTTTCCGCTCGCTGGGCGACGGGCATGTCGATTTCGGCGCGGTGTTTTCCAAGCTCACCCAATATGATTTCGACGGCTGGGCGGTGCTGGAGTGGGAATGCGCGTTGAAACATCCGGAAGACGGCGCGCGCGAAGGCGCTGGCTTCATTGAAAACCACATCATCCGCGTGACCGAGCGGGCCTTCGACGATTTCGCCAAAAGCGGTGTCGATGATGCCGCCAACCGCCGCCTTCTCGGTCTCTGAAAGGAACATCATGTCCTCCACAACAGCAAAATTTAACAGCCGCCGCATCCGTCTCGGCATGGTCGGTGGTGGTCAGGGCGCCTTTATTGGTGCCGTGCATCGCATCGCGGCCCGGCTGGATGACCGCTACGAACTGGTGGCCGGCGCGCTTTCTTCCGATGCTGCGCGTGCTGCCGCTTCGGCAACCCTGCTCGGCATTGCACCGGAGCGTTCCTACGCCTCGTTCGAGGAAATGGCAGCGGCCGAAGCCGGCCGGGAAGATGGCGTCGAGGCAGTCGCCATCGTCACGCCAAACCATCTGCATTTCGCCCCGTCCAAGGCCTTTCTCGAAGCCGGCATCCACGTCATCTGCGACAAGCCGGTTACCGCGACGCTGGAGGAAGCGAAGGCACTGGCCGAGATCGTCAGGGCATCCGACAGCCTGTTCGTTCTGACGCATAATTACACCGGCTATGCGATGCTGCGGCAGATGCGCGAGATGATCGCTGATGGCTCCATCGGCAAGCTGCGCCACGTTCAGGCCGAATATGCGCAGGACTGGCTGACCGAAGCGGTTGAAAAGACCGGTGCCAAGGGCGCGGAATGGCGCACCGACCCCAGCCGTTCCGGCGCTGGCGGCGCAATCGGCGATATCGGCACGCACGCTTTCAACGCCGCGGCCTTTGTGACGGGCGAAATCCCCGCGAGCCTTTATGCCGATCTGACCTCTTTCGTTCCGGGCCGGCAGTTGGATGACAGCGCCAATATTCTGCTGCGCTATGCAAGCGGCGCAAAAGGCATGCTCTGGGCGAGCCAGATCGCGGTCGGCAATGAAAATGCGCTGTCGCTCAGGGTCTATGGCGACAAGGGCGGGCTTGAATGGCACCACAGGGTGCCAGACGAGCTGTGGTTTACGCCTTACGGGGAGCCGAAGCGGCTTATCACCCGCAACGGTGCGGGTGCCGGTGCGGCCGCCAACCGTGTCAGCCGCGTGCCGTCAGGGCACCCGGAAGGATATCTCGAGGGTTTTGCGACGATTTACCGCGAAGCCGCAGACGCAATCATCGCAAAAAGGGAGAGAAAGACAGCTGCCGGGGAGGTGATTTACCCCGGCATAGAGGACGGCCTTGCGGGTCTCGCATTCATCGATGCGGCCGTTCGGTCCAGCCGGACCTCGTCCTGGGTCGGGATCGACATCTAGACCACTGGATATCGGGGACTGACGACGCAGGGCACAGGAGGTGGTGCCCGGCATAACCCGGCCAGAAGGCCCGGAAAGGCGTGGGCACACGTGTCGTCACATTGATCAAACGGAAAGGGAGTTACGCGTTTGAAAACGTTCAAGTCAAAATTCGCAAGCATGGCAGTCGTTGTCGCATTGGCGGCCGGCATCGCAAACCCGGTTCTGGCGCAAGACAGCAAGACGCTGCCGATTGCCGCGCAGATGTACACATTGCGTAATGCGGGAACACTTGAGGAGCAGCTTGCCATCCTCAACCGCGCGGGCGTTTCGGCCGTGGAAACGGTGGATATGCAGAAGGTCAGCGCCAGCGAACTGAACGCGCTGCTGGAAAAGCACAAGATCAAGGTCATTTCCTCGCATGTGCCGATCGACAAGCTGCGCGGCAACCTCGATGAGGTCATCACCGAGCAGAAAGCCGTCGGCAATCCGGTCGTGACCGTGCCGTTCCTGAAGCCCGAAGACCGGCCGAAGGATGCCGCAGGCTGGACCGCCTTCGGCAAGGAACTTGGTGGTTACGCGGACAAGCTTTCCGCGGCGGGCCTTTCCATGGCCTATCACAATCATGATTTTGAAATGGTCAAGTTCGACGGCAAGACGGCGCTTGAGCTGCTGCTTGATGCGGCCGGCCCCAAGCTGCAGAGCGAACTCGATGTCGCCTGGGTGGCGCGCAGCGGCAATGATCCCGCCCAGTTTCTCGGCACATTGAAGGGCAAGGTTTTTGCCATCCACGCCAAGGACAATGCACCGGCCGGCACGGCGGAAAACGAGCGAGGCTTTGCCACACTCGGCACCGGCGTTCTCGACTGGAAGGCAATTCTGCCGGCGGCCAAGCAGGCCGGCGTCAAGTGGTTCATCCTTGAACACGACCTTCCGCTCGATGCCGAAGCTGTCGTGACCAAGGGCAACGCGTTCCTCAACGAACGCCTGCCGACCCTTCAGTAATCACTGCCAGTAAAACCAGAACCGCTCCCCGGCGGCCGGTTTCGCCGGGGCGCATGAGGTTCGACAGACGCATGACCAGTTTCCGCCGCACCGCGACGGGAAGCGCTTCGTCTCGTCGTTGTTTTTCCAAGTACACATCGGAGGAATTATCATGGCAGACAATCATTATGATGCGATTGTTGTCGGCTCGGGTATCAGTGGAGGCTGGGCCGCAAAGGAACTCACGCAAAAGGGCCTGAAGGTCCTGATGCTGGAGCGCGGCCGTAACATCGAGCACGTCACCGACTATCAGAATGCCGACAAGGAAGCCTGGGATTATCCCCACCGCAACCGCGCCACGCAGGAGATGAAGGCGAAATACCCCGTTCTCAGCCGCGATTACCTGCTGGAAGAGGCGACGCTCGGCATGTGGGCCGATGAGCAGGAAACGCCCTATGTCGAGGAAAAACGTTTCGACTGGTTCCGTGGCTATCATGTCGGCGGCCGCTCGCTGCTCTGGGGCCGCCAGACCTATCGCTGGTCGCAGACCGATTTCGAGGCCAATGCGAAAGACGGCATCGCCGTCGACTGGCCGATCCGCTATGAAGACGTCTCTCCCTGGTATGACTATGTCGAACGTTTTGCCGGCATTTCCGGCAGCCGCGAGGGGCTGGATATTCTTCCAGATGGCGAATTCCTGCCGCCCATTCCGCTCAATTTCGTGGAACAGGACGTGGCCAGCCGGCTGAAGAAGGCTTTCAAGGGCACGCGCCATCTCATCAATTCGCGCTGCGCCAACATTACCCAGGAACTTCCGGATCAGGAACGCACGCGCTGTCAGTTCCGCAACAAGTGTCGGCTGGGCTGTCCCTTCGGCGGCTATTTCAGCACGCAGGCATCGACCCTGCCTGCGGCGGTCGCTACCGGCAATCTCACCCTTCGGCCTTTCTCCATCGTCAAGGAAATCCTCTACGACAAGGACACGAAGAAGGCGCGCGGTGTTGAGATCATCGATGCAGAAACCAACCTGACCTATGAATACACCGCCGACATCATCTTCCTCAACGCCTCGACGCTGAACTCGACCTGGGTGCTGATGAATTCGGCCAACGATGTCTGGGAAGGCGGCCTCGGCAGCAGCTCCGGCGAACTCGGCCATAACGTGATGGACCACCATTTCCGCATGGGCGCCACCGGCCAGGTGGAAGGTTTCGAGGACTTCTATTTCAAGGGCCGCCGCCCGGCGGGCTTCTACATTCCGCGTTTCCGCAACACCGGCGACGACAAGCGCAAATACCTGCGCGGTTTCGGTTATCAGGGCTCCGCCAGCCGTTCGCGCTGGGAGCGGGAGATCGCCGAACTGAATATCGGTGCCGATTACAAGGAGGCGCTGACCGAGCCGGGCGGCTGGACCATCGGCATGACCGCCTTCGGCGAAATGCTGCCCTATCATGAGAACCGCGTGAAACTGGATCATGAGAAAAAGGACAAATGGGGCCTGCCGGTCCTGTCGATGAATGTCGAGATGAAGCAGAACGAACTCGACATGCGCGAAGACATGGTCAATGACGCCGTCGAGATGTTCGAGGCGGTCGGCATCAAGAATGTCAAACCCTCCAGGGGCAGCTATGCGCCGGGCATGGGCATCCACGAAATGGGAACGGCCCGTATGGGGCGCGACCCGAAAACCTCCGTCCTCAACGGCAACAACCAGGTCTGGGATGCACCCAACGTCTTTGTCACTGACGGCGCCTGCATGACCTCGGCCTCCTGCGTCAACCCGTCCTTGACCTATATGGCGCTGACGGCGCGTGCGGCTGATTTTGCCGTCTCCGAACTGAAGAAGGGGAACCTGTGATGAACAGACGCGAACTGCTGAAACTGATAGCCATCGCCACTGGCCTTCCACTGATCGGCGCGGATGTGTTGACTGCTGCGGAGAATGCCGCAAAGCCAGCCGGCGGCAGCCATGTGTTCAGCCCGGAGGATATCCGGTTTCTGGATGAGGTGGCGGAAACCATCATTCCCCGCACCTCCACGCCTGGTGCGAAGGATGCCGCTGTCGGCGCATTCATGGCGGTTTACGCGGCAGATTGTTATACCGACGAGCAGCGGGCACTTTTCCTTTCGGCGATCCCCGAAATCGAAAAGCGCAGTCAGGCCGAACACAAAAAGGCTTTTGCGGATTTGACGCCAGAACAGCGGCAGGCGTTGCTTGCCACGCTGGACAAGCAGGCGAAGGCGGAACAGACACCGGCAAAACCGCACGCCTTCACGCTGGTCAAACAGCTGACGCTGCTCGGTTTCTTCACCTCGAAGATCGGCGCAACGGAAGTTCTCGTTTATGACGAAATTCCCGGCGGTTTCGAAGACCGCGTTCCTTACAAGAAGGGCACGCCCGCGTGGGGCACGACCTGAACAGAGCAACCTCCGGCCCGTCCGCTTTTACGGGCGGGCCGTATTTATGCGGCAAGACAAGGATGACACGATGCGCAATACAATAATCATCGCGACGGCAATGCTGACCGCAAGCGCCATTCCCGCGCTCTCGGAGGGCGATGTTGCCAAGGGAGAGGCAGTCTTCAAGCGCTGTTCCGCCTGCCACGCCATTGGCGAGGGCGCGAAAAACCGGGTTGGCCCGCAGCTTAACGGCATCATTGGCCGCGCAGCGGGCGGCGTGCCCGACTATAATTATTCGAGCGCGATGAAAAAAGCGGGCGAGGACGGTCTCGTCTGGACACCGGAAGAATTGCGGGATTTCCTGAGCGCGCCGAAAAAGAAAATACCCGGAAACAAGATGGCGCTGGACGGCATCAGCAAGCCGGAAGATCTGGACAATCTCATCGCCTATATCGAAAGCGCGGCTTCGAAGCCGGTTGAGTGAGGGCGGCGGGACTACCTGCTCGAGGCGCGGCTCTTGGCGAAGGCCAGACGCATGGCGGCAGGCCCCTGCGCGCTATACCTGGCTTGCTTCGCCTTCCGCCAGCTGGGCAAGGCCCGGCAGATTGCAGACGAGAAGCTTCTGCCGTCCTCCCTGCACCAACCCCTTGGTTTCCCAGCTGCTGAGAATGCGTGAGACCGTGTGCAGCGTCGTGCCGGTCATCTCGGCGATATCCTGCCGCGAGATCGGGAAATCGATACGGATGCCGTCTTCCTCCTTGCGTCCGGCCTGCTGCGAAAGGCGCAGCACGGCATGAGCCACCCGGCGCTCCACTTCCTGCGTCGACATTTCGCGGATGCGCGTATGGGCTTCCTCGAGACGCTGGCCGATGGTCTGCATGGCGGAGACGGCAAGATGCGGGTTCTGTTCGACGAATTGCGGCCAGAGGTCCGTTTGCCACGACAGGATCACGCTTTCGGCAGCCGTGGTGGCTGTGCCGGGATAATCGGACCGTTGCAGTGCTCTTGCGAAACCGAAGAGATCACCGGGATGCACCATGCGCACGATGATCTGCTGGCCATCATGGGTCACCTGGGTCACCTTCAGGCGGCCGTGGATGAGCAGGAAGAAATGCGTGGCTGATTGGCCCTGCTCGAAAATGGCTTCGCCCGGCGGCACCAGCCGGGATGTGGCGTGGGTCAGCAGTCCGTCCAGCTCATCGTCGGCCATCTTGGCAAACAAGGCCAGCGACCGGATGACGCTTCGGTCAATCTTCACTTGCACCCTCTCCGGTGATCGGACGATCCTCAAGGTGATTGCATCGGCAATCGAGGAACGGCCTTTTCTGTATTGTCAGCATACAGCACTATCACCGGCGGCAGAAGATCAAATGATATGAATCAAGCACTTGTTTTAATTGATGATTGTCAAGAAAACAGGGTAGTGGCGCGAAGCTTTTCGAGAAGCGGCGCGTACCAGCGTGTGTCTCTCACGAGCCTGAACCCGAGATTATCAGGCGGCACGCCGACGGCACATCCGCCGCTTTTGGGGTTTTTGACGAAGGCGCTCATCGCCGCCCGGTGTTTGCCCGAGGCGACGGGAATGCCGCAGGAGGCGACGCTATCGATCGCCTCACCATCCTTGCCAAGTGTCACACGGTGGCTGCAGCTCGAGGTCCATTCCCAGACATTGCCACCGAAATCGGCAAGTCCATATTCGTTTTCGCCGAAGCTGCCATAGGATTGCGGAACGGGATTGCCAGAGGCCTTGCGACTGGTCTGCCGTTCATAATCGGCCAGCCAGCGTAAAGCCGGGTTTTCACTGTCCGCGGCGACACCGAGTGTCTCGTCCGGGAAAAGCGACCCGGCGGCAAAGGCGAGTTCAGCGTCGCTCGGCAGGCGCCAGACAGCGCCTGTCCGCTCACTTAGCCACTTTGCATAGGCGCGGGCGTCGTCCTGGCTGATGCCGGTTGCCGGTATTTCGCCGCCGACCGGAGCCGCAAAGCCGGGTTCCGGCTGCTGGCAGCCGCCCTCCGCCACGCAGCGCGCATAATCCGCGCTCGATACCTGATATTTCATGATCGTCAGATTTTGCTGCATCGCCACGTCGACCATCGGTCCAT
The DNA here is from genome assembly GCF_001263295.1 of Agrobacterium sp. SUL3. Taxonomy (NCBI): domain Bacteria; kingdom Pseudomonadati; phylum Pseudomonadota; class Alphaproteobacteria; order Hyphomicrobiales; family Rhizobiaceae; genus Agrobacterium; species Agrobacterium sp. SUL3. The sequence goes on from NZ_KQ414503.1 coordinate 215,841, forward strand.
CGACGGCATAACCATTGCGGAAATATTCGCCCTCCGCCCGGTATGTGAAATGTCCGGCGGGCACGGTGACGACCTGCGGTGCCGTCAAGGCCGCGCGGTCATCAGCGCCGCTGCGGATGATCCCGGACTGGAAACCGATGGCCGTTGCCAGCAGCGTTGCAATAGAGAGCGGCAAAAGAAGCGAGACGGCATTTGGAAAGTGGCTGTTGCCGGGAATGCCCATGGGAACCTGCCTGCGTCGAGAAGACGCCAAAGTTCGGGCCTGCCTTCAGGCCGCGGAGAGCAGAAGGGGGAGCGCGCCGCGACCGTTGTCGGCGGCGCGCTTCCGTCTGTGTCAGATGCTCGAGGGGGCGAGCACCGCCTGCATCAGGGTGTTGTTCCACTCACCGGTCACCTTGAAGTGAGCGGCTGCACCCAGCTCGAAGGCCTCAATGAGGTTGTGGTTGACATAAGCGTAGATGCCGGGCTGCTCGAAGGTATAGAAGGCAGCGCCCGCCGTGCCGCCGGGAATGAACCAAGTTTCCTGGTCGAGATCCGGCGGGTTGCGGAATTTGCCCGTCGCCCAGACATAGTCGCCATGGCCGCCGATGAGATGCGGGCGGGTATCACGGTTTGCCTGCGAATGGACGATCAGCACCTTCTCGCCAACGGCGGCCTGAAGGGCATGTTCCCCGGTCAGGGCACCGACTGCGCCGTTGAAGACGATATGGGTCGGCGTCAGCTTGCGCATCACCTCCAGCGTGTCGGCCATGGCGTCGCCGGCGCTTTCATATTTCTTGAAATTGCCGTTCTCGTCGCGCGGGATGTAGAAGTCCTGCTCGCCGACATAATAGACCTTGTCATAAACAAGCTCCTTGCCGTGGCCGTCCGTCAGGCCCTCACGCGGCAGCACCATGATCGCGCCATTCATGCCCGAGGTAACATGCCACGGCACCATGCCGGGAGGTGCGCAGTGATAGACGAAGACGCCGGCCTTGGTGGCCTTGAAGCGCAGAATCGCCTTTTCACCGGGGTTGACGATGGTGAGCCCGCCGCCGCCGAGCGCGCCGGTGGCCGAGTGGAAATCGATATTGTGCTGCAGCTCGTTGGTATCGGGGTTGATGAGGGTCAGCTCGACATAGTCGTCCTGATGCACCACCATCAACGGGCCGGGAACCGAGCCGTTGAAGGTCATGGCGTGGACCTCGGTGCCCTTGTCGTCGAGAACCATCTTCTGCTCTTTGATCGTGAGCGTGAACTCGACGATCTTCGGTCCGCCTTCGGCTTTCTGCGTGTGGGCGTGCACGAAGGGCGGTTTGACGAGGTCAACCTTTACGCGAGGTAGCGCTGCAATCTCCGCGCTCGTCAATGGCTTTGCCGCGGCCTTCTTTTCCTCTGCCGCGCCCGCTGCCGATGGCATGATGACGGGAGCTATAGCCCCTGCAAATGCTGCGCCTGCGAGAATATTACGCCGTGTGATGTGGAAGGTTTCCGTCATCATTTTTCTCCTATCCCTCTTGGGGCAGAGCATGTTTCGCTCTGTCACAGCATTTGTAGCGGAGGGACGGAAATACAATTTGAGATGGAGCAAACTTCGCTTCCGGCACCCTGCGACATTTTGGCAGGCGGCTGAAGGCTGCTGCGGAGGCGTCACACCTCCTCTTTGCCTGTTCGCAAAGAAGCCGGACGGGCTTGGGTCTAGACATATGTCAAGACCAAACCAGGAGCATTATAATGAGTGGCAGCGAAACCGTTCTCACCGAAGGGCGCAGCCGGCCAAAGGGCGGCATTCCAAGAGGGCTGGGGCGCACCGGCCCGGTTATCTTTTCTTACGGCTTCCGGCCGTTTTTCCTCGGCGGCGCCATCTGGGCCATCGTGGCGATGGTGTTGTGGATCGCAGCCCTTTCCGGCTTCATCGACATTGGCGGGGACTATGGTGCGCCGAACTGGCATGCCCATGAGATGCTGTTCGGTTTCGCTTCGGCGGTGCTGGCCGGTTTTCTTTTGACGGCTGTGCCGAACTGGACGGGGCGACTTCCGGTATCGGGCAAACCGCTGGTCTGGCTGTTTGCGCTCTGGTGTGCTGGCCGGCTTTTCCTGCTTGTGCCGGACACGGTGGGCGTGGTCACCGCCGCAGCCGTGGACGGGCTTTTCCTGCCGGCGCTTCTCACGATCTGCGCGCGCGAGGTCATTGCCGGGCGCAAATGGAAAGACCTGAAGGTGCTGGGCGGGCTGCTGGCGCTTTCCCTCGCCAACATCATATTCCACGTTGCGGTGATTGGGGGCGATCATAGCCAGATCGCGACCCGCCTTGCGGTCTCGGCCTATACCGTGCTTGTCATTATCGTCGGCGGCCGCATCGTGCCGAGTTTCACCCGCAACTGGCTGAACCGGTTCGGCCGCACGGATTTTCCCGTGCCCTATAACGGCTTCGATACAGCCGCTATCCTGACCGGTATCGCGGCGCTGGCCGTCTGGACAATAGAACCCGAGAGCATCATGGCAGTGCCAACGGCGCTTCTGGCCGCGTTCATGCATGCGGTGCGCCTGATCCGCTGGCGTGGCTGGACGACATGGCCGGAGCAGGTGCTGGTGGTGCTGCATGTGGCCTATGCCTTCATTCCCGTCGGTTTCATCACCATTGCGCTGGCGGCGCTTGACGTGATGGACACGCGCTCCGTCCTGCATGTCTTCACCGTCGGCGTTATCGGCTGCATGATGCTTGCGGTGATGACGAGAGCGAGCCTTGGCCATACCGGACGCAAGCTCGCGGCCAGCAGGGTCACTATTGCCGCTTATGTGGCGCTGATCGCCTGCGCGCTCTTGAGACCGGCGGCCGAGTTCTTCCCCGGTGCGATGATGCACCTTTATGCTTGCTCGGCGTTTCTCTGGATCGTGGGCTTCGGTCTTTTCTGCATCGAATACGGACCTATCCTGATGCGCGAGCGCAAACCGCTGAAAGCCTAGAAGGCTTGCTTGCGATACTGCCAAAAACGAAACGCCCCGGAGGTAATTTCCGGGGCGTTTCGGTTTCGGGGATTTGATATCTGGCTTAATGCGCGCCGGCGCCGGCGCGGATGAAGATGCGAAACGCCGTGCGAGCGTCGTCGAAATTGCCGGCCCATTGATGGCCCCGAGCCAAAAGTTCCGGGTAAAGAAAAGTCGGCTCCTGCGGCATCAGCACGAAGATCACGGCGCCCGGCGGAAGACGGTCGAGCGCTGTAAGCGTACGGCTCGCCTGGCCTTCGGCCGTCTCGTCGCTGAGGTCGAGATAGATGACCGGGTCCGGCCATATCTGCGGCTCCTCGGCATTGCCCGCAAGCGCCGGCGAAACGGAAATCTGTTCGGTTTCAGCGGATTGCGGCGTGAACAGCACTTCCCAGTCGCCGCCGCCGATTTCCCGGACCTGATGGTCGAAACCGCGCTCGGCCATCACCTTGAACAGCGGGATGGGCCGGAAGGTGGAGTATAAGCGCAGCGCCTCACCGGGAGCAAGCCCGGCCACGGCTTCCATGATGGCCGGAAAGGGCTCGCCACCGCTCAGCAAAAGCGGCCGGACATCGAGTTCCCTGATCATTTCCGTCATTGCATCACCTCATCTGTCGGCTGGCGGCGGCATGGGCCGTCCGCCAGAGGTCTTTTCACCACACCGCCGGGGCAGGGGTCAATGTTCGGATCCGCAGCAGCATTCGCAGCCGGACATATCGTCCTCGGAACCTTCGGCCTGTTCTTCCAGCCGGCCGATATCGAGACGCCAGACTTCCGGACCCTGTTCGAGATATTCCCAGCCGAACTGGCCGGGGAAATTGGTGGCCAGCTGGTAAAGCAGCGGACGGGGATCGTGATCACTGGTGATCTGCAGCGATTGCCCCTCGGTCAACGCGCCGAGCGCACCGAAAATGCGCGGATGGCGCTCGCGATGCGGAATGATGCGCACATCGATATTGGTTGCGGATTGGGCTTCGGACATAGGCTGGCTCCATGGCCGCGAATACTGAAATGTCCGGCGGTGCGGCCGGCCGGCGGACTGGAAAAACCTATCCGCCGTGCCGTTGGGAGACATTGTCGCCGCGCAAACAAACCTGAGATTCGTCAGGTTCGTCTGCGCGACATGCTTCAGCCCGCAAGGCTGCGATAGATCGCCGGCAGCGCCGATGGCAGCTTGGCGATCCTGCTGACGATGGCATAACCGTTCTGGCCGAACATGGCCGGAATATAGGATTGCGCCTTGCTGTCGACCGTTACGCCGAAGACGCTGACGCCCGAGCGCCGCGCCTCGGAAACCGCACGGCGGCTGTCCTCTATGGCGAAGCGGCCCTCATAGTGGTCGACATCGTTCGGCTTGCCGTCCGTCAGCAGCAGAAGCAGCTTGCGGCGCTCCGGCCTCTCATGCAGCTTGGCGCTGGCGTGGCGGATGGCGGGGCCGATGCGGGTGTAGAAACCGGGCTTCAGCGCCGCGATGCGACGCTCGACAGTGTGGCCCATCGGCTCGTCGAAATCCTTCACCGTCTCCACCCGCACCCAGGAACGGCGGCGGGAGGTGAAGGTCAGGATGGAGTGGCTGTCGCCGCAGGCCGAAAGCCCGTGGGCAAGCACCAGCAGGGCCTCCTTTTCCACATCGAGAACCCGGCGATTGTCGAACCAGGCATCGGTCGAAAGCGATACGTCGACGAGGATCGTCACGGCAAGATCGTGCGCCTGCGGGCGGCTTGCCATATGAATGCGGTCGCTGCCCTGTCCTCCGGCGGCGATATCGCTTCTGGCGCGAACCACGGCATCAAGATCGAGATCGTTGCCGTCAAGCTGGGCGCGCAGCATTTCGTGGCGTGGCCGCAGCACCTCGAATTGCCGCCTGACCCGGCGGATGAGGCTTTTGGTGTCCGGGCCGGGTTCCGGTGCCGTTTCGGCGTCCTTCGCCGGACCGGCGATGACCCGGCAATGGTCGGCGAGATAGGTACCGCTGCGATAATCCCATTCGGGATATGTCAGCTCCGCTGTCATCGGGGTATGTTTCAGTGCTTCAGGAGGCAGGTCGAGATCGAAGCGGAAGCGGGCGGAAGGCCGTCCCTTTCTTTCACCCAGCGTCATATCGTCAAGCTCGTCGGCCGCACTGCCGTCGGCATCGTCGCTGTCGTCACCCGGACGGTCGACATTGACCATCTCCGCCATGGCGAGGATCTTTTCGAAACGGTTGAGGATGAAGGGGCTGCGTTCGGTCTGGCGGTTCTCGGCCTTTTCGCGCACGGCGATATGGCGGGCCGCTTCCGCGCCCTGCGGCGCGGCGCCCGCTGCCGGCTGGTCTTCGCTCTGCCTGGCCTCGGATGTTTCGCGCAGCAGCGTGTCCGGCCAGAGCGGCACCGGCAGCATCGGCAGGTAGCGTGGCGGCGCTTTTTTCGGAAGACCGGCGGGCGGCGGATAGCCCTCGATCCCTGCCGCATCGGCCAGCATGGAAAGCACCCGTTGCTCCACCTGCTGTTCCGCCTGCGGCAACGGTCGTTTCTGCCGCACCGCGAGCATGGCGGCGCATAGCCGGCGATAACGGGTCTTCATGCCGGGAAAAGCATGGGTTACGGTCTCCGCCAGTTCTGCGGCGCGGTCGAGCCGGGCAAGATCGTTGCGCAGCGGATCGGCAGCTACGACCGGTTCAAGCGGCATCAGCGCCATGGCGGCAGCGAGCCAGAGATAGAGATCGCGGTTGAGGCGGCGGTCGGGAAATAGATCCAGCACCGGCGGCAGCATCAGCGTGGCGTGATCGCGCCCGGGCTGGGCCAACTTTTCTTCGCCAAGGCCCATGCGCTGGCGCAGCCTCAGCCGGTGTGTGGAGGTGCGGGCGCGGGCAGGGGCGATCTGCACCGCATGTTCACCGCCAAAACCGCGGAAACAGATGGCCAGCACGGCCTGCATCTCCTCCAGCTTCACGGCATGATCCGGGAAGCGCAACCATGTGCCGGTTTCGCCGATCAGCCTGTGCCAGGCGCGGCCGACGGTTTCTTCCAGTTCCAGAAAGTCCAGCATGGTTTATCCTCATGGCATCGGACCGGACTGCGCGGGGCCGCGCAATCCGGTGTGGATATCAAAGCGCCTATCGAATGATCGCATCCGCGACTTCATGCAGCGCGGCTTTCACATCCGGCTCGTCGGTCAGCGGTTCGATCATGGTTGCGCGCACGGCCTGGCGGGCGGGAAGGCCCGTATCGATGAGGCTGGCGCAATAGACGAGCAGCCGGGTGGAAACGCCTTCTTCCAGATCGTGGCCCTTCAGGCCGCGCAGCCGGTGGGCAAGATCAACAAGCGGCTCGACATCGCGCGCATCCAGCCCGCTTTCATGAGAGACGACGGCGATTTCCTGTTCCTTGGGCAGAAAGTCGAATTCGATGGCGACGAAACGCTGGCGGGTGCTGGGTTTCAGACTTTTCAGAAGGTTCTGGTAGCCGGGGTTATAGGATACCACGAGCATGAAGCCGGATGGCGCTTCCAGCACTTCGCCGGTGCGCTCCAGCGGCAGGATGCGGCGGTCGTCGGTGAGCGGATGCAGCACGACAGCCACATCCTTGCGCGCCTCGACGATCTCGTCGAGGTAACATATGCCGCCCTGGCGCACGGATCGCGTCAGCGGGCCGTCCATCCACATGGTTTCGCCGCCTTTCAGCAGGTAACGACCGGTCAGGTCGGCGGCGGCAAGATCGTCGTGGCACGAAACGGTGGAAAGCGGCAGGCCGAGTTTCGCCGCCATATGGCTGACGAAACGGGTCTTGCCGCAACCGGTCGGGCCTTTCAGCAGAAGCGGCAATTGCCGCACCCAGGCGCTTTCAAACAGCGTGCATTCATTGCCGAGCGGTGTGTAAAAAGGCGCGTCCGGTTGCGGCTGCGGCGCGGGACGGAAAATCGTGTTCATGGTCATCTCCATGGTTGGTGGCAAGGAACCGGCTCTCCGGGGGAAAAGGAGAGCCGGTTCGTTTCTCATTCGGCGGGCTGCACGAGGCGGGCAACGTCGCCCTGTTTCTGCTTGCCCGGTACCAGGATTGCCCAGATGAACATGACCGCCGAAATGAGAACCGCGAAACCGGAACCGAGACGGATCCAGTAGAAGATCGCCAGCTGGTCCTGCACATCCATGAAGCTTTCGCCCATGACCCGCTGCAGCTGGATCTGCACCACGCCGGCGAATGTCAGCGCAAAGGTCATGACCGACATGGCCGTGCACATGACCCAGAAGCTCGTCATCGAAAGCCACTGGTTGTAAGGCGCACGCTTCTTCATTTCCGGGATGGCATAGGCCATCATGGCAAGGTTCAGCATCACATAGGCGCCGAAGAAGGCGAGATGCCCGTGGGCGGCGGTAAGCTGCGTGCCGTGGGTGTAATAGTTCACCGACGACAGCGTGTGCAGGAAGCCCCAGACGCCGGCGCCGAAGAAGGCCATGACCGAGCAGCCGATCGACCATAACAGCGCAGCGCGGTTCTCATGCTTGCGGCCGGCCTTCCAGGTCATGACGAAGGTGAAGATGACCATGGTGAAGAAGGGGGCCACTTCCAGTGTCGAGAACAGCGAACCGATCCACTGCCAGTAACCCGGTGCGCCGATCCAGTAATAGTGGTGGCCGGTGCCGAGGATGCCTGAGAAAAGGGCGAGGCCAACGATGACATAGAGCCATTTTTCCACCACTTCGCGGTCGATGCCATTGAGCTTGATCATCAGGAAGGCAAGGATCGACGCCATGATCAGTTCCCACACACCTTCCACCCAAAGATGGATGACGTACCACCAGTACATCTTGTCGAGCGCGAGGTTCATGGGGTTATAGAAGGCGAAGAGGAAGAAGATCGCCAGACCCCAGAGACCGAAGAGCAGGATGTTGATGACGGTGGTCTTGCGGCCCTTAAGCGCCGTCATGGTGATGTTGAACAGGAACATCAGCACCACAAGGACGATGCCGACCTTGATGGCGAAGGGCTGTTCGAGGAATTCGCGGCCTTCATGGATGCGGAACATATAGCCGACCACGGCGACGGCGGCGGCCACAAGGAAGATCCAGAACTGCGCGATGGCGAGCTTGGGGCTGTAAAGCTCCGTTTCCGTCTCTTCCGGCAGAAGATAGAAGGTCGAGCCCATGAAGCCCATCAGCAGCCACACGACCAGCGCATTGGTGTGGATCATACGCACGATGTTGAAGGGCAGAAGCTCGGAAAGCGTATTGGGCAGCACGTAGATCGTCGCGGCGACGACGCCGAACAGGATCTGCGCCACGAACAGCCCGATTGCGCCGTAAAAATACAGCATGGCGACTTTTTGCGTCTGGTATTTCATCTTGTCATCTCCTTGCCGTCAGCCTCAACCCGCATCGTTCGGCGGCCAGTTCTGCGTCTTGATCCGGCTCGTCCATTCGAGGAAATCGACGAGATCATCGAGTTCCTGTTCGGTGAGATTGAATTGCGGCATCTGGCGCCGGCCTTCGATGCCGGTGGGCTGGGCGGCCATCCACGCCTTGATGGAATCGCGGGCCGTTTCCTTGTCTTCCACGCCGCCATAACGCTTCCAGACATTGCCGAGTTCGGGCGCGAAATAGGCACCTTCGCCGAGCAGCGTGTGACAGTTGATGCAGGAATTTTTCTCCCACACGTGTTTGCCGCGCGCGACGCTTTCCGTCAGCGTGCTTTCATCCGTCGAGGTGGTGCGCATGTAATAATGGCTATGGGCCGTCAGCCCGACGAATATGGCGAAGAAGAAGATGGAGCCGCCGTAAAAGACGTTTCGCGCTCCTGTTTTGGTCAGGCGTTCTGCCATGCCAATGGTCCTTTCCATCCGGAAGACCGCTTATGCGGACTGGCTTGATCGAACCCTCTTGCCGGGATTTGCCAGCAAGCTGGCGAAATGCGGTGGGGTCTGAACCCTTTCTAGCCGCTGGCCGCCGGCGTTCTTTGCCATTTGGCAAACAAGCGGCGAGGTGGGGTGGCCTGCCCCTTTCAGAGCGACAAAATGCCCTGGAGGAACGCTCGCAAAAGGGCTGCGGCGGCGAAGATGGCGGGCCATGCCAGAAGCGCCGTGCGTAGCAGGCCGCGCTCTTCGCGAAAGCCGAGAAAGTCGTCGATGACGCGTCTGGATTTCATAAGTGCGAAAAGCAGCATCAGGCAGGCGGTGGCAACCGGCGGCAGAAGCGCCGCCTTCCATGATGTGACGACGGCCGTGCCGGCGAGAACGAGAATGGCAAGCACTGCAAAACTTCTTGCAAGCTGGTGGGAGGTGCGTTGGATCATGATTGTCAAACCAGATAAATAACGGGAAAAATGACGATCCAGACCAGATCGATGACATGCCACAGCGTCGTCACCAGCGTAACGTTCTCGTTTTTCGGCAAGACTGCGACGATGAACAGCAGCACGGCCACGAAGACGACATGCAGCAGGTGGAAGCCGGTGAGCAGGAAATAAAGCTCGAAGAACGCGCCATAGGCGGGATCGGAGGCGAAGGCGATTTCGGTGGAGTATTCATAGAGTTTTACGCCGACGAAAGCGAAGCCCAGCAGGCCGGCAAGCACAAGTGCCCGCCTTTTGCCCGGCAGCGCGGTGTGGCGGCTGGCCGCAACGGCCGCCTGCCAGCCGCTCGCCAGCAAGATCAGCGTATTGAGACCGGCAAGCTGCGGCTGTAGATGTTGGCGGCCAGCGGCAAATCCCTCAGCATCGAGGGCAAAAGCGATGATGAACGCCCCGGTGAGCGCACCGAAGGCGGCAAGCTCGCTCCAGACCAGAATCCACAGGAGCAGGTTTCCGCTTTCCTCTTCCGTATTGATCGCCATGGCCTTGTCCGTAATTGTAAAACAGCAAGACACGCTTAGGCGTCCTCAAACCCCGCTTCTTTGCGGTCGGTCAAAGAAGGGAGCGCGCAAAGTCCTATTGTCCTGACAAAGCGCAACTCTGGAAAATGGAGCTTCCCATGAACGACGCGCAGGTCGGGCTGATTGTCGCAACCCCTGTTATCATTGGCTTTGCGGTGCTGTTGTACCGTATGGGTGTGTTGCAGCGCATGGGCGCGGTTTCCGCCGTACTTGCCTCCGTGGCCATTGCTTCGGTGCTGTTCCTGAACCAGTGAGAAGACAGTCGCATGCTTGAACTTGTCGCCGCTCTTTCGCTTTTTGTGGCGCTGCATTCCATTCCCGCCGTGCCCGCCGTGCGTGGCTGGTTGATCGCGGCCATCGGCCGGCCCGCCTATTTCGGGGCTTATTTCTTGGTGTCGCTTCTGGCGCTGGGCTGGGTGTTTTATGCCGCGCTGTCGGTCGATTATATTCCGCTCTGGGATGTCGCGCCCTGGCAGGCGCATGTCACCTTTCTCGCAGCGCCGATTGGTCTGTTTTTCGTGCTGGCCGGTCTTCTCAGCGTCAATCCGCTTTCCATTTCCGTGCGGCAGGGAGATAAACCGGGGGCAATCGTGCGCATCACGCGGCATCCGGTGCTTGTCGGTTTCCTGTTCTGGTCGCTCGGCCATGTCGTGCCGAATGGCGACCTGCGTTCCGTCATTCTCTTCGGCGGTTTTGCCCTGTTTTCGCTTGGCGGAATGGCGATGACGGAAAAACGCGCGCGGAAAAGACTGGGTAATGCATGGAGCACGGCGGCTGCTAAAAACGCAACGATCCCTTTCGCAGCAATCCTTTCCGGCAAAACACGCCTCGCCGTGGACGGGCCGATGATACTAGCCGCGGCGCTGACAGGGTTGACGGTCTGGTGGCTGCTGGCCGGCGGCCATGCCATGCTCTTCGGCGCAGACCCCATGGCCTATTTCTGAAGAGTTACGACGTCTTCACCACATGCGGCTGCCATATCGGCGCCTGCGGTGCGGAGCTGATGCCGAGCTGATCAATGGCGCGAGCTGCGAGCTGATCGACAATATCGAAGACACTCTGCGGCTTGTTATAAAAGGCCGGCACCGGCGGCATGACGATGGCGCCAGCCTCCGTCACCGTGCACATGTTGCGCAGATGGATGAGATGCAGCGGCGTCTCGCGCGTCATCAGCACAAGTTTCCGCCGTTCCTTCAGATGCACATCGGCGGCGCGGGTGAGGAGATTGTCCGAAAGTCCGGTTGCGATGGCCGCAAGGGTGCGCATGGAGCAGGGGGCGACGATCATGCCGGCCGTTGGGAAAGAGCCGCTGGCGATCGCCGCGCCGATATCGTCGATGGCATGGTTGAAGCCGGCGAGCGAAAACATCCGCCCCATGGCTTGCGCCCCTTCCTCATGCAGCACGGTGCGTTTGGCAGATTGCGACAGGACGAGATGGATTTCGACGCTTTTTATCGCCGCGAGGCGCTCGATGATGCGCAGGGCGATGCCGGCACCCGAGGCACCGGTGACGCCGACCACAACGCGGCACGCGGTCATGGCCGTTCTCCAAGGCCGAGGTCACGCCACATCATATCCACCTTGGCGACGACGTCTGGCGTCATGGACAGCACGCGCCCCCATTCGCGCTCCGTCTCCGGCGAAAGCTTGCGGGTGGCGTCCAGCCCCATCTTGCCGCCAAGGCCGGCTTTCGGCGAGGCGAAGTCGAGATAATCGATCGGCGTATCATCGATGATCGTTGTATCGCGCGAGGCATCGAAACGGGTGGAGAGCGCCCAGATGACATCCGCCCAGTTGCGCACATCTATATCGGGATCGACCAGAATGATGAGCTTCACATAGCTGAACTGCGGTAACATCGACCACAAGCCCATCATCACCCGCTTTGCCTGGCCGGGATAACGCTTGTCGATGGAGGCGACCATGACGCGGTAGGAACAGGCCTCCGGCGGCATCCACAGATCGACGATTTCCGCAAACTGCTTTTTCACGAGCGGCAGGAAAATCTCCAGCATGGCTTCGCCGAGAACCGAGGGCTCATCCGGCGGCCGGCCGGTATAGGTGGAAAGATAGATCGGATCGCGGCGCGTGGTGATGGCCGACAGCGTCATGACCGGAAAGGATTCGACCGAATTATAATAGCCGGTATGATCGCCATAGGGCCCTTCGAGCGCCGTTTCCGTTGCTGAGACGGTGCCTTCCAGCACGATCTCGGCATTGGCGGGTACCGGCATCGGCACGGTCAAGGCTCTGGCGATGCGGCTTTTCGAGCCGCGCAGCAGGCCGGAAAAACCAAGCTCGCTGATATGCTCGGGAAGCGGTATGACGGCGGAAAGAATGGTGGCGGGATCAGCGCCGATGGCGACGGTAACGGGCATATCCAGCCCGCGTGCCTGCCACTGGCGGTGGTGCTGCGCGCCGCCGCGATGCGCCAGCCAGCGCATGATCACCCTGTCGGGCGCAAGCACTTGCATGCGGTAGATGCCGACATTGATATCATCGGGGTCATCAGGCGAACGGGTGATAACCAGCGGCCAGGTGATGAGTGGGGCCGGTTCTCCCGGCCAGCACCATTGCACCGGCAGGCGGGCAAGATCGACCGCATCGCCTGTCAGTACCTTTTCCTGCACCGGCGCGCGTGCAACGTTGCGGGGCCGCATGGAAAGTGCTGCTCGCAGCAGGGGCAGCTTACCCCATGCCTCGGCCATGGATTTGGGCGGGCGCGGCTCGCTCAATTCGGCGAGCTTTTGTCCAAGCGCGGGTAGTCCTCCCGCTTCCAGCCGAAGCCCCCATTCGATCCGCTGCCGCGTGCCGAAGAGATTGGCAAGCAGCGGCATGTCCCGCACCTTGCCCTCATGGTCAACGGGTTGCTCGAACAGCAACGCCGGCCCACCATCGGCGAGCACGCGGCGGTGGATTTCGGTGATTTCGTGCACCAGCGAGACCGGCTGGCGGATTCGCCGCAGTTGCCCGCGTTCTTCCAGCAGCCGGACGAAACCGCGCAGATCGGCTGCGCGGGTGGGCTTCACCTCTGTCTTTGTGTCTGTCGGTTCGTCTCTCATGCCGTCTGTTTGCAGGCGGTAGTGCGGCATGTCCTTGCGCTGCCGCAAACGCGGCTTCAGTGCGAACGAAGATAGTCGGCGAGAACGAGGGCGTGGTTGTGTTCGGTATCATGGGCGGCATAAAGCAGTGTGACGCGGCCATTCGCCATCAGCTCCTTCATGCGCGCCACGGCATCGGGATTGGCCGCCAGCTCCTCATGATAGTGTTGGATGAATTCCGCAAAGCGCGACGGCATGTGCGAGAAATTCTTGCGCAATTCGTTGCTGGGAGCGATTTCCTTCATCCACAGGGAAAGTTGTGCGGTTTCCTTGCGCATGCCACGTGGCCACAGCCGATCCACCAGAATGCGTGCGCCGTCATCATCGCTGGCGGCATCGTAAATCCGTTTGATCCTTATATCGGACATTGGCGGCCTCCTTCGCTTCGCAAGTGAATGATTTATAGCGGCTTTTGTGACGCCGCACCCGAAAATCTCTCTGTCTTTGCGTTCGCTCAAACCTGTGCTGGCGCGCTGCGGTTAGGTTTCTGCCCGCAACTGACCTGACAGGACCATCCATGAGACCTTTCCCCGCCGCCATCGCCCGCCCCATGAATTTTTTGCCCCTTGCCGTGGTGCAGCGAGCGACGGCGGCGATGCTGGCGCAGATCATGAAACGGCACCCTCATCTGTTTGCACGGCTCGGTGAGCATGGCGGCAAGCGCTACGCTTTTCTGCCCGTCGATCTGCCCTTCGCCTTCATGGTCGAACCGGCTTATCCCGCCATCACCGTCAGCCGCAAGGGCCGCCTGCCGAGGGTGGATGCGGCGGTCGAAGGGCCGCTTTTCATGCTGCTGGCGCTGATGGAGGGGCGGCAGGATGCCGATGCGCTGTTCTTTTCGCGTGACCTGAGCGTGACGGGCGACATGGAGGCGATGCTGGCGCTGCGCAATGCGCTTGACGATAGCGGCATCGACCTGCCGCGTGATCTCGGTGCATTTGCCGGGCCTTTCGCGCCGGTGGTAACGGGGCTTGCGAACCGCCTGCGCGGCCATGTTCTATCCGAAACACGGGGAGGTGAGGCATGGAACTGATCTGTCCTGCCGGAACGCCCGCCGCCTTCCGCGAGGCCGTGGATGCCGGGGCAGACGCCGTCTATTGCGGCTTTCGCGATGAAACCAATGCCCGCAATTTTCCCGGCCTCAATTTTTCCCGCGAAGAGCTTGCCGAGGCCATCGCTTACGCGAAGAAGCGCGGCGTCCTGACCTTCGTGGCGCTTAACACCTTCATGCGTGCCGGTAGTGAGGATATCTGGTATCGCGGCGCGGCCGATGCCGTGAAGGCGGGGGCGGATGCGCTTATCCTTGCCGATTTCGGCCTGATGGCGCATGTGGCGGAACATCATCCGCAGCAGCGCATCCACGTTTCCGTGCAGGCCTCCGCCTCCAATGCCGATGCGGTAAATTTCCTCGTTGATGCTTTCGGCGCGAAACGTGTGGTGTTGCCGCGCACGCTGACCATTGCCGACATCGCCCGGCTGGCGCGGCAAATCCGCTGTGAAATCGAAATCTTCGTGTTCGGCGGGCTCTGCGTCATGGCGGAGGGGCGCTGCTCACTGTCCTCCTATGCGACAGGCAAATCACCCAACATGAACGGCGTCTGCTCGCCGGCAAGCCATGTGCGTTACCGGCAGGATGGGCGGGAGCTGGTGTCGGAACTCGGCGATTACACCATCAACCGCTTTCCCGCCGGGGAAGCGGCGGGTTACCCCACGCTATGCAAGGGCCGTTTCGAGATTGCCGATGACAGGTCCTATGCCTTCGAGGATCCGGTCTCGCTTGATGTGATGGACCAGATCGATGCCTTGCGCGAAGCGGGGGTCAGCGCGCTGAAGATCGAAGGCCGCCAGCGCGGCAAGGCCTATGTGGCGGAAGTGGTTTCCACCCTGCACAGGGCGCTGGCTGCCAGCGCCGAAGAACGGGGACGGCTGCTGTCGCGCCTGCGACTGTTAAGCGAAGGCCAGCGCACAACTGTCGGCGCCTACGAGAAACGCTGGAGATGATGGCGATGGCAAAAAACGCAAAAGCCACATTGGCGCTCGGGCCGGTCCTTTATCTCTGGCAGGGCGAGAAATGGCGCGATTTCTATTTCCGCATCGCCGATGAGGCGCCCGTCAGCCATGTCTATCTCGGTGAAACCGTCTGCTCCAAACGGTTTCATTTCACCGAACCGCATCTCGCCGAAGTGATAGAGCGGCTGGAGGGCGCCGGAAAACAGGTGATCCTCTCGACACTTTCGCTGGTGACGCTGGAGCGGGAAAGCCGCCAGCTGCGCGGCCTGATCGCCGACAGCCCTTATCCCGTCGAGGCGAACGATCTTTCCGCGCTCGGCATGCTGCATGGCACGCCGCATGTCGTCGGGCCGACGGTGAATGTCTATAATGCCGCGACCGCGCGGTTGCTGTCATCTCGCGGCGCGAGCGCCATATGCCTGCCGCCGGAACTGCCGATGACCTCGGTGGAGCGCATCGTGGCGGAGACGCCGGATTTGGACTTCGAAGTCTTCGCCTTCGGCCGCCTGCCGCTCGCCATTTCGGCGCGCTGCGCCCACGCCCGCGCCAAGGGCAATATCAAGGATAATTGCCAGTTCGTCTGCGGTGACGATCCGGACGGACTACCGGTACGCACGCTTGATCGGCAGTCGTTTCTGGCGCTGAACGGCGTACAGACGGTGTCGCACACCTGCCAGTCGCTGCTTGGCGAATTGCAGGATCTGGCCGCTGCCGGCATCGCCCGCTTCCGGCTCTCGCCGCAGGATTGCGACATGGTTGCGGTGGCGCAAATCCATGACGATGTTCTGGCCGGCAGGCAGGCTGTGGAAGATGGCCTTGCCCGTCTCGGGGAAATTTATCCGGACGTGCCTTTTTCCAATGGTTTTCACCACGGGCAGGAAGGGGCGGCCTGGATCGCCCGTGCTCGCAACACGGCGCATGGGGTAAATGCATGACGACGGACGGGCAAGAGCCACCATCACTGTCTGCGGCAGCGCCGGGCGGGGCGGATATCGCCGCTGCGATCCATCTGGTACGCAACATCGTTTTGGAAAGCGCGCTCGATTGCGGCTGCCGAGACAAGGTGCATGAGGCGCTGCGCGAGCTCGAGGATTTTGAGCGCCAGCGCAATATCGTCAAGCTTCTGACCGCCGCCCGCGAGGAGCGGCGCAAGATCACGCTTCTGACCGAGATGCTCTGCGATTTCGCCGAAGACGACACGGTGGATGAAGGCATCGTCGAGACGGCGAGCCTGATGTTTCTCGACATCGCCGCCGCCGCTCAGGAGGGATCGCGAATTTTGCGCGACGCGCTCTCACTCAAGAAGGGTGAATAAATCCCTGTTTTCGGCCCTGTTTGATCCTGCGCAAAGAGCGGGCGCTTGCAAAATGTCATTTCCGGGTTGGTGACGCGCCGGGACCGGAAGACAGGTCTGAGCGGGCGTCACGCGTATCTGGGCGCTTCCGGCGCGAAAGGATCAGGACCATGGCCCATCTCACCCGTCGTCAGGCTCTTTCAGCCTTTTCTGGGCTCGCGGTTGCGACACTTGCCGCACCGCATGTTGCGAAGGCGGAAGCGCCGCTCACCTTTTATGGCCCTCCGGCCGCGCCCTCCGCCGTGCTGGCTCATGCAGTAAAGGGCGGGTTTCTAAAGGATGTCGCGCCTGGGGCCATATTCAAAGCCTGGAAAACGCCGGATGAAATGCGCGCCGCCGTCGCCTCAGGCTCCATGGGGGCGGTGGTGATGCCGAGTTACGGGGCCGCCAATCTCCACAATCGCGGGCTTGGTCTTGGGCTGATGAACGTGCTGACCACGGGCCTGCTCTATATCGTTTCGAAAGACGAGACATTGAACTCCCTGCAAAGCCTTTCCGGCAAGACCCTCGCTTTGCCGTTCAAGAACGATATGCCCGATTTCGTGCTGCGCCGCCTTGTTGCCGAGAACGGCCTGAAGCCCGGCGATATCAAGCTGGAATATGCCGCTTCGCCGCCGGAAGCCGTGCAATTGCTGCTGACGGGCCGGGTGGATGCCGCCCTGCTCAGTGAGCCGGCTGCGACCGCTGTGCTGATCAAGGCAAAGTCGTTTTTCATGACCGTCCATCGCACCATCGACATCCAGCATGAATGGGGAAAGGTGGCGGGCAAGCCGGAAATCCCGCAGGCGGGTCTCGCACTGACGTCGCAGGTTCAGCAAAAGCTCGGCAAGGCGGGTATAGAGGCCTTGCAGGGGGGCATGGAAGCCGCGCTCGCCAGTGCCGCCGCTGACCCGCAAACGGTTGCTGCTGCCGCCGATACCCTCGGTTTCCCGGCGGAAATTATCGCCGCCTCCTTCCCGACAAGTCATCTGTGCGCCCTGAAGGCGAGCGCTGCGCGTGCCGATCTCGAGGCGTTCTACGATGAACTCGCCAAGGCCGACCCGGCAATCATCGGCGGCCGGCGACCGGATGACGGCTTTTATCTGGTGTAGCAGGCATGAACCGCATTCTTGAAAGTCTCGGCTGGACCGGTCGCTATCTCTGGGCGGGCTGGGCCGGGCTTTCCGGCATTTTCTGTTTTCTCGCCGCCTGGCAGGCCGGGCATGAGATTTACGGCTCATTCATCCTGCCCTCGCCGGGTGAGACTTTCGCGGCAATCGGGGGGCTGGCGGCGCGGCCGGATTTCTTCGCCATCCTGTCGCAGAGTGCAATCAGGGCATTGACCGGTTTTGCCATCGCCGCCGGCATCGGAACGATGGCGGGTGTGGCGGCGGGCTATTCCTTCGCGGCCATGCGGCTGATGAAGCCCGTTGTCACTGTCCTGCTCGGCGTGCCGCCCATCGGCTGGATCGTGCTGGCGCTCATCTGGTTCGGCTCATCCGGTGGCACGGCCATCATGACCGTTGTCATCGCCTCGGCTCCCGTTTCCTTCGCAGGTGCGCTGGAGGGTGTGGCCAAGCGGGACCGTCAGCTGGAGGTGATGGCGCAGGCCTTTGGTGCTCCGTGGTTTTACCGTCTGCGCACCGTCACCATGCCGCATGTGCTTTCCTATCTTTTTCCGGCCTGGACGACCACGGCCGGAAGCGCCTGGAAAGTGACCGTCATGGCCGAGCTTCTGTCGAATTCCGGCGGCATCGGCGGTGAACTGGCCACCGCACGGGCGCTGTTCGATATCGCGCAGGTGAGCGCCTGGCTCACCATTACCGTCGTGCTGGCGCTCATCACCGATTACGGCCTGCTGCATCTGCTGCGCGAAGCGCTGGAACGCTGGCGTGCCGCCGGACTGCCATGGGGTGTCAAACGATGAGCGGCCATTGCGCCTTGAGTTTCGAACAGGTCGGCCACGCCTTTCTCGGCCGCAGCCTGTTCGAGAATTTCGATCTCCGCATCGCGCCGGGGGAAACCGTGGCGTTGCTCGGCCCCTCCGGCAGCGGCAAGACGACGATTTTGCAGATCGCGGCGGGTATCATCGACCCCGTTCGCGGTCGTGTGCGGCGCAATTACCGCCGGCAGGGTCTGGTGTTTCAGGAGCCGCGGTTGCTGCCGTGGATGACGTTGATCGACAATATCGCCTATGGTCTCGCTGCGGCGGGCATGCCGAAACGGCGACGGCGGGAGACCGCTGGGCAGTTTGCCCTGGAAGTCGGTCTGGAGGAGACGGATTTTCAAAAATATCCGGTCGAGCTTTCCGGCGGCATGCGCCAGCGTGCCGGGGTGGCGCGGGCGCTCGCCGTGGAGCCGGATATGCTGTTTCTGGACGAACCCTTCAGCGCCGTGGATGTCGGCCTGCGCCGGCATTTGCAGGAGCTTCTGGTCGCCGCCGCGCGCACGCGTGGTTTCTCCACGCTTCTCGTCACCCACGATCTTCATGAAGCGCTGTTGGTGGCCGACAGGCTGATCGTGCTCTCTGGTGTCGATGGCGATGTCATTGCGGTCCACACTCCGGCCGGTTCGCCGGGGCGGCGCATGGCGCGCGCGGTTTTCGACGAGGTGGAATTTCTGTCCGAAAGCCCGGCTTTCGCCGAATTGTTTTCGGCAAAGGAGCGGATGCGATGAGACAACCGCCGATCCTCTCCGAAGCCCTTCGGCTGTTTTTCCCTTTGGCCGCCCTGCATGGCGCGGTCTGGCCGTTTTTGTGGGTCGCGATCGGCGGCTACGCCCTGCCTTTCTCCGATGCCGTTTCGCCCTCGCAATGGCATGCCCATGAAATGATTTTCGGCACCTATGGCATGGCGCTCGCCGGTTTTCTCGGTTCGGCAGTGCCTGAATGGACCGATACGAAAGCGGCAGCGGGTCGCACGCTGCTTTGTCTTGCTGGCCTGTGGCTGCCGGGCCGGCTCATCGGTTTTGTGGGGGCCGATGCGTGGAGCCTGCTCGCAGGCTTTTTCGATCTGGCCTTTCTGCTCGCGCTCTCCGTCCTCACCGGCAAGGCGATGCTGGTGCGGCGAACGACGAAACATCTGGCGTTCCTCGTCTGGCTCATTCTGTTTGCGGTAATGGAGACGGGCGTGCGCTATGCCTGGTGGGTCAGTGATCTGGAACTCGCAGCCCGCTGTCTGGAGGCGGCGCTGTGCATCTTCACCGTGCTGTTTTCGCTGTCGGCTGCGCGCATCAATGTGGTCGTCATCAATCTGGCGCTCGATCCGAACGGCGAGACCACGCCTTACCGGCCACATCCTGGCCGCCAGCACATGGCGGGCGCCATGGTGACGCTATACATGGTGGCGAAACTCTTCTTTCCGGAAAGCGATGTCTGCGCCTGGCTGGCGCTTGCGGCCGGTGCGGCGTTTTTTGACCGGCTGGCCGAATGGTTCATCGGGCGTGCCGCCTTCAAGACCGAGGTTCTGCTGCTCGGTCTCGGCAATGCCTTTGCCGGTGCGGGTTTTCTGGCGCTCGGGGTGGTGCGGCTCGGTTTTTCCGTCACGCCCGCCGCTGGCCTGCACCTGTTGTCGGTGGGCGCGCTTGGCTGCGCCATCATGGCGGTGTTCATCATCGCCGGGCTACGACATACCGGACGCAACCTGACATATCTGCCGTGGCAGGCGCATATGGCCGCCGCCTTGATGGTGGCGGCCGGGCTGATCCGCATCATGCCGGAATTCGATTTCGCAGCATTCCTGTCACCCTATCATCACGGCCTCAGTGCTATCCTGTGGGCGACAAGTTTCGGCGTCTGGCTTCAGGGCTTCCTGCCCTTCATGCGTGCGCCCGGGGTTGATGCAGCGGGAGCTTGTGGCTGAGGCGCAACGTGTTCCTCTCGCCTTCGACGCTTTCGTGTGGCCTGATTATTTTTTCGGCAAAAGCGCAACATGAAATCAGTGACTTAGGTCGACCCTATTGATGAATGTTATTTCTAATAAATAATCAATAAAATCAAGTGGTTGAATATTTCCGCCTTTTGGCCGATGATAACTCGAACAGAACAGGGAAACGCGAATATGCCCAAAATAGTCGCGCCTCTACATGCAGATGGAAAGCCGAGCCGGACGAAGGAGCTTATTACCTTCGTCGTCCTGGCCTTTGGGATCTGGCCTGTGCTGGCGGTCGGATTTGTCGGAGCCTATGGCTTCATCGTCTGGATGTTCCAGATCATTTACGGGCCGCCGGGACCACCCGGTCATTGAGGGTGAAATGACGATGGAAGTCTCTCTCAGCCGGCGTGACTTTCTGCGCGGCGGACAAAAACGGGAAACACGTATCTGTCCCCCCGGGGTCGCGTTGAGCGACCTCGCCGCCTGCAGCGGTTGCGCAAAATGTGTTGAAGCCTGTCCCACCGGCATCATCACCATGTCGGGTGGCTTACCTTCGGTCGATTTCTCGGCCGGGGAATGCACCTTTTGCGGCAAATGCGCAAAAGCCTGTCCCGAACCGGTTTTTACCGCCCCTGCGGCGCAGCGCTTCGATCATGTCATGGCAATTGGCGATGCGTGTCTCGCCTTCGGCAATGTTGATTGCCAGGCCTGTCGCGATGCGTGCCCGACCGAAGCCATTCGGTTTCGTCCCCGCCGCGGCGGCCCCTTCGTGCCCGAGCTTGTCGAGGATGCCTGCACCGGCTGCGGGGCCTGCGTGTCCGTCTGTCCGACGGGTGTGATCAAGATCAAGGAAACAGCCACGGAGATGCAATATGCCTGAAAATACAGGCCGGTATCATGTCTCAAGCGCTGTCGTGGCGGTGATGCCGCAGATGCGGGACGCCGTGTTCGCAACGCTTTTAACGCTCGACAATGTCGAGGTTCATGGCGAGGGCAATGGCAAGATCGTCATCGTCATAGACGGCACGAGCACCGGCATGCTGGGCGATACGCTCACTTATATTTCGACACTCGACGGTGTGATTGCCGCCAACATGGTTTTCGAACACGTCGACACAGAGGAGACAGGCGGCGATGAGCAGCGAACTGACGCGGCGTGATCTATTGAAGGCCCATGCCGCCGGCATTGCGGCGGCAACGGCGGGCATTGCGCTGCCGGCCGCCGCCCAGCCGGTGCCGGGCGGTGTTTCCGCATTGCAGATCAAATGGTCCAAAGCGCCCTGTCGTTTCTGCGGCACGGGCTGCGGCGTCATGGTTGGCGTCAAGGAAGGCAAGGTTGTCGCCACCCATGGTGACATGCAGGCGGAGGTCAATCGTGGCCTCAACTGCATCAAGGGCTATTTCCTGTCCAAGATCATGTACGGCAAGGACCGCCTGCAGACCCCGCTTCTGCGCAAGAGAAACGGCGTCTACGCCAAGGATGGCGAGTTCGAGCCGGTGAGCTGGGACGAGGCCTTCGATGTGATGGCCGCGCAGTGCAAGCGGGTGCTGAAAGAAAAGGGGCCGACCGCCGTCGGCATGTTCGGCTCGGGCCAGTGGACGATCTTTGAGGGCTACGCCGCGACCAAGCTGATGCGCGCCGGTTTCCGTTCCAACAATCTTGATCCTAATGCCCGCCACTGCATGGCGTCGGCAGCCTATGCTTTCATGCGCACCTTCGGCATGGACGAGCCGATGGGTTGTTACGATGATTTCGAACATGCCGATGCTTTCGTGCTCTGGGGTTCGAACATGGCGGAGATGCATCCGATCCTGTGGACGCGCATCGCCGACCGGCGGCTCGGCTTTGACCACGTGAAGGTGGCGGTGCTTTCGACCTTTACCCATCGCAGCATGGATCTGGCCGATGTTCCGATCATATTCAAGCCGGGTACGGACCTCGTCATCCTCAATTATATCGCCAACCACATTATCAAGACCGGCCGCGTCAACGAAGACTTCGTGAGGAACCACACGAAATTCGTGCGCGGCGTCACCGATATCGGTTATGGCCTGCGGCCTGATAATCCGGTTGAGGTGAATGCCGCCAATTCCGCCGATCCGACCAAGACGGAAGCGATCGATTTCGAGACCTTCAAGGAATTCGTCTCCGAATACACGCTGGAAAAGACCGCCGCCATGACCGGGGTGGAAGCTGGTTTCCTGGAGGAACTGGCCGAGCTTTATGCCGACCCGAAACGCAAGGTCATGTCGCTGTGGACCATGGGGTTCAACCAGCATGTCCGTGGCGTCTGGGCCAACCAGATGGTCTACAACATCCATCTTCTGACCGGAAAGATCTCCGAGCCGGGCAACAGCCCGTTCTCGCTCACCGGCCAGCCATCGGCCTGCGGTACGGCGCGTGAGGTGGGAACCTTCGCCCACCGCCTGCCAGCCGACATGACGGTGACAAACCCGGAACACCGCAAACATGCCGAAGAAATCTGGCGCATACCGCACGGCGTCATCCCGGAAAAGCCGGGCTACCATGCCGTGCAGCAGGACCGCATGCTGCATGACGGCAAGCTGAATTTCTACTGGGTACAGGTCAACAACAACGTTCAGGCCGGCCCCAACACCAAGAACGAGACCTACCTCGGTTATCGCAATCCCGAAAACTTCATCGTGGTCTCGGATGCCTATCCGACCATCACCGCCATGAGCGCCGACCTTATTCTGCCCGCCGCCATGTGGGTGGAGAAGGAAGGGGCCTACGGCAATGCCGAGCGGCGCACCCATGTCTGGCACCAGCTTGTCGAGGCGTCGGGTGAGGCGCGTTCCGACCTCTGGCAGCTGGTGGAATTCTCCAAGCGCTTCACCACCGACGAGGTGTGGCCGGTGGAACTGCTGGACGCCAATCCGGACTATCGCGGCAAGACGCTGTTTGAGGTTCTCTACAAGGACTGCGATGTCGGCAAATTCCCGTTGAGCGAAATCAATGCGGATTATAAGAACCAGGAATCCACGGATTTTGGCTTCTACCTGCAAAAGGGTCTGTTCGAGGAATATGCCGCCTTCGGGCGTGGTCACGGCCACGATCTGGCGCCTTACGATGCCTATCACGAGGTGCGCGGCATGCGCTGGCCGGTGGTGGACGGCAAGGAAACGCTGTGGCGTTACCGCGAGGGTTACGACCCCTACGTCAAGCCGGGCGAAGGCGTGAAATTCTATGGCAACAAGGATGGCAAGGCGGTCATCATCGCCGTGCCTTACGAGCCGCCGGCGGAATCCCCGGATGAAGAATTCGATACCTGGCTGGTGACGGGCCGCGTGCTGGAGCATTGGCATTCCGGCTCCATGACCATGCGTGTGCCGGAACTCTACAAGGCCTTTCCCGGCGCCCGTTGTTTCATGAATGCCGCCGATGCGCGCAAGCGAGGGCTCAATCAGGGCGCTGAAATCCGCATCGTCTCGCGTCGCGGGGAAATCCGTTCGCGGGTGGAAACGCGCGGCCGCAACCGCATGCCGCCCGGCGTCATCTTCGTTCCCTGGTTCGACGCCAGCCAGCTCATCAACAAGGTCACGCTCGACGCAACCGATCCCATCTCCAAGCAGACGGATTTCAAGAAATGCGCAGTCAAGATAGAGCCAGTCGCATGATCAGGAAACACGGATGGATCGCCGCCACTCTTCTGGTCGTGGCGCTGGCGACGGGGGCCGTTGCGCAGATGGTGCCGGAATTGTCCGGCCCGCGCGGCGATGCCATGCGCACCGAACCCGCCAAACCCCTGCCGAAATGGGTGATCGACGATTTCAGGCGCATGCGCGCCTATCCCGAACAGCCGCCTGTCATTCCGCATTCGATCGACGGCTACCAGCTCTCGGTTAATGCCAATCGCTGTCTGTCCTGTCACAAGCGCGAATTCACGCAGGATTCCGGCGCGCCGATGATCAGCGTCACCCATTACATGACGCGGGAAGGCCAGATGCTGGCGGATGTTTCACCGCGCCGTTATTTCTGCACCGCCTGCCATGTGCCGCAGGCCGATACGCGGCCGCTCGTGCCCAACACCTTTCAGGACATGAGCGAGATGGGCGTCAAACCGGCGGGTAGCGAATGATGATCGCCCGTGTGAAAAAACTTCTCGCCTGGTTATGGGCGGTTCTGACCACCCCGGCCGGTACGCTCAGTCTTGCCTTTCTCACGCTTGGCGGCTTCGTCGGCGGGGTGATGTTCTGGGGCGCTTTCAACACCGCTCTCGAAATGACCAACAAGGAAGCCTTCTGCATTTCCTGCCACGAGATGCGCGCGAATGTTTATGAGGAACTGACGCGGACAGTGCATTTCTCCAACCGCTCCGGCGTGCGCGCTTCTTGCCCGGATTGCCATGTGCCGCATGAGTGGACGGACAAGATCGCCCGCAAGATGCAGGCTTCCAAGGAGGTCTGGGGCAAGATTTTCGGCACTATCGATACGCGCAAGAAGTTCCTCGACAAGCGGCTGGAGCTTGCCCAGCACGAATGGTCGCGCCTGAAGGCCAATGACAGCCTCGAATGCCGCAACTGTCATTCCTCCGCCGCCATGGACTTTACCAAGCAGACGCAGCGTGCCGCAGACATTCATTCCAAATATCTGCTGACGGGCAAGGCCACCTGCATCGATTGCCACAAGGGTATCGCCCATGAATTGCCGAATATGGAAGGCATCGATCCCGGCTGGAAAATGCCGCCAGCGCTCAACGATGAACCGGGACAGACGGCGTCCGCAGTCGATGACCTGCGCCGCGCCATGAGCGATGTGCACCGGAACGTTTTCTGATTTTCTTGATGGAATAAACGCCGTGTGTTCTTTGGGCGCACGGCGTTTTCAATGATGGAACCGGATCGTCGTTTTGCCGCGATCCGGTTCTCTTGTGCCTCTGCGTCAGCCGATCTGCGCGTTGTCGTCACGCTTGATGGCGATGACGGCCGAGCGTGGCAACTTGCCTTCGCCGTCCGGGAAGGGCGCGTCGGGGTGCTGGATGCCGACGAAGTGGGTGCGCTTGTCGCCGGACCATGTCTGGCCCGTGACTTCGGAACCCTTCGGTGCTGTCAGGAAGCGCTCGATACGGCCGGTGGCCGGGTCGCCCGCCAGCATCTGGTTGTTGCCCTGGCCGGCGAAGTTGCCTTCATTGCTGTCCTCGCCGTCGGTCTGGATCCAGAGCAGGCCGGTGCTATCGAACATCATGCCGTCGGGTGAGTTGAACATGTTGCCTTCGTTGATGTTCGAAGAACCCGCAAATGCGTCCTTGTGAACGGAAGGGTTGCCGGCCATGCAGAACAGGTCCCACTTGAACTTGCCGTCGGCATGGTCGTCATTTTCCGGATACCAGCGCACGATCTGGCCGTATTCGTTCTTTTCGCGCGGGTTGGCGGCGTTGATCGCCATGGCGTCGCCGCCGGCATTGGCGCGCAGCTTGCCGTCCTTCATTTCGCCGCGGCGGCTGTTGTTGGTCAGCGCGCAATAGGCTTCGATGGCGACCGGGTTGATGGCGACCCACTCCGGGCGATCCATCGTCGTTGCGCCCACCTTGGAAGCGGCCTGACGGGTGAAGACGCAGATTTCATCGATCTTCATGCCGGTGGTTTCAGGCGTCAGGGCCAGCCACTCTCCGGCGCCGTCATCGGCGAACTTGGCGACGTAAAGCGTGCCTTCGTCGAGCAGCTTCGAGGTGTCGCCGCCCGGCACGTAAATGCCGTTGGAGACGAATTTGTAGAGGAATTCGCCACGCTCGTCGTCACCCATGTAAACGACGACGCGGCCGTCGCGGGCAATCACCACGGCGGCGTTTTCGTGCTTGATGCGGCCAAGCGCAGTGCGCTTGATCGGGGTGGAGGAGGCGTCCGAAGGGTCGATCTCAACCACGTAGCCGGCGCGGCGCGGCTCGTTCGGGTTCTTGGCGACGTCGAAACGTGCGTCGAACTTCTCATAGGCATAACGCGTCTCGGCGACGATGCCGTAACGCTTGTAATCATCCGGCAGCTTGAAGGCGGCATCAGCGGTGCCGAAATAGCCGTTGAAGTTTTCTTCGCAGGTGAGGTAGGTGCCCCAGGGCGTGCGGCCGGCGCCGCAATTGTTGAAGGTCCCGAGACAGTCGATACCATCAGGATCGGCGGCGGTCTTGACGAGGTCGGAGCCTGCGGCCGGGCCGGAAAGCTTCATCGGCGTGTTGTGATGGATACGGCGGTTGAAGGGGCTGTCGAGAACGATTTCCCAGCCCTCGTTGCCTTCCGCGACTTCCATGACGGTGACGCCCTGCATGTTCTGCAGGATCTTCACGTCGTCGGCCGTCTTCGGGTTGCCCTTGTCAGTGTGCGGCAGGTTGATTTCCGGGTTTACGTATTCATGGTTGACGGCGATCAGCTGATGGGCGCCCACCATGAAGAGTTCCATGCCGTCGGTGTTTTCACCGAAGACCTTGTCGGAATTCTCAACGCTGACGCCCTTGGCGGGGTCGAGATCGGGAACGTTGGAGAACAGCGGCTGACCCCATTTGGCAACCGGCTTCCAGCTATAACCTTCCGGCACATGGATGGTGTGGTCGGTTGCGGCGGCCACCGGCTTGAAGGGGAAGCGGCCGGCGGCTGCTTCCTGCGCTTCGGCCGAAGTGCTTGCCATCAGGTTGCCGAGCGTGCCCATGGCAGCTGCGGCCGAGCCGAAGGCCAGCACACCGCCGAGGAAACCGCGGCGGGAAATCGCGGTTTCGACCACGCGATCGAAATCGGTTTCGGCCGGCGGCGGGTTTTGCAGTTCGTCCCATTCGTCCCAGGACAGCTTGCTCGTATCGATGTCGGTCATGTCGTGTCTCCACCGTTTGCATGTTTGGAATCATTCCAACAAGCTGCGTACCGTTTGAGTATTTCACACGGATGACGGGAGGAGTGGCTTCAAATATGAGTTTTTGAGAACAGAATCTGTACTTTTTCCCTCATTGCGGGAGGAGGATACGGGTGAGCAGGAGGCCTTCGAAATGGCCAAAGCGGAAGGAGATCTCCGTTCCCTCAAGCCAATCGCCGCTCAGGTCGGCGGTCAGGCGAAGCGACCCTGAGCCATCCGCATCGTAAGCGGATAATTCGGCCGCCTCGAAAAAGAAAAGCCGCTTTACCGTCGGATAAAGCGCCTTGAACAGGCTCTCCTTGGCCGAAAAGATAAGCCCGGTCATGAACGGGTCGACAATGTTGCCGAGGCTGTGAAGCTCATGCGTCGTCAAGGCCTGCGAAGCGATGTCGCGGGCTTCCTCTTCGGTCAGGCATTTCTCGATATCGATGCCGATGCCGAGAAACCTGCTGCCGGAGCCGGCAAGGGCAATTGCCCGATCACTGCTATGAGAAATCGCGCCGACTACGCCTTCGGGCCACATAGGCGCTCGGTCCTCTCCCATTCCGGGAAAAAATGCGTGGCCGGTAAGGCGGCGTATGGCTTCCGCCGCACATTTGCGTCCCGCCAAAAACTCCGTCTTGCGTTTCGGCACTGCCCGCAGCAGCTGCGCGGGCAGGGCAGGGGTGATGTTGGCACCGGTTTCGTGGTGGGGGTTGTAACGAAGGGTGAGGCAATGGCAATCGCTGCTGTCATCCGGCCATGGCCAGACGGATTCCGGTGGGTCGCCGGAAACAGTCTCGCGATGCAATGCCGGCACGATCGCCATATCTGTCCCTCGTTCGGCCGGCCGGATCAGGCTGCGAGCGTTGCGCCGCCGTCGACCACGATCTGCTGCATCGTCACGTGGCCAGCCTGATCGGAGGCGAGAAACAGCACCGTGTCGGCTATATCATCCGGTCTTGCAATCTTGCCAAGCGGAATGCCGAGCTTGAACTGCTCCGGCAGGCCGGCGATGAGCCGTTCCTTGCCTGTGGGATCGCTCAACATACCAGCCAGCATCGGCGTATCGGTGGAGCCGGGCGAGACAACGTTGCAGCGCACGCCATAGGGCGCAAGCTCAAGGGCGGCGCAATGGCTGAGGCTGACCAGCGCCGCCTTGGAGGCGCAATAGGCCATCATGCCGATGCGCGGCACCACGGCGGCGTTGGAGCCGACATTGACGATCGCGCCACGCCGCTGCCGTTTGAAGACGCCGCTCCATTGCCGCAGCAGATAGAACGGCCCTGCGGCATTGACATCCATGCAGGCTTTCCAGTCTTCCGGCGTCAGGCTTTCGCTGTCGCCAAGACGCAAAATGCCTGCGGCGTTGACGAGGATATCAAGACCGCCCCATTCGCTTTCGATTGCCTTGCATACTCTCTCCACCGCCGCAGCGTCGGTGATATCGAGCGCAATCTGGCGGAAGGGTGCTTCCGCTGTGCCGGCCAGAAGGTCGAGGCCGATGACTTCGGCCCCTTCCTCGATGAAACGTTCGGCGATGCGGCGGCCAATGCCCTGGGCCGTGCCTGTCACCAGCACACGCCGCCCGGTAAATCTCTGTTGCGTCATCTTGTCCGTCCGCTCAGGCTGCGAGCCGCTTTTCGTCGATCAGTGTCCACCAGGCGGAAAGTGTCGGTACACGCGCTAGCTCATCGAAGCCGACGGTGACGCCGCGTTCCTTCAACTCGCCGGCAAGCTTCATCACCTGCAGGGAATCCAGCCCGTAGAAGATGAGGTTCTCGTCGGGGTCGATGTCACTTTCATCCTCAACCATCTGCAGGACGCGGGCTTTCAGCCATTCGCGGGTGCCGGTGGCCTGCTCGGTACCGGTCAGGCTTGCGGTGTCGATCACCACGCCGCAACGCGTCGCCACATATTGCAGCGCCATGCGGTGTTCGGCTTCGGAAAAATCGGCGACGCCGTCACCGATCATGAAGGGTTGAATATCCTTCATGAAGGCTTCCACCGCCGTCATCATGCAGCCGATATGGGCGTAAACACCGCCGACGATGATCTGGTCGCGGCCCCAGCCTTTCATCCGCTCAGCAAGATCGGAACGCTGGAAGGCGCTGTAGCGCCACTTGGTCAGCACCACGTCGTCAGGCGTTGGCGCCAGCTTGTCCACCACCTTCTGCAATTCCGGATCAACGACGGTAAGACCCGGTCCCCACATGTCGTTCAGCAGTGCCCGGTCGCCCGGCGGCTGGTTATGCGGCTGGGCGGTATAGATGACCGGTACGCCGTTCTGCACTGCCCATGCCTTCACCTTGGCGAGATTGTCGATGAGGGCCGTCATCAGCTTGCCGTCGGCCTCGTAGAAACGCAGGAAATAACGCTGCATGTCGTGAATGAGCAGCACGGCGCGCTTGGCGTCGGGCTGCCATTTTGTCTTGTTGGCCGGAAAGCTGGCGGCAACCGGCATCGGATAGTCGGAAATGGTGGGGATTGTCATGATGACCTCGGTTTTGTGCTGCGCCGGCTCGGGCGGCGCGTAATCTTTGGAGTTTGGGACGCCCTTTAGAGCGTCCCTTCGATTGGCGTTACCTGTCAGGCGCTGATGGCGACGGGGGTTGTCAACAAATCGCGCAGGCGCTTCTTGTCGATCTTGCCGACGGCGGTGAGCGGCATCGCGTCGATGAAACGCACCCGGTCCGGCAGCTTGTAATCCGCGACGCCGAGACCGGCGAGATGCTGGCGGATGGCCGGCGCTTTCAGCGCGGGATTGCGGGAGACGACGAAGACGCAGCTTTTCTCACCGAGAAGTTCGTCCTGCATCGCCACCAGTGCGGCATGCGTCACGTCAGGATGCCGCAGGATCAGGTTTTCCACCTCCTCCGAAGCAACCTTTTCGCCGCCGCGGTTGATCTGGTCCTTCACCCGGCCAACGACCCGCAGATAGCCTTCGGGCGTGCGCTGCACGACGTCGCCGGAATAATAGAAGCCATCCTTGTCGAAGACACGGGCACTGTGTTCGGGCGCGCGATAATAGCCCCGGAACGTATAGGGGCCACGGGTCGCCAGCATGCCGGCCTCGCCCTCGGGCACATCATTGCCATCCTCATCGACGATGCGGATTTCGTCGTCCGGGCTGATTGGCCTGCCTTGTGTGGTGAAGACGATATGGTCGGGGTCACCGAAGCGGGTGTAGTTCACCAGGCCTTCCGCCATGCCAAACACCTGCTGCAGGTCGCAGCCCAGCACCTCCGGCACCTGGCGGGCGAGCGCTTCGGCGAAACTTGCGCCACCGACCTGCAGGAGCTTGAGGGATTTCAGCCTTTGGCGATGTGCGGGGGCTGCCTGCAACCACAACGCCACGGCCGGCGGTACCAGTGGCACCATGTCGATGCCGTGTTTTTCGATGAGATCGAAGCAGGCGAGCGGCTCCGGATTGGCGGCCATGACCACAGTGCCTCCGGCGTGAAAGACACCGAGCGCACCGGGTGAACTCATCGGGTAATTATGCGCCACCGGAATGGCGCAAAGAAAACGGGTCTGCGGCGAGAGTTCGCAAATCTCCGCGCTGGCCCGTGCGCTGTAATCATAGTCGTTATGCGTCCGGGGGATCAGTTTCGGCGTTCCGGTGCTGCCGCCGGAGAGCTGGAACAGAGCCACCTCGTCCGCCGCCGAAGGGGCGTAGGCGGGCGGATTTTCCGCAGGCGCGGCAAGCATCCGTTCAAGGCTGCGCTGCGGTTTCGTCGCGCCCAGCAACAGGGTCAGGGAAAGATGTGGAGAGGAAGCCTTAAGCCCGTCCAGGAACGCGTCATTGGCAAAAAGCTCATGGCTGCGAGAGGCAATCACCAGTTTTGGCGCGATCTGTTCTGCATAGGAGGTCATTTCCAGCCGACGGTGGCTGAAGAGCGCGTTGACGGGTGCAACGCCGATTTTGATCAATGCAAAAAAGACGAGATAAAACTCGGCGATATTAGGCAATTGCACCAGCGCGGTATCGCCCTTGCCGATGCCTGCGGCCGCAAGATGGCCTGCGAGATTGGAGGATTGCCGGTCGAGTTCGGCATAGGTGAAGCGGCGATCACCGCAGATCAGCGCCGTTGCATCCGGCCGGTGTTGCACCTGTTCGGCGAGGATGCGGCTCAATGGCCTGTCGATCCAATAGCCGCGCTCGCGGTATCGGCGCGCCAGATCGTCGGGCCAGCGTGAAAATTCGATTGTCATGGTTTGTCCCCGGGAAAGTTCGGTCGTGCTCAGGCGGAGAGACCGCAGGCATTCAGCATGGTTTTGAGCTTGGTCTGCACCTCGGCCCATTCGGATTCGGGTTCCGAGGCCTCCACGATGCCGGCGCCGGCGAAAAGCCGCACGGTCTGGCGCTGCACGGTGCCGCAGCGGATTGTCACTACCCATTCGCCGTTACCTTGGGCATCCGTCCAGCCCACCATGCCGGTGAACAGGCCACGCTCGAAGGGTTCGACGAAACGGATGAGGCGATGGGCGCGCTCGGTCGGGAAACCGCAAACGGCCGGTGTCGGGTGCAGCAGGCACGCCAGTTGCAGCGCGTTGGTCTCGGGATCGGCGAGGCGGCCTTCGATGCGCGTCGAAAGATGCCAGAGCGCGGCCGTATTGATGAGGGAGGGTTTTTCCGGAACGTCGAGTTCCGCGCAGCATGGCGAAAGTAGCGAGCGGATATCCTCGATCACCAGGCTATGCTCATAATGGTCTTTTTCCGATGCCGAAAGCCGGTCCGCATTGGCCTTGTCCGCCACCGGGTCGGTCATGCGTTTTGCCGATCCGGCCAAGGGGTTCGAGATGATCTTCTCACCCTGCTTGCGGATAAGCAGTTCCGGGCTGACGCCGATCAGGTCGCCGCCATCCGGAAGCGGAATACGGAACTGGTAACCCTCGCGATTCTGCTTGGCGAGGCTGGCCAGCAATCTCTCGACATTGACCTCGGAGACGAAGGTCAGTTCACGCATGACGGAAAGCACCGCCTTGCGCACTTCGGAATGGCGGAAATTGAGAATGGCATGCTCGACGGCATGTTTGAAACCAGCCTCGTCCGGCAGGCTGTTCTGGCCGACAAGCGCCGGCATGGCCGAATCAGTGGCAACCGGAACCGCGTCGCGCGGACTCCACTCATAGTTGTTGGGGATGTAAAGGCATGATGGTTCGCTGACATCGAAGGGGATTGCGCCGATGGCGATCGGATTGTCCTGTCCGGCCCGGCGTGCCCGTTCAAAAGCGCCTTTAATCGCCTGCTGCAAAGGGCTTTCCATGTCTTCGCCACCGCGGGCTGGAAGGGTTATCCTTTCGCGAATCCCTTCGGCCCGCAATTGCCCCGTGCCGGAGGTGAATAAAAATTCTCTATTAAAATCAGTAATTTCGTCGGATTCGACGTCATTCGTCCTGAGTGCTCCCGTTTTCATGGGATGCCTCCTGTTCGAGTGGTTGACGATGGCATATACTTGATTATGATAATCATGTTTTGTCAATCGGTGCAAACTCACATGCTAAATTTAACCCCGATGCAGGTGGCCTATTGGGTCGGACGCGAGGCGGATGGGATACTCGGAAAAGTTACGCCCCATCTCTATCTTGAGTTCGAGGGGCGGGCGTTTGACGTGGAAAGACTGGCTGTTGCGGTCGAAAGGCTTTGCCGGCGTCACCCCACGCTGAGCCTCAGGATCGATGCGGAAGGGCGTCAATCCGTCGATCCTGCCGGCAGGCCGCTCCGCCTTGATGTAGAGGATCTGACCGCGCTCGATTCGGAGGCGCTTGTGCACCGGCTCGAGGCAAAACGGCGGGATTGGAGCCATCGACAAACCGATCTGCGCAATGACTCACCCGCCGCGATCTCGCTCAGCCTGTTACCGCAGGGACGCAGCCGGCTGCATGTGGACACCGACATGCTGGCGATCGATCCGGCCAGCGTCCGGATCGTGATGGAGGACCTTGCCCGGCTTTACGAAGAGGGTGAAGGAAAAGACGAAGCCACGCTATCGGGAGAGGTGACGCCATCCTTTTTCGACTGGGCGAAGCAGCTTGCCTCCGATCCGCACCAGAGGACCCTGCGTGAAAGGGACCGGTCGTGGTGGCGGCAACATATTGCGGATATTCCTGATGCGCCGCCGCTGCCATTTTTTCCCAATGACGCTACGCGTGTCGTTCACACGGATCGCTTTGCCACCATGCTTTCAGCGGCCGAACGAGGCAGTCTGGAACAGGCGGCGCGGCGTTGCTCGGTGACGACATCGGCCCTGTTGCTCGGTATTTTCGCCGTGGCGCTGTCGCAGGCGACACAGGCACAAAAGTTCAGGCTCTCCGTCCCGGCTTTCTGGCGCACGCCGCTGGTGGAAGGGGTCGATGGCATCGTCGGCGAATTTTCCAATGTGCTGGTGCTCGGCATCGATATCAGGCCGGATGAAAGCCTCGAAGCGCTGCTCCGACGGCTGTTCAACGGGATGAACGACCGTCTTGCCCATCAATCCTATCCGGGCGTCAGCGTCATGCGTGACCTATCCCGTCTGCGCGGTGGTTTGCAGAACTCGCCAGTCGTCTTTACCGCCGGTGTCGATCTGGCGGGAGGAGAGCTGTTTTCGGAGAGGGTTGGGCGGGTATTCGGTCAGATGGTCCACACCGTCTCGCAGGGGCCGGGGGTCGCACTGGATGCGCAGGTCGCGGCGCTCGATGGCGGATTGCTGATCAACTGGGATGTGCGGCTGGACGCCTTGCCGGAACGCTGGCTGCGCGCCCTGTTCGAAACCTACACTGCCTTTCTTCGCCAACTGGCCGCCAGCCCCGATCTCGTTTCCGCGAATGCGCAGCTATTCGGCGCACAGGTGCCGAAAGCCACAGCCGAGACAAAAGGAAAACTGATGGAACGTCCGCTTTCGCCCCTGCAACAGGCCTATCTTCTTGGTCGTGGCACCCATCTGCCGCTCAGCGGCGTGGCAATGCAGGAGTTTCGCGAATATCGCGGCAGCATCAACCCGGCCCTGCTTCAGTCACGTCTCGCCGCAATGGTGGAGCGACATGAGAGCCTGCGCACCCGCATCGACGAGCGGCGTCTGGTGCAGGTCGTCAGCGACGAGCCGAATATCAACCTTGATATTGTTGATCTTTCCGCCCTGTCTCCTGTCGATGCGGAAGCGCGGATGAACGCCGTGCGCCGTGACTTTTCCCATGCGCATTTCGATCTTGCCGCCTCTCCCTGGCAGGTCACGGTCTTCCGCCTGCCGGTGGGTGAGGCAACGGCTGACCGTGTCGCGGCTTTCCTGCGTTTTGATGCGCTCATCCTCGACGGGCGGGCTATCGCCAGCCTGGCGGCGGAACTTTTCGACGGCGTTCTGCCCTTGGAGACCGCTGGTGCTGTCGCCACGCCGCAGGTGGATATTGCGGCGGCTCGCGCCGAGGACGCCGCCTATTGGGCTGACAAGCTGAAAGATGCCGAGGTGCCCTCGCAACTGCCATGGAAGGCAGCGCTCGAAACCATTTCCGTTTCGCGCTACAGCCGCCAAAGCCTGATGGTGGAAAAGCAGCGCTTCGCCGCCTTTTCACGCATCGGCGCAAAGGAGCGGCTGTTCAAGAACTCGGCACTGACAGCGGTGATCCTCGATGTGCTGTCGCTATGGCTGAACGAGGGCGCGCTTGTTGTCGGCATTCCCGTTGCGCCGCAGGTGGAAGGAGCTTTTGCCAATCGCTCAAGCTTCATCGCGGTCAAATGGGATGGAGCCAAGGGCAATTTTGCCGAGCGGGCGGCAGGCCTGCAGACGGATGTGCTGGAAGGGCTGAACCACCTTGTTTTTTCCGGCATCGATCTCAATCGTGTGCTTCTCAACGCCAATGCGGGCGGGCTTGCCTTGCCGGTGGTCATCACCAATGGCCTGAGTTGGCCGACGCTATCGCCCGAATCGACCATGCGCTGGACGGACGGTCTCACACAGACGCCGCAGGTGGCACTGGATTTCCGCTTTTCACAAAACCCGCAGGGTGATCTCGTCCTCGATATCGACTATGCCGAAGAGGCGATCGATGCCGCGATGGTCGGGAATATTCTCGCTGCCATCGAGCGCACGATTGCCGCGATCACGGATAACGGCGCTTACGCTTTCAAAGCGCGCGATATTGTCGACCTGTCCCATTATCGGCTGAATAGCGACGAGCGGAGCTTCGTCTGCCCACCTTTTCTGGAACGGATCGCCGCGCATCTTTTCGAGGGTGATCCTTCGCGCACCGCGCTCGTCAGCGGCAAAAGGCGTATCGCTTACGGTGAACTCGGTGAGATGGTGGCTGGGGCAATGGCAGGCCTCAAGGCCCGAAATATCGGCCGAGGAGATGTCGTGGCGGTGTGCCTGCCACGCAGCCCTGAACATACGGCCATCACACTCGCCGCAGCACTGACAGGCGCCATCTGGGTGCCTGTTGATGCCAGCTCGCCGGAAGACCGTCTGCACTATCTGCTGACAAATTGCCGCCCGGCCATCATCGTCGCCCGCAATGTTCCGCAGGGCTTTGAAGCTGTCGATCCGGCGGTGCTGCTCGCCACGCCCGCACCGGTCGGAACGCCCGTTGCTACGGCGGAGATGGCGGCGCTGTCTCACAGCGAAGAGCCGGCTTATTATCTCTACACGTCAGGTACCACCGGCAAGCCGAAATGCGTCGTGCTTTCCAACCGCGCCACCGCCAATGTCATCGGCAGCACGCTTGCTGAATGGGCGGTGACGGAAAAAGACGTGTTTATTTCGGTCACGCCGCTGCACCATGATATGTCGGTCTTCGATGTTTTCGGCGCGCTGGCTGCGGGTGCGACGCTGGTGCTGCCGGAACCGGGCGAGGAAAAGGATGCGGTCCGCTGGAACGAACTGGTGGCCGAACACGGTGTGACGCTCTGGTGCTCGGTGCCGGCCATCCTCGAAATGCTTCTGTCGTGCCGCCGTGGCGACCAGCTTGCTTCGCTCCGGCTCGTGGCGCAGGGCGGCGATTACATCAAACCCATGATCATCGAGGAACTGCGCCGGCTGCAGCCCGATCTGCGGCTGATATCGCTCGGCGGCCCAACCGAAACGACGATATGGAGCATCTGGCACGAGATCGTTGCGGAGGATGTCTCGGCCATCCCCTATGGCCATCCCCTGCCGGCCAATCGTTATTTTATCCTCAATGATCGGGGCCAGCATTGCCCTCCCGGTGTCGTTGGCCGCATCCATACGGTGGGCGTGAATGTGGCGATCGGTTATCTGGAGGACGGGGCCATCACCCAGACGGATTTCGTCACGGTTGATGATCCGGAAGGAAACGCGGTACGCGCCTTCCGCACCGGAGATCGCGGCCGTTACCGGCCGGAAGGCAAGATCATGTTTGCCAGCCGGGTTAATGGTTACGTCAAGGTGCGGGGCGTACGCGTCTCGCTGCCGGATGTGGAAAACGAACTCATCCGTCATCCTGCCATCCAGCGGGTGCTGGTGGTGGATTATGGCGTCGAGCAGAAGGGCGAGGCGGCCATTGGAGTGCTCTATGTTACCGTAGCCGGCCTCGAACTGTCCTCCGCTGAATTGCGCAATTTCGCCCGCAGCCATCTGCCGGAATCGCATGTGCCCGGCCGGTTTCTCAAGGTTGACGACGTGCCGCTTTCGGGCAATGGCAAGCCGGATCGCCGCCGCGCCCGCGAGTTGCTGATGGCGGTGGCCGGCGGTGCGGAACCGGTAAAAATCTCCGCACCGGCAGCTGCTGCCGTCAATCAGGACGACCGCCGGGTGCTGGATATCTATCTCGGTGTGCTGGGCAAAAAACCGGGGAATGTGGATGCGAGCAGCGATCTGCTCGCACTCGGTCTCCTGCCATCGCATCTGAAAACCGTCTCAGCGGAAATCCACACCGTTTTCGGTGTGGAACTGACGCCACAACAGCTCCTGCGGTGCCGCAATGCCAGGCAGGTTCTTTCGCTTTTGGCTGCGGAAGCGGCCTGAACCCAGGCATTTCGGGCAGCATCCGACAACAGGAATAGTTCAAGGAAAAACAGATGGCGCATATCGATCCTGCCGGCGGCTGGCTTCCGCTGACCCAGCCGCAACTCGACTTCTGGGAGGAATTCTCCTTCCATCCCGACGAGCCGGTTTCCACGGTCGCCCACTACATCGATCTTTCCGGTGCGGTGAATGAAAGCGCGCTCCTTCAGGCGATCGCCCGCACGGTGCGCGAATCCGAGGTTCTGTCGATCCGTTTTCGTATCGGTGAGGATGGCGAGACGCCGCAGCAATGCTGCGATGCCGGCCATGCCCCGGTGGTTGAACTTGTCGATCTCCGCACCGATCCGGCGCCCTTTGAAGAGGCGCTGCGACGCATGAACGTCGATGTGGAGGCGAAGCTGGACCTCAGAACCGACAGGCTTTCCGCGCAGCTTCTCTTCCGCATCTCCGATGATCGTTACCTCTGGTATATTCGCGCCCATCACATCGTCGTTGATGGCTATGGGCTGACGCTGGTGGAGCAGCGCTGCGGCCAGCTTTACGGATATTATTGCGGCAAGGGCGAAGCGGGACCGGATTTCCACCCCTTCGCCAGTTTCCTTGCCGAAGAAGATGCCTACAGGCAGAGCCGCCGTTTCGAGAAGGATCGGGACTTCTGGGAGGCCTATCTCGTCGCATCCGCCGATCTGCCCGTGCTGGACAAGGATTGCGAGGATTATGGCGGCGGCGGCCTGCATGCCGATGCGGCCTTGCCGCAGGGTTTCAGCACGAGGCTACAGCAGATAGCCGGCCGTCTGGAAATCGGCTGGCCTGACCTTCTGGTGCTGCTGTCCGGCCTTTATCTGCACCGGGTTTTACCCCGTCCGGACCGTGACGTGCTGACCTTGTGGTTGCCTTTCATGAGCCGTTGGGGCAGCGTCGGTGCGCATATGCCGGCCATGCTCGTCAATATTTTGCCCTTCCATCTCACGATCGAACCGCAGGAAACCGTGAGCGCATTTCTGGCGCGCAATGCCGCCAATCTGCGCAGGCAGCGCCTGCATGGCCGTTACCGCATTGAGCAGATCGCTGCCGACCGGGAAATATCGAAGGGCCGGCGCTTCTTCTTTTCGCCGCTCATCAATGTGCTGCCCTTCAGCGCGCCGGTCTTTACCGGGCTCGGCGTCTCGCGGCATATTCTCGCCAATGGTCCGGGAGACGGCTTCAATCTCACCTTCCGCGGCGAGGATGACGGCAGCGATCTGAACCTGCATATCGATGCGGATTCTGCACTGACGGAGGCCGAGGATTTCGCCCGCTACCGGGAGGAATTGCCAGTGTTCCTCGATGCCATATTGCACGGGGAGACGCTGACGCTTGCGGCGGAAGAGGCGTCCTCGAGCGTCCGTCTGGTGGTTTGAGGGGACGGCCGACAACGCTTTCCCTATACTCCACGTCATCCTCGGCCCTGTGCCGAGGATCTAATCACGTCCAATAAAATCGAGGCGTTGCAGATGCTCGGGACAGGCCCGAGCATGACGGAAACGGGCTTTCAGGACTTCGTCTACGAACTGAACCCGGCTCTGCGCCGCAAAGCCGGGTTTTCCTTGCACAAGTGCAGCTCAGGCGAGCGTCGCCAACACCCTGTTCGAAGCGCCGGCTTCGGCAAAGCGGCTGAAGACGCCGCTGGTGGTGTTGCGCAGCCGCTCGACATCGTCAGGGCCGTAGCGGTCCGAACGGTAGCTCATCAGCACGCGAATGGAGCGCTCGCCGCCGATCATTTCTTCCATCACCTCGAATTGCAGCCCCAGCATGGATTCGTGCTTGTCGGGGTCGATCTGGCGGAACTCCACCGGCTTGCCATCCGGTCCGGCAAGCGTGCCGTTCAGCTTGTTCCTGGCGTGGATCTGGATGAAGACCTCGAACAGATGGTCTCGGCCCGGTGTCATACCAAGCGCCTCCTCGACGAGATCGATCGGGATTTCGCTATGTTCCAGCGAGCCGTTGATGGTGTTCTTCACCGAAGAAATCAGGTCGCCGACGGTCATGGTCTCGTCGAAACGCACGCGATGGGCGACGACCGTGGTGAAATAACCGATCGTATCGAAATAACCGCTATCGGTGCGGCCCGAAGCCGAGGTGCCGACCACGAGATCGCTCAATCCGCCAAGATGACGCAGCGATGCGGCTATGGCGGCGTAAACCACGTTGAACAGCGAGGCGCTGTTCTGCTTGGCAACGGCGTAAAGCCCGTCGCTGACGTGTTTTTCCAGCTTGAATTCGACCCAGCCGCCCGCCGGTGCTTCGTCCTGCGGTGCCTCGTGCAGCGTGCCATCCTGTCCGTTGAGGGCAAGGCCTTTCGGCGCATCCCGCAACATATCGGTCCAGTAGGCAAGGTGGCCGGCATTGACGCCTGAGGCCACCTGTTTTCTGGCGAATTCATGGAAGGGCGCAGGTTTGGTTGCAAAGATCGGGGCCTTGCCCGCCGCTCTTGCCCGGTAGGCTTCTGTCAGTTCGTCCATCATCAGGTTCACTGACCATTCGTCCAGCACGATGTGATGGAAGAGGAAGGACAGCACCTGCCTGCCGGTCTGCGCATCACGCAGGAAACGCAGCCGCATCGGCAGTTCACGCTCAAGATCGAACCGCCAGCCGGCTTCCGCATGCCGATCCACACCTTCGCTTTCTTCACTGGTCCAGAACCACTTGTAACCGGGCAGGTCATGCATCGGCACGATCTTCTGCAGAACCGTGTCGTTTTCGACGTAGAAATGGGTGCGCAGGCCGGGATGGCGCTCGATGATGTCGAGGAAGGCGCATTCGAAAGCGTTTTCATCGACGGGACCAAGGAAATCGAGCGCGAAGGGGATATTGAATATGTCGCCGAAGCCGAAGGCGGCATAGGCCTTCCAGAGCGACATCTGCGCCAGAGAAAGCGGCGCGGTCAACGAGCCGGTTTCCGTTGCTTGCGCATGTGCGGGCGCTGCAGTTTCGAGGCGGGTCGCCTGTGTGGCAAGCGCGGCGGCGGTTGGATAGCTGAAAAGGTCGTTGAAACGCAGCTCTATGCCGTGATTGCTGAGCAGACGTCCGATGATGCGGGTGGCGATCAGCGAATGACCGCCAAAATCGAAGAAATCGTCGTCCGGGCCCATATCGGGTGAGGCAAGCGCCTCGCGGAATTCGGCAAGGATGGTCGCGGTGGTGGCGTCATCGCCAAGGCCGGTGGATAGGCGAGCCGCCTGCTCCGGTGTTGCGGAGGCATTTTGAGGTACGATGGCGGAAAAATCTGCGCCGCCTTCGAGATGGCTGACGAAACGCTCCAGCAGGAAGGCCGTCGCATGCGGCGACATTTCCTTACCGCCCGTCAGTTCGAGACGGATGTCACCGGCGACTGTCGGGCCGGCGGCAAGGGTGAGACCAAGACCGGATTGCAGGGAGGGCAGGAGCAGGGGTTCGAACTGGAGGCCATGCTCCGATACGGGCTGAACGGGTGCCGCCAGCGCATGAAGTGTGAAGGTGGCGGGCTCGTCATCATTGTCGTTTCGCTGTTCCAGTCCAGCCAGTACGGCTTTTTCAGCCTGTTCGGGCGATTGGTGACGCGAGATCGATATCCGTGATGCAGCCTCCGCTGAAGGTGGTGTGGGGGCGTCGGGGTGCAGGCGGAGCATCACGGTTTCCGGACCGTCGCCTGCCGCTAGGAACAGAGCGAAACGCGCACCGGCACGCGCCAGAAGCGCATTCGTCGCAGTAGAGCCGTTGAGGCCGAGCAGGGTGGCGGGAAGATCGACGCCGTGGCTGTGGCTTGCCGGCCTCTCCAGCCTGTTTTGCCGCAACGTCACGATGGCTGAGCCGGAGACCGGGCGCTGCAGCCAGCCGAGTGGAAGCGGGTTGATGCCACCATCTTCGAACTTGCGAGCGGAAAGCGGCTTCGGTGTCTCACCGGCATAGGCGGCGGAAATGCCATCCAGCAATATCTTTGGCGAGAGAACTTCGCCAAGCAGGCCGTGGACCAGAAAGGCCAGCAGGATTTCCCCTTCATTCAATAGTACCACCGCCTGGAAGGACGGGTCTGTTTCGGCATCGAAGGGCCTTGCCTGAAGGTCGTGCAGAAGGGCGAGGGCTTCTGCTGATGATGGCACCTGCAGCAATTGCACATCGGATGCGGACAGGGTTTCGATATTTTTTGAAAGGGCGCCATCCTCTCCGAAGGCAAAGCGTGCGCGAAGCTCGGGCCAGGCTTCGCAAATCGTCTTCAGCGCTGCGGTCAGGCGCAACAGGTCGCATTCTTCGCCGATGCGGTAGGCGAGAAGATGCCGGAAGACCTGATCGGGATCCTGAAACTGCTTAAACCAGATCCGCTCTTCGTATTGGCTCGGCGGTACTGCGTCGCCTCTGTCAAAGCTTTCTTCGATGCGACGTGCGAGCATACGCGTATTGTCTGCTGCCATGGTCCTCTCCTTGGACATGTTCTGGAAAATGTTCAGGGACATCGCGCCGGGCGCGAAAAATCCTGTTGGCGGGGGTCAGCCTCCCACGCGCGCCCGTTCGATCAACGCCTGCCAGGCAGCAAGCGTGGGCTGCCGGGCCAGGTCGTCATAGTCGAGACGCGTTCCGGCAAGCTGCGAAAGCGGCGGGATGAGGCGCATGAGGGCAAGCGAATGAAGCCCATGACCGAACAGGTTGTCCCCCGGTTCGATATCGCGCACCTCATCCTCCAGAACTCCGGCAAGAAGGGCCTTGAGGTCCGTCAGCATCGTTCCCGCCTCCCGCATCACACCCGACGTGATTGCCGGTTCATTCATCGAAATGATCGTGCACGCCGCTGGCGCCCCGCCGCCAGTAACCGGAGGCGCGTGTCCATTTGGGGTTTGCGCCGAATTCTTCGATCAGGAGGGCGCGAATCTCCTTTGCGGTCTTCGATTCGCAGGCAACCCAGCTGAAGAAATCGCCCTTCGGCAGATCGAGTTTGCGCAGCGCGCCCGTCAATGCGTCGTGATCGGTTCCGCTTGTGGTGTTTTGCGTCACCCAGACGATCGAAGCGTCAGCCTTCGTGGCGATGTCCAGGCGGTCCGCATCCGTCTCGACCTCGATCAGCGCCACGGCCCGTGTGCCTTCAGGCATTTCTTCAAGCCGTCGGGCCAGCGCAGGAAGGCCGGTATCGTCGGCGATCAGCAGATGCCAGTCATAGGTGAAGGGAACGGTGAAAGAGCCGCGTGGACCGGCAATCCACCCCCTGTCGCCCACTTTGGCGGCTTTTGCCCAGTTGCTGGCGGGGCCGTCATGATGGGTGGCGAAATCGATGGCGAGTTCGCCCTTTTCGGCATCGAAGCTGCGCGGCGTATAATCGCGCGCCAGCGGGCGCGGCGCGCCTTCCGGGAATTCAAGGCCGTTCGGGCCGATCACCGGCAGGTTCGGCTCGGTTTGGCCGGGAAGCGGGAAGAACATCTTGACGTGGTCGTCAAAACCGAAGCTGGCAAAACCCTCCAGTTCCGGTCCGGTGAGGACGATGCGCACCATGGACCGGCTGAGCTGTTCCACCCGCGCAACATCGAGGCAGCGCAGCTTGACGGCGTGGCGATGACGTTTCGGAGTACGGTCCGGAACGGCGGTTTCAATGCTGTCGGTTATGCTCATGCTGTTGTCTTTCGTGGGATGTTGCCGACGGGTTCGGCTGTCTCGCTGTCCCGGATCGGCGTGCGGGATGATCGCTAATCGGAAGTGTTATCCGGCGCGATAATCCGGCATCGTTGCGTCAAGATGTGCAAACCATAACAGGCGCTTCCGGCTGTCGCAATATAACTTTACATAAAAACTCAAGTTTATAGCCGGCGCATGAAGTACGCGCCGGTATTCGCCGTTTTCGAGAAAATCAGGGGCGGGCCGCCCAGCCTTCCACCGCGTCCAGCGTGTGCAGGGCGCTGGGAATGGAAGGCGTCGTGACCCTGGTGGAATCGAGGAACACGATCCTGCCTTCGCGGGCCGGTTTCACGAAACGTTCCCAGCCGGGAATGATCTTTTCCAGTGCCGCGCGCGTTCCGGCCTCACCCCGCGCAGGGCTCGTATAGCTGTTCATCACCACCAGCAGATCAGGATTGAGCTTGCCGAAAGCCTCGGCACTCAGCGGCATGGTGAGGGTGGAGCCAAGTCCGCCGGAAGAGGCGGCGTTATCGATCTTTAGCCGGGCATAACCCAGATCCTCCAGTGCCTGCACCGCGCCGGACATGTCGCCAACCGCATTGATCTGGTCGGTCAGCAGGATCGCCAGATAGGTCTTGCCTTTGACATCTTCGCCCAGCGTCTTTTTGACGGCGGCAAGTTTGGTGTCATAGGCCTTCCGGCGTTCGGCGAAAGCGTCGCTCCGTCCCACGAGACCGGCAAGATTCTCCTCCACGCTGAAACCATAGGCATGGCCGGTGCTGACCTTTTGCAGATAGACGGGGGCGACGGTGGAAAGCTGTTCGGCCTTGCCGCCATCCATTTCCGTTGCCACGATCAGATCCGGTCGCAGCGCCCGCAGCTTTTCGAGATCAATCTGGCCGACAGCGCCAAAACCTTTGGGTTTCGTGCGGCCTTCGCCAAGGACGGTATCGATAAAATCGACGGCGGTGGCGAATTTGCCGTCGCTATTGCGGCCATAGGCGCCAACCACATTGGCGCCGAGATCCATCAGCGGCACGCCCAGGAGCGGCTCATGCATGACAACGATGCGTTGCGGCTTTTCCGGAACGGAGACGGTGCGGCCGGCGGCATCGGTCACGTTGCGCTCGGCGGCAAGGCTCGTTCCAGCGGCCAGAAAGGCGGCGAGTAGGATGGCAATTCGCATGGCATTCCCTTTATTCAGTTCATTCAATGGCTGTTGGTTCTGCGCAGCGCCTGCAGGCGCAGCGTGAGGATGAAAAGCGGTACACCGATCAGCGTCAGTGCAAGGCCGATCGGCATCGGCGTATCAGCCACCAGCCCGCGCGACAGCGTATCGGCGGTTACCACCAATATGCCGCCGGTGAGCCCCGAGAGAAAAAGCCTGGCGCGGCCGACGGCGGGCGAAACGAAAGTGGCGAGATGCGGGGCTATGACGCCGAGAAAGGTGAGCGGGCCGACCGCGGTGACGGATGAGGCACTGAGGATGACCGCGAAAACGATGACGAGCGGGCGCGAATGCCTGACGGTTTCGCCAAGCGCCATGGCCATCTCGTTGCCGAGATCGAAGACCGCAAGTGCCCGACCGAGCAGAAAGATGCCGGCGAGACTTGCGGCAAAGAGGGGCGCAAAAACGAGATTGGTGGACCAGCTTGCCTGAAACAGCGAACCCGCCATCCAGTCGGCCAGTGAAAGTGAAGTTTCCGCCGGCGTGTAGAGCAAAAGCACAGAGGAGACGGATGAAAGGGCGGATTCTATCGCTATCCCCATCAGCAGAATGGCAAGTCCGCTGGAGCGTTCACGTCCAACGAGGGCGATCAGGAGGAAGGCCACTGCCAGACCGCCGCCGACGGCCGCAAGCGCTACCATGGTTTTTGGCGCGGCCGGCACCAGCACCAGAAGCAGCATGATAGTGGTCATCGACCCCTGGCTCAGACCGAACAGGCCGGGATCGGCGAGAGGATTGCGGGCGACGGATTGCAGCATGGCGCCTGCCAATGCCACACTCCAGCCGGCCATGAAGCCGAGCAGAATGCGCGGCAGCCGCACCGTCCACAGCGCATAGGCCTGATCGTCGCCCAGATGCCCGCCGGCAAGGCCGTGCAAAAGGTCG
Source organism: Agrobacterium sp. SUL3 (assembly GCF_001263295.1). Classification (NCBI taxonomy): domain Bacteria; kingdom Pseudomonadati; phylum Pseudomonadota; class Alphaproteobacteria; order Hyphomicrobiales; family Rhizobiaceae; genus Agrobacterium; species Agrobacterium sp. SUL3. Next base: position 260,491 of record NZ_KQ414503.1, read on the forward strand.
AATAAACCTGTTTCAGTATTGCCGAGGCTAACGGATATGGCGGCGAGCACAAGCGCCAATCCAACCAGCGCGAGGCCGGCCTTCAGATTGCCGATGCCGATTTGCAGGCCGCTCGGCAGCCTGAGTACCGCTTTGCCGTCGGTGGCGAAATGCCGTTTCATGACAGCCCCCTCTGCGAAGGCGAAAGATAAAAGCGCTTGACGATGACGATGAAGACGAGGCCTCCGAGCAGATCCATGAACAGCCCGGTATTGACCACATAAGGCGCAAACAGGGTCTGTGCGCCAAGATCGGCCAGCACGCAGAGCCCTGCGCCGACAAGAGCGGAGGCCGGTAGGGCGAGTGTGAAATTCACCCCCACCAGCGGTCGGATCATATGCGGCACGATAAGGCCGACGAAGCCAATCGGGCCACAGATCGCCACCGCCGAGCCCGATGCCAGCATGGTGGCAAAAAGCGCGACCCGGGAAATACTTGTCACGTTCACACCGGCGGAGGCGGCTTTTTCCGCGCCCAGCAGAACGAGCGTCAGCGGCCGGGCGACCAACAACAATATCGCCAGCGCAATGGCTCCAATCCACCAGAAATCGATGAGCCGCGCGGCATAGACGTGGTTGATATTGCCGCCCACCCAGCTCAGAAATTCGCTGCGCCGTGTAGGGTTTGATAACAGCAGGGCATTGGTCACGCCGATCAGCAGCATCGAAACCAGGGCACCGGCGAGGATGAGCGACAGGCCGCGCGGATCGTTCGACCGACCGGCAAGACGGGCGACGAGGAAGCAGGCGCCAAAGCCGAGACCGGCGCCGACGAGTGCCGCTAATCCCTGCACCTCCGGAGAAAAATCGAACACCAGCGCGCCGGCAACCACAAAAAGCGTCGCGCCGGCATTCAGGCCCAGAGTGGAGGGCGAGGCGAGGGGATTGCGGACAAGCCCCTGCAGCACGCAGCCGCTGACGGCGGTGGTGGCGCCCACGTAAATCGCGATCAGCGAGCGCGGGATCTGCTGGTAGAGAAGTACCGACTGTTCATAGGTGTCGGCCTCGCCGCGCCAGAGCGTTGCGGCGATTTCGGCAAGCGGCATGTCGCCGCTCATAACGAGCAAATTAATAGTGAGAATGGCGGCCAGCAGCAGCGCGGCGGCAAAAATCAGCGTTATTTTCGAGGTCATGCCGGAATGGCCTGTTCCTGCCGCTCCAGCCGGGGCACGCAGATGAGCCGTCCCTGACGGGAGAAGATATCGGCTTCGAGATCGAAGACCTCCGCGACATTTTCAGGGGTGACCGTTTTTTCAATCGGCCCTGACGCCAGAACCCGTCCGGCTTTCAGCATGATGACATCATCAGCGAAAGTGGAGGCGAGGTTGAGATCGTGCAGCACGACGATAACGGTTTTGCCGTGCCTGTCGGTCAATTCGCGCACGAGGCCGAGAACGGCATATTGATACTTCATGTCGAGATGGTTGACCGGTTCGTCCATCAGGATCACGTCGGTATCCTGCGCCAGCACCATGGCGATGAAGGCGCGCTGGCGCTGGCCGCCGGACAGCGTGTTGACCTGTGCTTTCGCCTTGTCTTCCAGCCCGACGGTCCTCAGCGCCTCGGCAAAAAGCGCCCGGTCGCGTTCAGTCGGGCCGCCTGCAAGACCGTATCGCGCATAACCGGCGAGCTCGATCAACTCGCCAAGCGTCATATAGTCAGGGCAATGGCATTCCTGCGGCAGATAGGCGATACGGCGGGCGAGTTCCCGGCGTCCGATTTCGCTGATCGAACGCTCGCCAAGCCTTATTTTGCCTGATGACAAAGGTAGGAAACCCATGATGGTTTTCAACAGCGTCGACTTGCCGCAACCATTCGGGCCGACCAGCGCCGTCACCCGCCCGGCTTGGAAACGGGCAGACAGTCCCTTCAAGACGGGGACGTGTCCGTAGCTGGCGTGAAGGTCTGTCGCATCAAGCACCGGATACAACTCCTGTTATTCATGCGGCCATGCGTCGAGACGCCGCACAGCCGTTATAAGTATTTGAACTTAAATATCGATCTTGCGAAAAACGGGTCCCGTTCAGGCAAGCGCGACGCTCTGATCTTGAAGCGACACTAAACTATAGTAAAACTCTCCACAAATCGAAATTTGCCGATTCAACCCGCGGATTTCTTGCCCGTTATTTCAATCGAGGTGCATCATGTCAGTCGCAGCCAAGCTCCATGTCGGTATGTCGCTGGCCCCAACCTGGCTCAGTGGCGAGGCGTGGCGGCGCGCGGACAGCGATATAAGTGGGGTGTTTTCCAGCGATTATTTCGTCGATCTTGCCCAGCGCGCCGAGGCCGCATATGTGGATTTCGTGTTTCGGCCCGATACGCTTTTTCTGCGTACCGAGGGGCTGGAGACCGGCGGCGGATTTGCCAGCATGGACCCGACCATGCTTCTCGCCGCAATTGCCCGGGAGACCAGTCGCGTCGGCCTGTTATCCACCGTTTCGACGACCTTTTTGCCACCCTATGTGGTTGCTCGCCAGATTCAGTCACTGAACTGGCTGAGCAACGGCCGGGCGGGGTGGAACATCGTGACTGCCCTTGAAGGCCACGAAAATTTCGGCCTCAAGCAAATGCCGTCGTCGCAGGAGCGCTATGAACGCGCCGCCGAATTCACGCAGGTGGTGCGGCAGCTCTGGGCAAGTTTTCCGAACGAGGCGTTGAAGCTCGACAGGGAAAGCGGGCGGTTTGCCGATTCCTCGCTGGTGCGGCCGGTGGCACATGAAGGGCCGCATTTCAGCGTCAAAGGCCCGCTCAACCTGCCGGCCCATGCCAGCCGCATTCCGCTGGTGCAGGCGGGCGCTTCTCCCGAGGGCCGTGATTTCGCCTCGTCGGTGGCGGATGCGGTTTTTGCCTCGACGCCGGATATGCAGGCGGCCATCGAACTCAGGGCGGATTTGCGCCGCCGGGCCGAGGGGCATGGCCGCAGGGCGGACGAGGTGAAGCTGATGCCGGGCCTCAGCCTCTATCTGGCGAGCAGCCGAAAGGAGGCGCTGGAACTCTTTGCGGAGACCCATGCGCGCGCCAACCGCGCCCGCGCCTTTGCCTCCATTCGCGATATGACGGGCCTTGATCTTTCGGAGTGGCCGCTCACGCGGATCGTCACCGCTTCGGATCTGCCGCTGCCGCCTGAAACACCGAGAAGCCGCACCCATGCCAACCTTTTACGCCGGCTGATCGAACGGGAGACCCTGAGCGTCGCAGACCTGCTGAAACGGCCGGAAGTGATGGGGTCTGGCCACTGGCAGATCATCGGCACCGTGGAGGATGCTTTTGAAACCATTCGGGAATGGGCGCAGGCCAGTGCGATAGACGGTTTTGTCGCGGTGCCTGGCGGGTCTGTCGCTTCGATGCGGCTGGTATTGGAGCAGCTGCTTCCCAGGCTTGGCGATGCCGGGCTTTTCCGCACCGGCTATTCCGGCCACACATTTGCGGACCATCTGGCCGAATAGGTTTACGATCCGCCGGATTCGCTCGTCGCTTTTGTGGCTGCTTCGAGCAGTCGCGAAAAATGCCCTTCGGCCTCGGCTGTCGCCAGGAAGGATACGGTGGTGGCGACGCAACAGATTTCGCGCTGGGCATCGAAAACCGGGGCCGCCTTGCCCGTCAGGGCCGAAAACAGATGCTCGTTGAGTTCCGCACCGCCTGCCTCGCGGATGGCGTTGAGAACCTTCGCCTCGGGGCGTGAGCCGCGAAAGGTGGCCGGCTGCAATTTGCGCACGGCGGCAATTCTATCCGGTGGCAGGTAAGCCTGAAAAACCAGTCCGCAGGCGCTGTTGTCCAGCGGCAGAACATCACCGAGCGCTACGGTACTGATGGAGAAGCTGGCGCTCCTGTGCCATTGCACTACGGCCGGGCCGCGATCGGTCCAGATCGCCACACCGCAGCTGGCGCCGATCTGCGAGGCCAGATTTTTCATCTGGCGACCGGCGGTCTCTACCGGATTGATTCGTCTCAGCGCGCTTATGCCTATCCCCAGCGCCGCCGGCCCGAGATCGTAGCAACCGCTTGCGGGGTCCTGGGTCACCAGTTCTTCCCGCACCAGGCTCTGCATATAGCGGTGCGCGGTCGAACGGCCGGTGCCGGCGCGTTTGGCCAGTTCGCCAAGCGCGAGTGCCGTATCTGATTTTGCGAGAAGGTCGAGGAAACGCGCCGCGATCGATACGGATTGAATGAGCGCTGAGCGCTTCTCGCCCTCGTTTTCCGGCAGATCATCGGCATCGTCATTCATGACCTTCAAGCCTATTCCCCTTGTACGGCCCAAATTGTATGGCATCGGAGATGCCTAACGCATCGGCCGGGAAATCGGAATTGATTTCTGGCAGGAAAACAGGCCGTTGCGACGCTTTGCCAGCCTTGGTGCTAAGGGTGGTCGATAAACTTTGTTGTAAATATGGCACATCCCGTTACGGAACCCCGATTGTCCGCAATGCAGAACGTATTCTCTATTGCGAAACAGATAACGCATCCGTTACTTGAATATGACTTTAATACTCATGTTTATTTAGGGGTGTGTTATGGGGTTTCGCTCTAACGGTCGTTTGATGAACGGGGTCAGCGTTCTGACGCTGGCGACGCTGTTTGTAACGCCGGTCCTGGGTCAGGATCAGCAGGCTGAGACAGCGGGAACGACAGTTCTTAAACCGATCGTCGTGACCGGTGAAAAAGTGGCGCGCGATATGAAGAACACGGCGTCGTCCGTTTCGGTCATATCCAGCGAGAAAATCAAAAAGGAAAAGACCGGCGATCCGACCGTTTCGGAAGCGATCAAGGATATTCCGAACGTCGTTTATACCGACAATGTCAGCGCGCCCATCATTCGCGGACAGGACACGCAGGGACCGAATACCGGCTCCATCGCCTTCTTCACCGGCACGGTGCCGCGCGCGACGATCAATGTCGACGGCCATTACCTCGGTTATAACGAGTTCATCTATGGCGCGAGTTCCATCTGGGATGTCGAAAGCATCGAGGTGTTCCGCGGTCCGCAGACCACCTCCCAGGGTGCGAACGCCATTGCCGGCGCTATCCTCGTCAATACCAAAGACCCGACGTTTACGCCGGAGGCGAGCTATCAGGCCGAGATCGGCAATTATCACCAGAAGCGCGGTTCCTTCGCCTTTTCCGGCCCGCTGATCGAAGACGAACTGGCGGCGCGTATGGCGATCGATTATTCCGGTCGTGATACCTTCATCGACTACATCAATTCCGCTTTTGCCCATGACGGCACGGACCAGAACTTCAAGGAGTTCAACGGTCGTTTCAAGCTTCTGTGGGAACCCTCGGAAATCCCCGGCCTTTCGACCAAGCTCACCTATTCCTATAACGCCTCCAACCGTCCAAGCCAGGAAGCGGCGTCGCGTCCCTTCGAGGACCTGAACCACATCACCAACACGATGCCGAGCTTCAGCCAATATACCAATACCGGCATTCTCGACATCAACTACGATTTCGAAAATGGTGTGAAACTGTTCAACCAGACGCAGTTTTCCTCGTCCATCGCCAAGCGCAGGGTCGGCATTGCCAATACCGGCGATGCCGATATCGACCTCAAGAACACCTCCCACGAAACCCGTGTGACCTTCGGTGATCAGGAGGATGTGCTGAGTGGGGTGGCAGGTATCTTCTACGCGCATACGAAAGCCGACGAAGTGCTTTATCTGCGTGGAACATCGCGCTTCAACGACACCAAGGACAATCTCGGTCTCTTCAGCGAACTGAGCTATCGCCTGACGGATCAATGGACCCTGACCGGCGGTCTGCGCTACCAGCAGGACCAGATTCAGCGCAACGGTTACAGAACGCTGAGCGCCACAAGCAGAAGTTCGGTCAATTATGACGAGACTTTCTCTGAAATTCTGCCGAAGGCCTCGCTCGCTTATGCCGTGAATGACGACTGGACGGTGGGTGGTTTGATCAGCCGCGGTTACAATCCCGGCGGTGTCGCATTTGACCTGACGACCAGCAAATGGCGGACCTTCGACAAGGAAACCATCTGGAATTATGAGCTTTTCACCCGCGCCAGCCTGCTGGATGACACTCTGACGATCAACGGCAACCTGTTCTACATGGACATGAAGGATGCGCAGTTCAACGTGCCGATCGTCGTGTCCACGGGCATCAGCGAATCCTACACTGTCAATGCCGAAGAGGCCCATGCTTACGGCCTGGAAATCGGCGCCGATTATCAGGTTCTCGACAATCTGACGCTCAAGGCCAGCGCCGGTTTGCTGAAGACGGAAATTGACGAGATTTCCAGCAATTCCGCCTATCTCGGCAAGGAATTCGCCAAGTCACCCGGTTACAGCTTCACCATCGGCGCCAGCTGGGATGTGACGGACAAGTTCACCGTCTCGGGGCAGGTGCGCCATCTCGACGGCTATTATTCCGACACGGATAACAAGGCCGTTTATGCGATCGAGCCTTATACGATCGCGGATGTGCGGGCGAGCTACAAGTTCCAGGAGGAGCTTGAATTCTACGCTTACGTCAAGAACGTCTTCGACGAACGCGCACCGACGCTGATGAAGGAAAATCGCGGCATTGGCGGCATTGAGGCCAGCATGACCGAACCGCGCATGTTCGGCATCGGCGTTCGCGGCACCTTCTGAGCCGTCGCCTGAGCTCGAAAAGAAAAAGGCCTTCGAAGCGATCTTCGGAGGCCTTTCTGTTTCAAGGGGGATTGTTCCCGATGATACGATTTTGAGCTTGGCTCAAAGGGCTGGCTCACATTTGCCGGGGCGCACTCTTCCTCCGTCATTCCGGCCTCGAGCCGGAATGACGGTGAGAAGAAACTTCGCCGTTAACCGACGCCGTCCCCGCCTCCGGTCCATAAGCCTCAGAAAAACGCCTGAATGCCTGTCTGCGCCCGGCCGAGGATCAGCGCGTGAACGTCATGCGTGCCCTCATAGGTATTGACCGTTTCAAGGTTCTGGGCGTGGCGCATGACGTGATATTCGATCTGGATGCCGTTGCCGCCATGCATGTCGCGGGCCTGGCGGGCGATATCCAGCGCCTTGCCGCAATTGTTGCGCTTGATGATGGAGATCATTTCCGGCGCCATCCTGTGCTCGTCCATCAGCCGGCCGACGCGCAGTGATGCCTGTAGGCCGAGCGCGATTTCGGTCTGCATGTCGGCGAGCTTCTTCTGGTAAAGCTGCATGCCGGCCAGCGGCTTGCCGAACTGCTTGCGGTCGAGGCCATATTGAAGGGCACGGAACCAGCAATCTTCGGCGGCCCCGAGCACACCCCAGGAAATGCCGTAGCGGGCGCGATTGAGGCACCCGAACGGGCCCTTGAGACCGGAAACATTCGGCAGCAATGCGTCTTCGCCGACCTCCACGCCATCCATGACGATCTCGCCGGTGATCGAGGCGCGCAGCGAGAGTTTGCCGCCGATCTTGGGTGCGGAGAGGCCTTTCATGCCCTTTTCCAGCACGAAGCCGCGAATCTGATTGTCATGGGCTTCGGATTTTGCCCAGATGACGAACACATCGGCAATCGGCGCGTTGGAAATCCACATTTTCGAACCGCGCAGGCGATAGCCGCCGGCGATCTTTTCTGCGCGGGTCTTCATGCCGCCGGGATCGGAGCCGGCATCCGGCTCGGTCAGGCCGAAACAGCCGATCAGCTCGCCGGAGACGAGGCCGGGCAGGTATTTCTTCTTCTGCTCGTCCGAGCCATAAGCGAAGATCGGGTGAATGACGAGCGAGGATTGCACGCTCATCATCGAGCGGTAACCGCTGTCAATCCGCTCCACCTCGCGGGCGACGAGGCCATAAGCCACGTAGCTGGCATTGGCCGCGCCGTATTCTTCCGGCAGGGTAACGCCGAGCAGGCCGGTGCGGCCCATCAGGCGGAACAGTTCCGGTTCGGTGGTTTCGGAAAGATAGGCCTCGGAGACACGCGGCAGAAGTTCCGATTTGCCGAAGGCGGCGGCGGCGTCGCGGATCATCCGCTCGTCGTCGGTCAGTTGGTCTTCGAGCAGAAAAGGGTCCTGCCAATTGAATGCTGCGCGTTCGCTCACTTTATGCCTCCGGATTTGCTGGCCGGATTATTGGTAATCGGCCCTGCTGGCACAAGCCATGTTTACTCATTTTCGCATTACCTTTAGTAATAGGGTCATGACATCTCTCAGCCGTAAACTCCTGCCGTCCACCAGTGCGCTTGCCGCCTTCGATTCCGTCGCCCGGCTCGGCAGCTTTTCCGCCGCAGCCGATGAGTTGGCCCTGACGCAAGGGGCGATCAGCCGGCAGGTTATGTCACTGGAAGAACAGCTTGGCGTGCGCCTGTTCGAGCGCGGTGCGCGCGGTGTGGCGCTGACGGCGGAGGGTAAAACTTACGCGAAATCGATTGCCTCGGCCCTTGGCGAGATACGCTCCGCCTCCCTGCAGCTCATGACCAAAACGCATGGCAATACGCTGAACCTCGCGATGCTGCCCACCTTCGGCACCCGCTGGCTTCTGCCGCGTATTCCCGATTTCGTCTCCAGCCATCCGGAAATCACCATCAATTTCGCCACCCGCATCGGCCAGTTCGATTTCGAGCGTGAACAGCTGGATATGGCAATCCATATCGGTCAGGCGGATTGGCCGGGGGCGGAAAGCACCTTTCTGATGCATGAAATGGTCGCTCCGGTATGCAGCCCTGAGTTTCTCAATACGCATCCGGTCGAAAAGGCAGGGGATCTCGCCACCCTGCCGTTGCTGCACATGGCCTCGCGGCCAGGGGCATGGGGCCACTGGTTCGAAAGCCTCGGCCTTTCACTCGCTCTGCCGCAGGGCATGCGGTTCGAGCAATTCTCCAGCGTGGCGCAGGCCTGCATCGCTGGGCTTGGCGTGGCGCTGATGCCGCTTTTTCTGATCGACAACGAGCTGAAATCGCGGCAGTTGCTGAAGGCGTTCGATCATCAGGCAAAAAGCCCAAGCTCCTATTATGCGGTGGCGCCGCTCTCTCGCGCCAATCATGTTCCCGTCGTCCTGTTTCGCGACTGGCTGGTGCGGCAGGTGGAGGCCTATCATGCGGCGAACGGTTCGCCGCTGCAAAAATAACCGCACTTTTTTCGGGCATTTATGTCTTATGCCCAGCTTTTCGCCCATTTTGCCGTCCAGTGGACTCGACAGGGCGGTTTCGCTCGATTATCGTGATTAAACGTTTAATCAGCCCTTTCGGTCCATCATGGCGTCTTCACGGCCTGCCACCAATCTGAGCGCGATAGCAACGGCACTCGGCGTGTCGGTGGCAACCGTGTCCAATGCGCTGTCGGGCAAGGGCCGGGTTTCGCCTGATCTGGCGGAGCGCATCCGCAAGACGGCAAGCGAGCTTGGTTATGTGCCGAGTTCGGCGGGCAGGGCGCTACGCACCGGCAGATCAGGTGTTCTGGGGCTGGTTCTGCCCGATATTGCCAATCCTCTCTTTCCACAGATTGCGCAGGCCATCGAAAAGGCCGCAGTGACTGCCGGTTACGGTGTGCTGATCGCCGACTCGCGTGGTGAGATCGCCATGCAGACGGATGCCATCAACCGGTTGATCGAGCGCGGCGTGGATGGAATGGTTATCGTTCCCCGCCGTGGCACGCGCATTACCGATGTTGATTGTCCTGTCGCGGTGATCGACAGCCCCTCGACCCCCGGAAACACTGTTGCCGCCGACCACTGGGATGGCGGCCGGCAGGTTGGCGAATATCTGGCCGCACTTGGCCACAAAAAGGTGGTGCTGGTCGGCAAGAACCGGGATTCCAACGTGCAGAACGACCGCCTCGGCGGCATTCGCGATGGTCTTGGCAAGGCCTGCGTCGCACAGACGCTGTGGATAGACGCCATCGAAAAGGCCGGCGGTGCGGGCTGCCGGCTTGGCCTTGCCGACAGGGTCGCGGATGGTTTCACCGCTTTTGCCGCCGTTTCCGATCTGCATGCGCTGCGGGTGCTGACCGAATTGCAGCGCGAGGGCATCGAAGTGCCGGAAGAGGCCAGTGTCACAGGTTTCGACGATCTGATTTTCTCGGCCGTGGTCACGCCGCCGCTGACGACGATGCGCATGGATATGGGCCGCATCGCCGACCTTGCGGTTGGAGCGCTGCTGCGTGCGATTGACGATGTCAGCGAAGCCGGCATCGCCGTCGATGTTACGGCAGAAATCTCGAAAGTACCGATGGCGCTGATCATGCGCGGCTCCACCGGCAAAGCAAAGCATGATGCGATTGAAGCCAAAAAAATCACAGCAGGAGAACTCACACCATGAAAAAGATCATTCTTGCATCGGGCGCGGCCTTGATGCTGACGATGGGAGCCGCTGAGGCGCAGGACAAGACGCTGACGATTTCGGTCTACGCCTTCGCGCAGGACGAATTCAAGGAACTGGTCTATACGCCGTTTGAGCAGAAATGCGGCTGCAAGCTGGTCGTCGAGACCGGCAACAGCGTCGAACGTCTGGCCAAGATGGAGGCCAACAAGGCCAACCCGGTGGTCGATCTTGCCATCGTCTCCATGGCGGATGCACTTTCCGCCACCCGTAAGGACCTGATCCAGAAGATCGACGCGTCCAAGGTTCCGAATATCGAAAACCTCTATGACATCGCCAAGGACCCGAATGGCGACGGCATGAGCGTCGGCGTCAATTTCTACGCCACCTCCATCGTCTACCGTACCGACAAGATGAAAATCGATAGCTGGGCCGATCTCCTCAAGGACGGCATTGTCGATCACGTCGCCTTCCCGAACGTCACCACCAATCAGGGCCCGCCGGCGCTCTATATGCTGGGCAAGGCCATCGGCAAGGACACGCCTGATCTTTCCGGCGCCATCGAGGCCGTGGGCGAAAAGAAGGACGATATCGTTACGTTCTACGTCAAGTCCTCGCAGCTGGTGCAGCTGATGCAGCAGGAAGAAATCTGGGCAGCGCCAATCGGCCGTTTCTCCTGGGCGCCCTTCACCAAGCTCGACCTGCCGCTTGCCTGGGCCACGCCCAAGGAAGGCCAGACCGGCGGCATGAACGTGCTCGTGGTGCCGAAGGGCACGAAGAACCAGGAACTGGCGCTGCAATTCATGGATTTCTGGCTCTCGACCGACGTTCAGAAGGCGTTGGCCGAAAAGCTGGTGGACAGCCCGACGAACAAACAGGTCAAGGTTTCCGACGAGGTGGCGAACAATATCACCTATGGTGATGAAACCGCACGCAGCCTGCAGCTTATTCCGTCTGACGTGACGCTCGATAACCGCGACAAGTGGTTGTCGGAGTGGAACTCCAAGGTCGGGCAATAAGCCGAGACAGTTTCAGTCAGGAACGGGGTGATTTTCAGCGTCCGCAAGGGCTCGCCCCGTTTCAGGAAAAGCGGTTTGGTCGTCCCCTGACCGCTTTTCCAACCTTTTCAGACCGCAAGCCGGCACGCCGGCTTCAACCGTAACCGGCCGTGTGGCCGTTCAGGGAATAAACCAATGTTTCAGAACCGGGCCGAAGCGCTGGCGCTTGCCTTGCCCGCTGCGATTTTTGCGGCGGCGGTTTTTCTTGTGCCGGTCTTCATGCTTTTGTCGGAGGGCTTTCGCACCGCTGACGGCTGGACATTGTCGGCCTACGCCGATTTCTTTTCCGATCCGCTGAACCAGACGGTTTTCCTGCGCACCCTCAAGCTCGGCGCGCTCGTCACCGTCGTTTCGGCGGTGGTGGGCTATGCAGCGGCCTTCGCCATCGTCAACCTGTCGCAGGGGACGAAGGGCCATGTGGTCAATCTCGTTGTACTGCCGCTGATGATTTCGCCGGTCGCCCGCACCTATGCCTGGATCGTCATTCTCGGCAGAACCGGCATCGTCAACCAGGCGCTGCAGGCGGTGGGCCTCAGCGATGCGCCGATCCGCATCCTGTTTTCCGAGACGGCTGTTTTCATCGGCCTTCTGCAATTGTTCCTGCCGCTGATGATCATCTCGCTCATCAGCGCGCTGGAGAATATGCCGAAGGATACCATCGCCGCTGCCCGCGTTCTCGGCGCAAACTGGTTGCAGGTGTTCTGGAAGGTCATCCTGCCGCTTACCAAGGAAGGGCTGGTCGTTGGCGGCACGCTGGTCTTTACCGGTTCGCTGACGGCTTATATCACGCCCGCCATTCTCGGCGGCTCCAAGGTGCTGATGCTGGAAACCCTGCTTTACCAGCAGGTGACGGTCTCCAACAATTTCGTTGCCGCGAGCGTCATCGCCTTCATCCTGATCGTCATGAGCTTTGCCGCCAATATCCTGCTGAAGCGCATCGCCACCGCAAGGAACAAGAAATGACCCGGCAGCTCTTCATTCCGCTCACGCTTCTTCTCGTTGTCGGTTTCCTCATCGGGCCGTTCCTCATCATCGTTGCGGCCTCGTTTTCTGCCGGCGATACGCTCGCTTTTCCGCCGCAGGGCTTTTCGCTGAAATGGATCGCCAAGGTCTTCACGGTCGAAAGCTTCCGCGAAAGCTTTGCGATGTCGATGTTCCTTGCCATCGGCGGCACGTTCACGGCGCTCATCCTCGGCATTCCCGCCTCTTACGCCATGTCGCGCTACAAGCTGCCCTTTGCCGAGACCGTGCGCACCATCGTTTCCGCGCCGATCATCGTGCCCGGCATCATCGTTGGTCTGGCGCTGCTACGCTATTTCGTCGTGCCCTTCGGCATTGGCATCACGCTTGCTTTGTTTCTCGCCCACACAGCGCTCATCCTGCCCTATGCGGTCAGGGTCGTATCGGCCAGTCTCAACAATCTGCGCTCGGATATCGAGGAGGCGGCGGTGCTGCTCGGTTCGTCGCGCCTCGGCGCATTTTTCCGGGTGGTGCTGCCCAATATTCGCGGCGGCATCCTTTCTGCCTTCATTCTCGGTTTCGTGACGAGTTTCAATCAGGTGCCGGTGTCGCTGTTCCTGTCCGGCCCCGGCGTGCGCACGCTGCCCATCGACATGCTGGGTTACATGGAAATCGTCTTTGATCCTTCCGTTGCAGCACTTTCGTCGCTGCTCGCCTTCCTTTCCATCGGCATCGTCTTCATGGCCGAACGTTTTCTGGGGTTCTCCCGTTATGTCTGACGCAAATTATCTTTCGCTCAACAAAGTCTCGCTCGCTTATGGCAACAGCATTGCCGTCAAGGATCTCGATCTCGATATCCGCAAGGGCGAACTTCTGGCCTTGCTGGGGCCTTCCGGCTGCGGCAAGACAACGACGATGCGCGCCATTGCCGGGCTGATGCCGGTGGCGGGCGGGCGCATCGATCTCGACGGGGCCGATATTACCCGTGTCGCCGCCAACAAGCGCGCCGTGGGTCTGGTGTTCCAGTCCTATGCGCTCTTCCCGCATCTGACGGTTTACGAAAACGTCGCCTTCGGCCTGAAACTCAAGGGCATGAGCGGCAAGGCGCTTGAGGACAAGGTCGCCTCCGGCCTGAAATCGGTGGGTTTGTCCAATTTTGCCTCCCGCAAGCCGGCCGAACTTTCCGGCGGTCAACAGCAACGTGTCGCGCTGGCGCGCTCCATGGTCATGGAGCCGAAGGTGCTGCTGCTCGACGAGCCGCTCTCCAATCTCGATGCCCGTCTGCGGCTTGAAATGCGCACCGAATTGCAGCGTGTGCAGAAGGAAACCGGCGTGACGATGATCTTCGTCACCCACGACCAGATCGAGGCTTTGGCGCTGGCTGACCGCATTGTCGTCATGAAGGGCGGCAAGATCGAGCAGATCGGCACGCCGGAGGAGATTTATAACGCACCGGTTTCCTCCTTCGTGGCTGACTTCGTCGGCTTTGAAAACATCTTCGCGCTGGAAAGCGGCGCGCTGAAAACCGCAAACGGCACAACACCGCTTCCCGGACCAGTCCCTTCAGCATCTGGACTGGCCTGGCGGCCGCGCATGGTCACCCTTGGTTCAGGTCCTTTCCAGGGAACCGTGCGCGGCACATCCTTTGCCGGCAACAGCCGCGAATATCTGCTGGATACGCCGCTCGGGCCCATCAAGGCGGAAACCGATGCGGCGCTTGCCGCGCATGTCATCGGTGATACGCTTGCCTTCGACCTGCCGGTCGAAAAGGCGGCAAGTCTCAAGGTGTTCAACTGACCATGGGTGTGTGGATCGATACCGATATGGGCTTCGATGACATTGCCGCCATATTGGTGGTGCAATCGTCTGGCCTTGCCATTGACGGCGTTTCGCTGGTGTTCGGCAATACGACGCTTCAGGCGGTCTGCGGCAATGCCGCAGGCGCCGTTGCCGCGTTCGGCTGGTCCATGCCGATCCATCAGGGCAGTGCCAAGCCCGTGCTCGGCGCGCTCGAAACCGCCCAGTCGATCCTTGGCGATAGCGGCATCCCGACCGTCGGCCAAAGCCTGCCGGATGCACCGGCATTGCCGAAAAGCGATGCCTTTGCCTCGCTCTGCGGCTGGCTGGAGGGGGAAGGCGAAAAGCGCATTCTGGCGCTCGGCCCGCTCACCAATATCGCCGCGCTTTGCCTTGCCCGGCCGGATCTTGCCGCCAGAGTTTCCGATCTCATCTGGATGGGTGGCGGTCTGACCAGCGGCAACCATACCGCATCGGCCGAATTCAACGCCTTTGCCGATCCCGAGGCGCTGGCCATCGTGCTCTCCCACGGCCTGCCGCTGCGCATGGTCGATCTGGACGCCTGCCGCAAGGTCACCGCCTCGCCGGCCGATGTGCTGCCGATCCGCAATGCCGGCGGTAAAAACGCTGCGCTGATTGCCGATCTGCTGGAAGGTTTCATCGGCATCGCCACCAGCCGTGGCCGAGCCGCCATGGCGCTTTATGATCCCGTGGCCGCCGTTGCCTTCACGTCCGGTCTCATCGGCTGGCGGCAGGCGCGGATCGATATTGAGCTTCATTCCGCCTTGACCCGAGGCAGAACGGTGGTCGAGGCGCGTGCCGACAAGGTGGAAACCTTTAATGCGCACTTCGCCGAAACCGTTGATGCTGAAGGCACAAAGGTTGCCGTTCTCGAGTCATTGCGCCGGGAGGCCGCCCGATGAGTGCGCAATTCCCGATACGAGAGCCGGCTGATCTTGCCGACGATGCACTGCGCACCCGCGCCGTTGCCGCTGCGCGCGGTGACCAGCCTTTCGACGTCCTCATCACCGGCGGAACATTGGTGGATGTGGTGACGGGAGACCTTCGCGCCGCCGATATTGGCATTGTCGGCCCGCTGATCGCCAGCGTCCATGAGCCCGCCAGCCGCAGCGACGCTGCAAGCATCATCGATGCTGCCGGTGCTTTTGTCTCGCCCGGCCTCATCGACACACATATGCATATCGAAAGCTCGATGGTCACACCGGCCGCCTACGCGGCGGCCGTGGTTGCCCGTGGCGTTACCACCATCGTCTGGGACCCGCATGAATTCGGCAATGTGCACGGCGTCGATGGTGTCCGCTGGGCGGCGAAGGCAATCGAAAACCTGCCCCTGCGCGCCATTCTGCTCGCCCCTTCCTGCGTGCCATCAGCTCCGGGGCTGGAGCGCGGCGGTGCGGATTTCGACGCCGCCATTCTTGCCGATATATTGTCGTGGCCGCAGGTTGGCGGCGTTGCGGAAATCATGAACATGCGCGGCGTCATCGAGCGCGATCCGCGCATGAGCGGCATCGTACAGGCCGGGATTGCCTCGGAAAAACTGGTCTGCGGCCATGCCCGCGGCCTGAAAGATGCCGATCTCAACGCCTTCATGGCGGCGGGCGTTTCTTCCGATCACGAGCTGGTCTCGGGCGAAGACCTGATGGCGAAACTGCGGGCAGGAATGACCATTGAGCTGCGCGGCTCGCATGACCATCTTCTGCCGGAATTCGTGCAGGCGCTGAATGCGCTCGGCCACCTGCCGCAGACGGTGACGCTGTGCACCGACGATGTGTTCCCGGATGACCTGCTGCAGGGCGGTGGGCTTGACGATGTGGTGCGCCGCCTTGTCCGTTATGGCCTGAAGCCCGAATGGGCGCTGCGCGCCGCAACGCTCAATGCCGCGCAAAGGCTCGGCCGTGCCGATCTCGGCCTCATTGCCGCCGGTCGTCGCGCCGATATCGTCATCTTCGAGGATTTGAGCGGTTTTGCGGCCCGCCAGGTGATCGCGAATGGCAGGGCTGTCGCTGAAGGCGGCCGCATGCTTGTGGATATCCCTGCCTGCCACGCAACCGCGCTCGAAGGCTCGATGAAGCTGCCGCTTCGTGAACCCGATGATTTCCGGGTCGCATCCAAAGGCGCGAAGGTGCGCCTTGCCACCATCGACCGCCCGCGCTTCACCCAATGGGGAGAAACGGAGGCTGCGATAAAAGACGGTTTCGTTATTCCGCCCGAAGGCGCGACGATGATTTCCGTCACCCATCGCCACGGCATGGCCGAGCCGATCACCAGAACCGGCTTCCTCACCGGCTGGGGAAACTGGAACGGCGCCTTCGCGACCACCGTCTCGCACGACAGCCACAACCTCACCGTTTTCGGCGGCAATGCCGAGGACATGGCGCTCGCCGCCAATGCAGTGATAAAGGCAGGCGGCGGCATGGCTGTCGCCTCCGAAGGCAAGGTGACTGCGCTGCTTTCGCTCCCGCTCTCCGGCCTCGTTTCCGATGCCCCGCTTGAAGACGTGGCAAAGGCTTTCGAAGAGTTGCGCGAAGCCGTCGGCAGGGTGGTGGAATGGCAGCCGCCCTATCTTGTCTTCAAGGCCTGCTTCGGCGCCACGCTCGCCTGCAATATCGGCCCGCACCAGACGGATATGGGCATTGCCGATGTTTTGACGGGCAAGGTGATGGAAAGCCCGGTGATTGCCGTTCTCGAATAGCGGCGGCCCGCATCTGCGGGCTGCGGTTTATTCGACGCCGGTCACGTCAGGCGTCTGTGTTTCGCGTGCGGCAATGCGCGCCGCCAACACGAAATTCTTCACCACCGGCGATGTCGTTCCGCGCCGATAGGCCAGCGATATGGAAAGCCGCGGCGGCGGGCCGCTGGAGGGAAGCAGGACGATGTTCTGCATCTTGACCTGCGCGACGGATTCCGGAAGGAGGGAAACCCCGAGTTCGGCCGCGACCAGCGACAATATCGAGGCGATTTGCGGTGCCGCCGGCCCGAGGCGCGGCGTGAAACCGGCCTCCTGGCAGGCTTTTATCGATGCATCATGAAGGCTGGTGCCGACGTTGCGTGGCGTCAGAATGAAAGGGTCGTCGCGCAATTCCATCAGGTCTATGGCGGTGCCGCGCCGCGCGAGCGGATGGGATGCCGGCAGGGCGACCAGAAGCGGTTCGTCGGTGAGCACTTCCTCAAGCAATGTATCGGGATCGGATTGAGAAGGGCGCAAAAGCGCCACGTCCAGCCGATCTTCGAGCAGGGCCGGCGTCAACGCCAGGGCGGCTGCCTCCATCACCTGAAGTTCTACGTCGGGATATTGGCGTCTGTAGGTGCGGATGCAGGCCGGAACCAGGGGATTGAGCGCCGCCGTGCCTGTAACACCTATTCTCAGAATGCCGGTTTCACCGGCCGCCGCCCTGCGTGCGAGCCGGACACCTTCGCCCACCTGATGCGGAATATGGGTCACCGCAGCACGAAAGGCATGGCCCGCCGGTGTCAGTTCCGCGCCATGCGCGAGACGCCGGAATAGCCTCACGCCGATTTCCTGTTCCAGAACCTTTATCTGCTGGCTGAGCGGCGGCTGCGCGATTCCCAGATGTTCTGCCGCCCGCGTAAAACTGCCTTCATTGGCGATGGCCAGAAAATAGCGGATGTGCCTGAGTTCCATGATATTAGATCCAGATATGATGGGAACGCCTTCCATATATTAGAATGAAAGACAGAGCTGCGCTATAGCTGGGAGCGAAAAGGACAAACCCGATGCGCCAGCTCAAAAAACAGGATTTCCCCCCGCCGATCGTCATGACGGAGGAGCCGCCGGATGTGCTCTGGATACGGCAGGGAAGCCGCCAGTTTCGCCGGGCGAGCTGGGCGCTTTTCCTCGCGGGCTTCGCCAGCTTTTCGCTGATCTATTGCGTGCAGCCGCTGCTCCCGGAATTTCCGGCGGAATTCGGCATCAACCCTGCAACCGCATCGCTTGCCCTGTCGCTGACGACGGGAACGCTTGCCTTCGCCATTCTTCTCAGCGGCGCTTTTGCCCAGCTCTTCACCCGCAGAAATCTGATGTTCGTTTCGATGATGCTGGCCGCCATCGCCAATATCATTGCAGCAAGCACGCAAGGATGGGCATGGCTGCTTGCGGCCCGCGCGCTGGAAGGCTTCGTGCTCGGCGGCGTTCCGGCCGTCGCCATGGCTTATCTAGCCGAGGAGATCGAACCTTCCAGTCTCGGCAAGGCAATGGGGCTTTATGTCGGCGGCACGGCCTTCGGTTCCATGGCGGGACGCGTCGGCATGGGGCTGGTGTCCGCTTATACCTCCTGGCAGGTGGCAATGTATGCGTTGGGGGCGGTCTGCATCCTCGCGGCCATCGGCTTCCTGCTGCTGCTTCCGCCCTCGCGGAATTTCCGGCCGCAGCACATGCCGCTTAAAAATCATCTGATAATATGGGCGCAACATCTTGGAAACCCGGAACTTCGACGGTTCTATTTCCTGGGCGCGATGCTGACGAGCGTGTTCACCACCGTTTTCAACTATTGCGCCTTTCGCCTCGTCGCGCCGCCTTACGAATTGGGCCGCACCGCCGTCAGCATGATTTTCCTGACCTTCGCCTTGGGCATCGTCGCGTCCTCCTATGGCGGCGCGCTGGTAGACCGGTTCAGCCGGCGGATCATGCTGGTGGTTGCCTTTTCCACCATCCTTGCCGGTATCCTGCTCACATTCGCCTCGAGCATCATTCTCATCGTGGCGGGGATTGCGGCGATAACCATCGGATTTTTCATCGGGCATTCGGCTGCCAGCAGCGGAGTGGGCGCCAATGCGGGCGCCGCCAAAAGCCATGCTTCCGCGCTTTATCTGCTGTTTTATTATTGCGGAGCGAGCATTACCGGCTGGGTCGGCGGCTGGTTCTGGATCCATGCCGGCTGGCCCGGCATCATGGCGATTACCGCCGGCTGCGCGCTTGCCGGAATTTTAGCCAGCCTCGCTCGCCCGGGCGCGCGGCGCGCCTGAGCGGCCATCGCGCCGGGCGGGGCGTCACTCCGCCGCCAGTTCCTGCTCCACCAGCGTCGCCCAGAACGCCACGCCCGGCACGATTGCCGCGTCGTTGAAGTCATACGAGGTATTGTGGTGCAGCGCGCCATCCACCGCCGGGCCGTTGCCCAGCCAGACATAGCAGCCGGGCGCTTCGCCCGCGAAGAAGGCGAAGTCGTCGCCGGCGGTCGAGGGCGGGAAGGCGGTGCGGGCCTTGTTGCCGAAGACGGTTTTGGCGGCCCGGAGCGCCCGTTTCGTCGCATCCGCATCGTTGATGACGGGTGGAATGCGGCGGATGAATTCGTAACTTGCCTCAATGCCGAACATCGCCGCCGTGCCCTTGGCGAGCCTGCCGATTTCCGTTTCAAGCTGGTCGCGCACGTCAGCCGCATAGGCGCGCGCCGTGCCGCCGATTTCGACGAGATCGGGAATGACGTTGAGCGCCTTCGGGTCGCCCGCCTGCACCGAGCAGGCGCTGACCACAGCGGGTTGCAGCGGATCGACGACGCGGCCGACTATGGTTTGCAGTGAGGCGAGGAAGGTGCCTGCCGCCGTTATGGGGTCACGGCCGAGATGTGGCTTGGCGCCATGGGTGCCGATGCCCTTGAAGGTCACGCGCCAGCGGTCGGAAGAGGCAAGCTGCGGGCCTTCCACCACCGCCATCTCGTCGATGGCTAACCCCGGCATATTGTGCAGGCCATAAACGGCATCGCAGGGGAACAGCGAGAAAAGCCCGTCCTCCACCATTTTCTTCGCGCCACCACGGCCTTCTTCGGCCGGCTGGAAGATGAAATGCACGGTGCCGGAAAAATCGCGGGTCTTTGCGAGGTAACGTGCAGCACCCAACAGCATGGCGGTGTGGCCGTCATGGCCGCAGGCATGCATCTTGCCGGGAAATTTCGATTTATAGGGCCGGTCGGGAACCTCCGGCATGGCAAGCGCATCCATGTCGGCGCGAAGACCGATGCTGCGGGTGCCGTTGCCCACCTGCAAAGTGGCGACCACGCCGGTGCCGCCGAGACCGCGATGCACCTTCAGCCCGGCACGCTCGAGAAGATCGGCGACGATGGCGCTGGTTCTTTCCTCTTCGAAGCCCAGTTCGGGATGCGCGTGCAGGTCGTGGCGCAGCTCCGTCAGGAATGGCAGGTCCTCACCGATCCGGTCCAGCAGTCTCATGGGCAGCTTGTCCTTGAATATGGGAAAAACCCGAGTCATAGGTGGGTTCGTCCGAATGCCTGTTGCTTTGTTTCCTTCTAGCTGAAAAAGCCAATGAAATGAACCCGCCGCATGTGTGCGGTTGCTGAAATGCTGAATATGCCGAACGGGGTCGGCGTGGCTGAAAAAACCGCGTCCGCTTTGCGCCATCCCGGTCCTGAAAGGAAAACCGATGCCGTCATCCGCATCGCCCGATACCCAGTCCCCGGCCGCTCCTCATGAGTTCTGGCAGGCGATAGCTGCTCCCCGCACATTTGAAACGGCCGGGCCACATTCCACCTTCTTTCCTGCAGTACTCGATGACGGAAGGCAGATTTGCCTGCCGATAAGGCCGCTCGCGGATGGTGAACATGCGCTTGCCTCGCTCATCGTCAATCAGGCGTCTTTTGAGGTGCTTGAAGTGCTTGCGGCTGATCTTGCCCGCAAGCTTTCCACCTTCGAGCCGGATGCCGTCATCGGCCTGCCGACGCTGGGGTTGACGCTCGCCGCCGCCGTTGCCCGCCATCTCGGCCATTCCCGTTACGTGCCGCTCGGCACGTCGCGCAAATTCTGGTATCTGGAGGAACTGTCGGTGCCGATGTCCTCCATCACCACCAAACAGGAAAAGCGGCTTTATATCGATCCGCGCATGTTGCCGCTCATCGAGGGCAGGCGGGTGGCTCTGGTGGATGATGTCCTCTCCAGCGGCAGCTCCATCATTTCAGGTCTTTCACTTCTCGCGTCGTCCGGCATTCAGCCGGTTGTCATCGGTGCGGCCATGCTGCAATCGGATCGCTGGCGGCAGAAAATCGCCGCTTTCGGGCCGGAATGGCCGGAGCGGGTGAGGGGTGTTTTTTCAACGCCGCTGTTGACGAAAGCGCATGATGGCTGGCTGGCTTGACGTTGCGCAAATTCCGGCAAAACGCAAGTGGTGATAATTTCATCATTGCCTAATTTGCGTCTTGCGAAGCTGCGAGAGATCGTCCTAAGATCACCTTCGACAGATTATAGCGCTCGGCGAAAAACGCGCCGATTTGCTTTCGTTCGGTGTCATTCCGGCGTCTGCCCGCCCCCTTTGGTTTTGCCGCTTACTGGAATTTCTTCCCATGCATGCAGTGTTCGACGGTCATAATGATGTGCTGCTTCGATTGTGGCGCAACAGCAAGGCCGGTGCCGATCCGGTTGCGGAATTCAAGAACGGCACGCGCGAAGGTCATATCGATGGTCCGCGTGCCAGGGCCGGCGGTCTTGGCGGCGGAATCTGCGCCATCTATATCCCCTCCGGCGACCTCATCTTGCAGGAACCCGACGAAAGCGGTCACTATGACACGCCGCTCGCCGCGCCGCTGGAGCGCTTGCCTTCGCTCGATATTGCCATGGAGAAGGCGGCAATTGCGCTGAGGCTCGATCGCGCTGGCGCCTGGCGGCTTTGCCGTTCCACGGCCGATATTCGCAAGGCCTTTGCCGAGGACGTTTTTGCCGCCGTGCTGCACATGGAAGGCTGCGAGGCGATCGGTGCCGATCTCGATGCGCTCGAGGTGTTTTATGCTGCCGGCCTGCGCTCGCTCGGTCCGGTCTGGAGCCGGCATAATGTTTTCGGCCATGGTGTTCCCTTTTCTTATCCCATGTCGCCCGATACTGCGCCCGGTCTCACCGATGCCGGTTTTTCGCTGGTGAAGGAATGCAACCGGCTCGGCATTCTCATCGATCTCGCGCATATCACCGAAAAAGGCTTCTGGGATGTGGCCAAGACCACCAACCAGCCGCTGATCGCAAGTCACTCCAACGCGCACGCGCTTACCCCCGTTGCCCGTAATCTCACGGACCGCCAGTTGGACGCCATCAAGGACAGTCACGGTCTGGTCGGTCTCAACTATGCCGTGACCATGCTCAGGCCGGATGCGCGCGACATTGCCGACACGCCGCTTTCCGACATGGTGCGCCATATCGACTATATGGTGGAGCGCATGGGTATCGACTGCGTGGCGCTCGGATCGGATTTCGACGGCGCGACAGTACCCGTTGGCATTGCGGATGCGAGCGGCAACCACAATCTGGTTGCGGCGCTGAAATCGGCAGGCTACGGTGACGGGGAGTTGGCCAAAATCTGCCGGGAAAACTGGCTGCGCGTTCTGTCCCAGGCCTGGCACGAACCGGCCTGAAGACGCCCTATAGCGAATGAAATCAATCTTATAACAAAAGGGGAGATCCTATGATCAAATCGCTCAACAAATCCATGCGTATTCTCAGCACCAGCGCCGCTCTGTCGCTGATGATGCTGCCGGCTCCGCACGCTTTCGCCGCCACGCCGGCCGATACCCTGGTCGAAGGTTTTGCCATCGACGACATCATCACGCTTGATCCGGGCGAAGCGTTCGAACTGTCCGCCGCCGAAGTTACCGGCAACACCTACAGCAAGCTGGTCTCCATCGATCTCAACGACACGTCCAAGGTTATCGGCGATCTGGCCGAGAGCTGGACGACCTCCGAGGATGGCCTCACCTACACCTTCAAGCTGAAGTCGGGCCTGAAATTTGCCTCCGGCAATCCGGTGACGGCTGATGACGTGGCCTTTTCCTTCGAGCGCGCCGTGAAGCTCGACAAGTCGCCGGCATTCCTTCTGACGCAGTTCGGCCTCAAGGGTGATAACGTCAACGAAAAGGCGAAGGCGACGGATGCGAATACCTTCGTACTGACCGTCGATAAGCCCTATGCGCCGAGCTTCGTGCTGAACGTGCTGACGGCAACTGTCGCTTCGGTGGTCGACAAGAAGCTCATCACCGAAAAGGCGAAGGCGGTCACGCCCAGCGCCGATTACAAATATGACACCGATTTCGGCAATGAATTCCTGAAGACCGGTTATGCCGGTTCCGGCCCCTACAAGATCCTTGGCTGGAAGGCCAACGAGGCGGTCATCCTCGAAGCCAACCCGAATTATTACGGCGAGAAGCCGAAGCTGAAGCGCGTCGTCTACCGCCACATGAAGGAAAGCTCCGGCCAGCGTCTGGCGCTTGAAAACGGCGATATCGACGTTGCCCGCAACCTCGAGCCCGGCGATATGGAAGCCGTTTCCAAGAAGGAAGGCCTTGCCGTCACCTCTGCGCCGAAGGGCACCGTTTATTACTTCAGCCTCAACCAGAAGAACGAGAACCTGAAGAAGCCTGAGGTCATCGAGGCTTTCAAATATCTCGTCGATTATGACGCGATCGGCGCGACGATCATCAAGGGCATCGGCGAAGTCCACCAGACCTTCCTGCCGAAGGGCCAGCTCGGTGCGCTCGACGAGAACCCCTACAAGCTCGACGTCGCCAAGGCGAAGGAGCTTCTCGCCAAGGCTGGCCTGAAGGACGGCTTCACCGTATCCATGGATGTGCGCAACACGCAGCCGGTGACCGGCATTGCCGAAAGCGTGCAGCAGACGCTGGCGCAGGCCGGCATCAAGCTGGAAATCATCCCGGGCGACGGCAAGCAGACGCTGACAAAGTACCGCGCCCGCACCCATGATATCTACATTGGCCAGTGGGGTTCGGACTATTTCGATCCGAACTCGAATGCTGAAACCTTCACCATCAACTACGACAATTCCGATGAGGGCAAGAACAAGACGCTCGCCTGGCGCAATGCCTGGGACGTTCCTGACCTGACCAAGGAAACCCAGTCGGCGCTGCTGGAAAAGGACACTGCCAAGCGTGCCGCCATCTATGAGAACCTGCAGAAGGAAGTTCTGGCGAAGGGTCCCTTCGTCATCATCTTCCAGCAGACGGAAGTGGCGGGTTATTCCGCCAAGCTCAAGGGTCTGAAGCTCGGACCGAGCTTCGACACCAACTACGTCTATACGATCTCCAAGGAATGATCCGGAAGGATCGGTCTCTTGAGCATCGTTGAAACGAACAGCCGGGCGAGGCAGGGCAAACGCCGTGCCAACGCCCGTGTGAAGGCCGTTCTCGGCTTCGCCGTCACCGTCATCACCACCTTTCTGGGGTTGATGGCGGTCACATTTTTCATTGGCCGCGTCGTGCCGATCGATCCCGCGCTGGCGATCGTCGGCGACCGTGCGCCTGCGCATGTGGTCGAGCGGGTGCGTGAGCAGCTCGGCCTCAACCTGCCGCTCTGGCAGCAGTTCTTCCTTTATCTGAAGCAGGCGCTTTCGGGAGACTTCGGCATCTCCGTCCTCACCACCAATCCTGTCATGGAGGACATCAAGCGGGTGTTTCCGGCGACGATTGAGCTGGCCACGATCGGCACCATCATCGGTGCCGTCTTCGGCATACCGCTAGGCGTCCTTGCCGCCGTCAAGCGCGGCAGCTTTGCCGACCAGGTCGTGCGCGTCATCGGCCTCATCGGTTATTCCGTGCCGATCTTCTGGCTCGGCCTTCTGGCGCTGCTGGTGTTTTACGCCCGGCTGCAATGGGTTGCCTATCCCGGCCGCATGGATATCGTCTATGAATTCACCTTCACGCCGGTCACGGGCTTTTTCCTGATCGACGCGATCTGGCAGCGGCAATGGGACGTGTTGTGGGATCTCTTCCGCCACATCATCCTGCCCGCTTCTCTGCTCGGTTATTTTTCGCTGGCCTATATCAGCCGCATGACGCGCTCCTTCATGCTGAATGAGCTCGCCCAGGAATATATCGTTGCGGCCCGCGCCAAGGGGCTTTCGGAAACCCGCATCATCTGGTTCCACGCGCTGCGCAACGCCGCCGTGCCGCTGGTCACGGTGATTGCGCTGTCCTATGCCGGCCTGCTGGAAGGTTCGGTGCTGACCGAAACCATCTTCGCCTGGCCGGGGCTCGGCCTCTACATCACCAATTCCCTGCAGAATGCGGATATGAATGCCGTTCTCGGCGGCACGATCGTGATCGGCGCCATCTTTGTCGGCATCAATCTCTTCTCCGATCTGCTTTACCGGACGCTCGATCCAAGGACGCGCAGCCGATGACGATTTCGACTGACACACTGAAACCTTACAGCCGCGAATGGCTGCTCTCCGACCGGCCGGCCTCGCGCAAACAGGCGCGCCTTGGCCGGGCCTATGTCATCTGGCGGCGCTTTTCGGAAAACCGGCTGGCGCTGCTCGGCCTCGGCATCATTGTTGCGCTGCTGTTCGTCGCGCTGTTTGCCAATGTGCTGGCGCCACACAATCCGGTGCAGGGCGATCTGCGCAATGCCCGGCTTCTGCCTCCGGGGACGGGAGGTTACCTGCTCGGCACGGATGATCAGGGGCGCGATATTCTCTCGCGTCTCATTCATGGCTCCCGGCTGACCCTCTTCGTCGTGCTGCTGGTGGCCATCATCGCGGCACCCATCGGGCTCATCGTCGGCACCGTCTCGGGCTATGCCGGTGGCTGGGTCGATGCCGTTCTGATGCGCATCACGGATATCTTCCTTGCCTTTCCGAAGCTGGTTCTGGCGCTGGCGCTGGTGGCCGCACTTGGGCCGGGCATTGAAAACGCCGTGCTCGCCATCGCGGTCACCTCATGGCCGCCCTATGCGCGCATCGCACGCGCCGAGACCATGACCTTCCGCAACTCAGATTTCATCGCCGCGGTGAAGCTCATGGGGGCCTCGCCCTTCCGCATCGTCCTGAAACACGTCATGCCGCTTTGCATGTCGTCGCTCATCGTGCGTGTCACGCTCGACATGGCGGGCATCATCCTCACCGCCGCCGGTCTCGGTTTTCTCGGCCTTGGTGCGCAGCCGCCTCTGCCGGAATGGGGCGCGATGATCGCTTCCGGACGCCGTTTCATTCTCGATCAATGGTGGGTTGCCGCCATGCCGGGTATTGCGATCCTGATCGTCAGCCTTGGTTTCAACCTTCTGGGCGATGGCCTGCGTGATGCGCTGGACCCCAAGGAGGCGAACCAATGAGCGCACCGCTTCTGACTGTCGAGAACCTGCGCGTTTCCTTCCCCACCCGCACCGGGTTGGTGGAGGCGGTGCGTGGTGTCTCGTTCACGCTGGGACGCGAACGCCTCGGCATTGTCGGCGAATCCGGCTCCGGCAAGTCGCAGACCGGCCGCGCCATCATGGGGCTGACCCCGAAAAGTGCGCGCATCGAGGCCGATGCCCTGCGCTTCGGGGATATCGATCTTCTCAACGCTTCGGCGAAGGAAAGGCGACTCATGCGCGGCAAGCGCATGGCCATGATCCTGCAGGACCCGAAATATTCGCTGAACCCTGTCATGACAATCGGCCGCCAGATCATGGAAACGCTGCGCACCCATGAAAATATCGGCTCCAGCGAGGCGCGCCAGCGCACGCTCGCCATGCTGGAAGCGGTGCAGATCCGCGATCCCGAGCGCGTCTTCGATCTTTACCCGCACGAGGTTTCAGGCGGCATGGGCCAACGTGTCATGATTGCCATGATGCTGGTCTGCGGCCCGGAGCTTCTGATCGCCGACGAACCCACTTCGGCGCTCGACGTGACGGTCCAACTGGAAGTGCTCGACATTCTCGACAAGCTGGTACGGGATCGCGGCATGGGGCTGATCTTCGTCAGCCACGATCTGCGCCTCGTCTCCTCTTTCTGCGACCGCGTTCTGGTCATGTATGCCGGCAAGGTGGTGGAAGAGCTTGCTTCCGCCAATCTGAAAGAGGCGAAGCACCCCTATACGCAGGGCCTGCTGAACTGCCTGCCGGAAATTGGCGGCCACCGGCATCCGCTGCCGGTTCTGGAACGCAAGCCGGAGTGGCGCGCATGAGTTCAGTTCTTTCCGTTCGCGACATGGTGGTGGATTTCGACGGTTACATCGCGCTCGACAGCGTCAGCATTGATGTGGCCGAGGGTGAATCCTTCGGCATCGTCGGCGAATCCGGTTCCGGCAAGTCGACATTGCTGCGCGCCATTGCCGGTCTCAACCATTTCGATGAAGGCTCCTTGATGGTGGCCGGGCGCTCCTATTCCGGCAAGCACCGCGACAAGAGCTTTTATAGCGATGTGCAGATGGTGTTTCAGGATCCCTATGGCTCGCTGCATCCGCGCCAGACGGTGGATGCGCTGCTGCTCGAACCGCTGGTCATCCACGGTCTCGACAATCGCGAGCAGCGTATCGCCCGTGCGCTTGACGAGGTGGGCCTTGGTTCCGGTTTCCGCTTCCGGTATTCGCACCAGCTTTCCGGCGGCCAGCGGCAGCGCATCGCCATCGCGCGTGCGCTGATCGTCGAGCCGAAAATCCTGCTGCTGGATGAGCCGACCTCGGCGCTCGACGCCTCCATTCAGGCGGAAATCCTCAACCTGCTGGAACAGGCCCGCAAAGACCGTAACCTGACCTTCGTCATGGTTAGCCACGATCTCGGCGTCATCAGCCATATGTGCGATCGTCTGGCGGTGATGAAGAGCGGCAAGGTGGTGGAAATGCTGGAGGCGGAGGCGCTGGAAAGCCGCGAATTCAGTGCGGATTATACAAGGCAGCTGCTTGTGGCGAGCGAGGGCTTCAAGCGCGCGTGATGGCGCGAGGATGCCTCCTTTTTCTTCTCCCCGAGGGGGAGAAGATGCCCCGAAGGGGCAGATCAGGGGACAAGCTCTCCGTATATCTCTGCCGTCGCCCCCTCATCCCGCTGCCGCGGACTTCTCCCCCTCGGGGAGAAGAAACAAGCGGTGAGCTTTGCTTTCACGAGCGATCTTCCTGGGTGAGGTATTTTCTCGCGACGCTGCGATGATATGGTGAGCCCCCACACCTGCCCACCCGAACAAGGTATCCACCTCATGCAACTGCGCGCATTGATGTATTTCGACGAGCTGGTCCGCACCAATTCCATGCGCGCAGCTGCGGAAAACCTGAATGTCGCGCCGACAGCGGTGAGCCGCCAGATCGAGAACCTCGAATATTATTTCGGCTCACCGCTGGTGGAGCGCTCCAGCCGTGGCGTGAAACTGACGGCGGCAGGCGAACTGCTCGCCGCCCGCGCCGGCAAGACGCTGCGCGAGCTGGACCATGTGCATCAGCTGATCGATGACCTAAAGGGGCTGCAACGCGGCCGGGTCACGGTCTATGCCAATGGCGCAACCGTGGCCAATCTTCTTGCGCCGGTGCTGGCGCAGTTCAGCCTCAAATATCCGAAACTGCGTTTCGAGGTGCATATCACCAGCGCCCGGCAGGCTATGGAGGCGCTGGGCGCGGCGGAGGCCGATCTGGTGGTCAGCCTGTTCGCGCCAAAGGTTTCCGGCGTAAAAGTGCGCTCGCGCACCCGTATCAGCTATGATGTCATCTTTCCGGCCGGCCATGCGCTCGCGGCCCAGCCGGAAGTCTCGTTGAAGGAGCTGGCCAGCCTGCCGCTCGCCCTGCCGGACAAGAGTTTTGCCGCGCGTCAGGCCTTCGACACGCTGTTTGCCGATGCGGGCATCGAACTCGATCCCGTCTTCATCACCAGCTCGCTGGAAATGCTGAAGGAGCTGGTGCTGGGCCACGCCGCCGCCACGCTGCTGCCGGCGCTTTCGGTCGCGCGTGAAATCCGCAGTGGCCAGATGGTCGCCATACCCCTTGCCGGCAAGAAGGGCATCCACACCCAGATCGATCTCTGTGTTGCTCCTGACCGGCAATTGTCCTTCGCCGCTTCCAAGCTTGCTGATTTCATCGAGCGCTTCATGCGCGAGGCGACGGCGGGGTAAGCGGGCAGTCCCATGTCTCTGTCCGAGAGGTTGATTTCCATCCGCATTTCCGTGTAGCCATTTCAGCTACACGGAGCACACAAAAATCGAGATTGTGTGTGCGCCTGCAACATGACACTCTTTTTGCAACGGGTGGTCTTTGGAAGGGCAAAAATGCCCCGGCCGCCAGACAGGGGACAATGATGCCACGCACTTATCTTTCGCAGGCGGCAACGCTTTCGCGCCGCGCCGCGCTCTGCCTCGCACTGGGCACGGCTCTCTCTCTGCCGCTTTCGGCAACGGTTGCCGAAGCCGCGTCGAAAACCGCGCTGACGCTTGGCATGGCCGTCGAGCCGGCCGGTCTCGATCCGACCATTGCCGCCCCCGTCGCCATCGGTCAGGTCACCTGGCAGAATGTCTTCGAAGGTCTGGTGAAGATCGACAGCGAAGGCAAGGTGAAGCCGCAGCTTGCCGAAAGCTGGGAAATTGCGCCTGATGGCAAGACCTATACGTTCAAGCTGCGCAAGGGCGTGACCTTCCATGATGGTGAGGCTTTCGATTCCTCTATCGCCAAATTTTCGCTGGATCGGGCGCGGGGTGAAAGCTCGGTCAATCCGCAGAAACGCTTCTTCGCCGCCATCGACAGTATCGAGACGCCGGATGCCGCAACGCTGGTGCTGAAGCTGAAGCAGCCGGCCGGCAGCCTTCTCTATTGGCTCGGCTGGCCTGCCTCCGTGATGGTGGCGCCGAAAAGCGCGGAGAATAACCGCACCACACCCGTCGGCACCGGCCCGTTCAAATTTGCGAGCTGGGCCAAGGGTGACAGGGTGGAGTTGCAGAAGAACGACGCCTATTGGGACAAGGCGGTCGCGGTGAAGCTGGAGAAGGCAACCTTCCGTTTTGTGTCCGACCCGCAGGCGCAGGCCGCCGCGCTGAAATCCGGCGATATCGATGCTTTCCCGGAATTCGGCGCGCCGGAACTGATGACCTCCTTCGATGGCGATGCGCGTCTCGGCACCTTCGTCGGCAATACCGAGTTGAAGGTCGTGGCCGGCATGAACAATGCCCGCAAGCCCTTTGACGACAAGCGCGTGCGCCAGGCGCTGATGATGGCGGTGGATCGCGGCACTGTCATTGAAGGCGCCTGGTCCGGCTTCGGCACGGCCATTGGCAGCCATTACACTCCGAATGACCGCGGCTATATCGACACCACCGGCGTGCATCCTTTCGATATCGACAAGTCGAAGGCGCTGCTTGCCGAGGCAGGCTATCCGGATGGGTTCAGCTTCACCATCAAGGCGCCGCAGATGGCCTATTCCCAGCGCACCTCGCAGATACTGCAGGCCATGTTTGCCGAAATCGGCGTGACGATGACCATCGAAACCACCGAATTCCCGGCAAAATGGGTGGCGGATGTCTTGAAAGGCGCGGATTACGACATGACCATCATTGCCCATGCCGAGCCGATGGATATCGATATCTATGCGCGTGACCCCTATTACTTCAATTACAAGAACCCGGCCTTCAACGAGGTCGTGGCGAATGTCGAAAAGACGGCGGATGCCGGCGAGCAGGAAAAGCTCTATGGCGAAGCCCAGAAAATCCTCGCCGACGACGTGCCGGCACTGTTCCTTTTCGTGATGCCGAAGCTTGGCGTGTGGGACAAGAAGGTGAAGGGGCTTTGGGAAAACGAGCCCATTCCCTCGAATGTGCTGACGGATGTGCATTGGGAAGAGTGACGTTTGTCGACACCCGTTTCCTCCGTCATGCCGGACTTGATCCGGCATCCAGCCAGCCCAAGTCCTTGGGCTGAAAGGGCTCTCTCCGCCGCGCAGACGCGCGTCGGCTGGATTCCGGCTCAGGGCCGGAATGACGGGAGAGAGATAACTGGACCTTCGACCGCAGGTGAAACAAAGCAAGGAGAAGATGCCAGATGTTAGCCGTCCTCATCCGGCGTCTTTTAAGCCTCGTCATCACCCTGTTTGCCGTTTCCCTCATCATCTATCTCGTCATGGGGCTCTTGCCGGGTGACCCTGCGGCCATCATGCTCGGCACTTCGGCGAGCCCCGATACGCTGGCCGCCCTGCAGAAGCAGATGGGCCTCGATCAGCCGCTGCCGCTGCGTTATCTCCACTGGCTTGCGGGCGTCTTCCGGGGCGATCTCGGGCAATCCTATACCTATGGCGTGCCGGTAGCTGGGCTGATCCTCGAGCGGCTGGCCGTCACCCTGCCGCTTGCGCTGCTGGCGGTCTGCCTTTCGGTCGCTATTGCCATTCCGCTTGGTGTGGCGGCTGCGAGAAGCCGCAACGGGCCGGTCGATTTCGCAGCCGGGCTGTTTTCACATGTCGGCATTGCCGTGCCCGGTTTCTGGGTCGGGCTGCTGCTCATGATCGTCTTTTCCACCACGCTCGGCTGGATGCCGGCTGGCGGCTTTCCCGGCTGGACGCCTAGCTTTCTGGCAGGTTTCACCGCTCTGGTCCTTCCGGCAATCGCCCTTGCGTTGTCGCAGGCCGGTGTCCTTACCCGCGTCTGTCGCTCGGCGGTACTGGAAGTGATGAACGAGGATTTCGTGCGCACCGCCCGCGCCAAGGGCTTGAGCGAGCGGGTGGCGCTGTGGCGGCATGCGGTGCCGAATGCGATGATCCCCGTCGTCACCATGATCGGCCTGCAATTCACCTTCCTCATTGCCGGTGCGGTACTGGTGGAAAATGTCTTCAACCTGCCGGGTCTCGGGCGGCTTGCCTATCAGGCACTGACCCAGCGGGATATCGTCGTCATGCAGTCCGTCGTGCTGTTCTTCTCGGCGCTCGTCATCACCATGAATTTCGTGGTCGATATCGCCTATCTCTTCATCGATCCGAGACTGCGGACAGGTGCGCGATGATGCGATTGCTCCGCCGCCGCCCCGCCTTTGCCGTCGGCATCGCCGTCACGGTCTTTCTGGTCGCCATTGCCCTGCTGTCGCTGGTCTGGACGCCGGTGTCCCCCACAAAGATGCAGATCGTCCAGAAGCTGAAATCGCCCTTCGTGTATGGCGGTCTCGGCACGGATCATTTCGGCCGCGACGTGTTGTCCATGCTGATGGCCGGTGCGTGGAATTCGCTGTCCACCTCCATCGCCGCCGTCGCCATCGGTGCATTTATCGGCACGACCATCGGCGTTGCGGTTGCGGCGCTGCGCGGTTTCACCGAAACCGTGGTCATGCGCATCTGCGACATCATCTTCGCCGTGCCGCCAATCTTGTCGGCCATGATGCTTGGCGCCTTCATCGGCACGGGCCGTTTTACCGCCATCATCGCCATCGCCACCTTCATGGTGCCGGTGTTTGCCCGGCTGACACTGGGGGCGGCGTTGCAGATATGGTCGCGGGAATATGTCACCGCCGCCACCAGCATCGGCCAGAACCGCGCCAGGATAACGCTCTTTCATGTCGTGCCGAATATTTCCAACCAGATCATCGTGCAGGTGACGATCCAGCTCGGTCTTGCGATATTGACGGAAGCGGGCCTTTCCTTCCTCGGTCTCGGCATGCCGCCGCCCGCCGCCACCTGGGGGCGGATGCTCGCGGACGCCCAGACCTATCTGGGTGTGGCGCCCTGGCTCGCCATCATGCCCGGCCTTGCGATCGCGCTCGCCGTCTTCGGCCTCAATCTTCTCGGCGATGGCCTGCGCGACCTGCTGGACCCGCGCGATACCAGCTGACCGTTTCAAGCCGATATCGCCCTTATTTCCTGTTTTTCTGACGAGACGATGCCATGACCGATCTCATAGACCTCAACACGCTCGAAATCCTGGCGCTTTACCGGGACAGGAAGCTTTCGCCATCGGAATATTGGCAGGTGGTGGAGGCGCGTATCGATGCTTTCGAGCCTGTCGTGAACGCGCTTTACGCTTACGATCCGGAGGAT
This sequence comes from Agrobacterium sp. SUL3, assembly GCF_001263295.1. Classification (NCBI taxonomy): domain Bacteria; kingdom Pseudomonadati; phylum Pseudomonadota; class Alphaproteobacteria; order Hyphomicrobiales; family Rhizobiaceae; genus Agrobacterium; species Agrobacterium sp. SUL3. The sequence goes on from NZ_KQ414503.1 coordinate 293,291, forward strand.
GCACGCAGGCAGGCGCTGGCCTCGACGCAGCGCTGGCAGAAGGGTGAAACGCTCGGCGCCCTCGATGGCATTCCGGTCTCGCTGAAGGAACTGATCGCCACCAAAGGCCATCCCGTTCCGCTTGGCACGAGGGCGGTGGACCTGGTGCCTGCGGTTGAGGACGCGCCGGTGGCCGCCCGCTGCCGTGAGGATGGCGCAATCCTTTACGCCAAGACCACCTGCCCGGATTACGGCATGTTATCATCAGGCCTTTCCAGCTTCCATAAGCTCAGCCGCAACCCTTGGAACCCCACCCAGAACCCCGGCGGCTCCAGCGCCGGTGCGGCCTCGGCCGGGGCTGCGGGGTACGGCACGCTGCATATCGGCACGGATATTGGCGGCTCGGTGCGGTTGCCGGCGGGGTGGACCGGCCTGTTCGGTTTCAAGCCGAGCCAGGGCCGTATCCCGGTCGATCCCTATTATACCGGCCGCTGCGCCGGGCCGATGACCCGCACCGTCCTCGACGCCGCCTATGCGATGGCGACACTTTCTCGGCCCGACTGGCGGGACGGCACTGCGTTGCCGCCGAACAGCATCGACTGGATGGATCTCGATATCGATGTGAAGGGCCTGAAGATCGGCCTGATGCTGGATGCGGGCTGCGGCCTGCCGCTGGAGGATGAGGTGCGCGACGCCGTGCTCTCCGCCGCCAGGCTGTTCGAGGCGGCGGGCGCGATCGTGATACCCGTCGAGCCGGTGCTGACGCGGGAAATGCTGGATGGGCTGGACGATTTCTGGCGGGCGAAATTCTGGGGCGATATGGCGGCGCTGAGCGTGGATCGCCGCGCGGCGATCCTTCCCTATATTCACGCATGGGCACAGAAGGGGGCGGAGGTCTCCGGCGCGCGTGCGGTTTTCGGCTTCAACCAGACCATGGAAATGCGTAAGACCTGTGGGCGCTTGATGCAGTCCGTCGATGCGGTGATTTCACCCGTCAATCCCATCGTGTCCTATCCGGCCGACTGGGCCTCGCCCACCAATGATCCCGAACTTCCCTTCGAACATATAGCCTTCACGGTGCCGTGGAACATGTCGGAGCAGCCGGCATCCTCGATCAATTGCGGTTTCTCCAAATCAGGGATGCCCATCGGCTTGCAGATCGTCGGGCCGCGTTACGAGGATTTGTTCGTGCTGAAGCTTTCAAAAGCCTTCGAGAACTGGGGTGGCGGTGTGCGGCGCTGGCCGGAGCCGCCGCAGGCCCGCTGATCCCACCTTTATCGGGCTTGTAGTATTGCCATAATACCCGCATCGCGATCCCGCCTGTTAGGGTGCCCAAAGGCATTCAAGAACGGGAGGAGCACGCATGCCGAAGAAGATATTGATGATTACCGGCGATTTCGCCGAGGACTATGAGACCATGGTGCCGTTCCAGACCTTGGCTGCGGTCGGTCACGCGGTCCATGCCGTCTGCCCCGGCAAGAAGGCGGGCCAGACCATCGCTACCGCGATCCATGATTTCGAGGGCGACCAGACCTATTCGGAAAAACGCGGCCATAATTTCGCGCTCAACGCCACCTTCGCCGATATCAGGGTTGCGGATTACGATGCGCTGGTCATTCCGGGCGGCCGCGCGCCGGAATATCTGCGGCTGAATGCGGATGTGCTGGCGGCGGTGAAACATTTCTTCGAAGCGGACAAGCCGGTGGCCGCCGTCTGCCACGGCGCGCAATTGCTGGCGGCAGCCGGTGTTCTGAAAGGCCGCACCTGCTCGGCCTATCCGGCCTGCCGTCCCGAGGTCGAGCTTGCCGGCGGCACCTATGCCGATATCGCCATCGATGCGGCCGTTACCGACGGCAAGCTGGTGACGGCGCCCGCATGGCCGGCTCATCCGGCATGGCTTTCGCAATTCATGGCGGTGCTCGGCAAATAAGCTGTGGCGAACGGGGCTTTTGCAGGCCCCGTTTTCCGCTTATCTTTCAGGCGTGGTGAGGGAGGAGACCATGTGCAAGCTTTTCATCAAGGCAGACCCTGTGCTCTGGGAAAGCCATACAAGGTCGCTCAGGATCGATGGCATGGTCACGAGTGTGCGGCTTGAAAATTTCTTCTGGACAACGCTGGATGAGATCGCGCGCCGCGATGGCATGAACAGCGTGCAGCTCATCGCCAAGCTTTATAATGAATCGATCGATGCCGGGCACGATCTCGGCAATTTCACCTCGTTCCTGCGGGTCTGCTGCGGCCGTTATCTCGCGCTTCAGCTTTCCGGTGATATTCCGGCGCGCAGCGATATTCCGATTGCCGCGCTGGATGCGGAAAAGGTGAATTACCACTAGGGAACGTTCGTTTTTTTATGTGCCGGGGCATCCCCTTAACCTCATTCCTGTGCTTGTCACAGGAATCCAGCCGACGCGCGTCTGCGCGGCAGAGAGACTCGTTTCAGCCCAAGGACTTGGGCTGGCTGGATCCCTGTGACAAGCACAGGGATGAGGGATGGGGAGCGCTCAGCTCTTCAGCGCCCTTGGATCGAGCGCATCGCGCACGGCGTCACCGATGTAATTCACACTCAGAACGGTCAGTGAAATCGCCAGCCCCGGCCACAGCACGCGCGAGGGTGTCAGTTGCAGGAAGTTGGCGCCGTCGAACAGCAGCCGCCCCCAGGTCGGGAAATCGGAGGGGAAGCCGAGGCCGAGGAAGGAGAGTGCGGATTCCGTGATGATGGCCGAGGCGATGCCGAGCGTGGCCGAGACCATGATCGAGCTCAACACATTCGGCAATATATGCCTCAGAATGATGCGGTATTCGCGCATGCCGCTCGATTTCGCCGCCATGATGAATTCCTGGCTTTTGATCGTCAGCACATCGCCGCGCACGATACGGGCGGTATGCATCCAGCTGGTTATGCCGATCACGAAGACGATGAGGATGAAGATGCCGGTTTCCGGCCCGAAGGCCGCACGCAGCGTATCGCGGAACAGCATCAGGATGACGAGCAGCAGCGGCAAAAGCGGCAGGGCCAGGAACAGGTCGGTCAGCCGCATCAGCGGACCGTCCAGATTTCGGAAATAGCCTGACAGCACTCCCACCAGCGTACCGAGAAACAGCGCCAGCAGCATGGCGGTGATGCCGACGGCAAGCGAGATGCGCCCGCCGGCCAGAACCTGCGCCAGCATGTCCTTGCCGAGATTATCGGTGCCGAAGGGATGCGCCCATGATGGCCACTGGTTGCGTTCCCTCACATTGATGGCGTTGGGTGCGACGGTGTGGATATAGGGCCCGACATAGACCGCCAGCAGGATGAAGATGAAGACGAAGAGGCCCGCCACACCGCCCTTGTGAACGCGGAACTGCTTCCAGATATCGGCAAGGGCGGATTGCGTGGGGGTGGCCGCAACCGTTGGCGCTGCGATGGTGGCGTCAGTCATAGCGGATCCTCGGGTCGAGAATGCCGTACAGCACGTCGGCAATCAGGTTGAAGAGCACGATAAGCACCGCGAAAATGAAGGTCAGAGTCTGCACCAGCGGAATATCCGCGCCCTGAACGGCTGTTATCAGCAATTGGCCAAGCCCGTTTACGCGGAAAATCTGCTCGGTGATGATGGCGCCTGAAAAGATCGTCGGCACGCCGAGCGCAATCACGGTCACGACCGGAATAAGGCTGTTGCGCAGCACGTGGACGAGCAGAACGGATTTTTCCTTCACGCCCTTGGCACGGGCGGTGCGCACATAATCCTGATGCAGATTGTCGAGCATGGAGGCGCGCACGAAGCGGCTGATCTGCGAGACGTTATAAAGTGTCAGCACCAGAACCGGCAGGAACATCTGCTTGATCTGCGCGACGAAACTTCCCCAGTCGGTCACCTGCAGATTGGTGTCATAGACGGAAGGGAACCATTGCAGGTAGGAGCTGAAGATGACGACCAGCAGCACGCCGGTGAAGAAGGTCGGCACCGAATAGCCGACCATCGAAACGAAGGTGCCGATCTGGTCGAAGATCGAATATTGCTTATAGGCGGAAATGACGCCGATCGGGATCGCCAGCAGCGCCCCGAACAGATAGGCGAGGCCCACCACCCACAGCGTCTGCGGCATGCGCTGGATGACGAGATCGACCACCGGGCTGCGTGTCGCCCAGGACAGCACACGCATGCGGTTGCCATCGCCGATCTGCCAGCCGGTCAGTTTTTCGAAAAGGTTCAACGGTTCGTTGATGAAGAACTGCTGCAACCAGAGCAGGTAGCGGATGAGAAACGGCTGGTCGAGGCCGAGCGAGGCGCGGATCTGCTCACGCACTTCGGGCGGAATGGTCAGCGGCAGGTCGCCAGTGGGGTCGTTGGGCGCGAGATCGAGCAGGGCGAAAATGACGAAGCTGATGACGAGCAACGTCGGTACGGCAAAGGCAAGCCGCCGGAGCGTAAAGGCAAACATCTGAAACTCTCCAGACTCAGAGCGCGGCAGGACGAAAATTGAGAGCATCTTCGCCGTGACGCTGGAAATGTGTCTTCAGATCATGGTCCAGGGGCATGCAAAAGGCCGGCCCCCTTGTCGGGGAGCCGGCGCATCTGCGTGTTACTTCTTGCGGGACCAGTCCGCGACGTTCCAGAGTTCCGAATCCCAGGCGTTCATGCGAACGCCTTCCAGCGTCAACGAATGCGAGGACACGTTGCCGCGATGAATGAGCGGAATATGCGCACCTTCCTCCGTCAGCATGTCGTTCAGCTGCTTGGCGATTTCCCCGCGCTTGGCAAAGTCCGTCGTTTTGGAAAGCACGTTCACCAGCTTGTCGAATTCCGGGTTGCAATAACGCGGAACATTCTGTCCCTGCCAGCCATTGGCGGGGGTGGGAATCTTGTCGCACAGCCATTCCGCCAGATATTTTTCCGGGTCCGTGCCGTCGAAGTTGTTGGTATACATTTCGACGTCGGCATAAAATTTCTGGAAGGTATCGGGGCTTGCCGGGTCGCCGCCGAAGAACACCGAGGCGCTGACATTGCGCAGCTCGGAAGCAACGCCGATCTGCGACCACATGTCCTTCACCAGTTCCTGCGCCGCCTGGCGAACGGAGTTGGTTGAGGTCTGGTAGAGGAAGGACAGCTTCACGCCGTTCTTGGCGCGGATGCCGTCGGATCCCTTCACCCAGCCGGCATCATCCAACAGCTTGTTTGCACCTTCGACATCCTGTTTCAGGCACCAGCTGTCATTCTTGGTGGAAGCGACGGCTTCCGGGGCCGGCACGATGTTGCAGGTCGGCTTGCCGGCTTCGCCATAGCCCGTCTCATCGATGATGTCGCGGTCGATCGCAAGCGACAGCGCCCGGCGCACAGCCGGATCGGAAAGGGCCGGATGCGGGCCGCCCTCCTTGGTGGAGCGCTTGTCACCCAGCGCAGGGTCGGCATTGTACCAGTTGAGATTAATGCGCTCGACCTGGGTGCCGAAGGCGGTTTCCAGCTTGCCTTTGCCGGCGGCCACCATGGTGGCCAGAATTTCCGGCTCCACCTGCATGTTCCAGGCGTAATCGAATTCGCCCGTTTCAAGAACGGCACGCGCAGCGGAAGCCGCATCACCGCCGCCCTTCAGGGTTACCGTTGCGAAAGCGGGCTTGGCCGGATCGCGATAATTGGTATTGGCGACGAAGCTGATGACGTCGTTCGGCTTGAAATCCTTGACCACGAAGGGGCCGGTGCCGATGGGGCCGAAATTGGCGGATGTGCAGCCAGGGGCGGCGGCCCCGACGCATTTCTCAAACTGCTTCTTCTGGATGACGGGGGATTGTGCGCCGACGAAGGCGGAATAGGGGTAGGGTTTCTGTTCGGTGAAGCTGACCTTGACGGTATGGGCGTCGACGGCCTCGACATTCTTCACGCCCTCATATTGAGCCGCCTGCGCGCAGCCGCCATCCGGCGCGGTGCAATATTTCCAGGTGAAGATGACGTCATCGGCGGTCAGCGGCGTGCCATCCGACCATTTTACGTCGCTCTTCAGCTTCCAGGTCATGCTGAGCAGATCCTTCGCGACGCCGCCATTGTCGACCGTCGGGATTTCGCTCACCAGCATCGGCACCAGCTCGCCCTTTTCGTCGTAGCGCGCCAGCGGCTCGATCACCATGGACGAGCTGTAGACTTCCTTGGTGCCAGCGGAAAGATAGGGATTGAGGGTCGATACGGCCTGCCAGAACAGGATTTTCAGTTCGCCGTCACTGCCGCGCTCGGCATGGGCGGCAGAGCCTGCCAAGGCCATGGCCGCCACCGTGCTGGCAAAGAGAACGCTGCGCTTCTTCATTGTGGTTTTCCCCTTTTTAGATTTTATCTATTTGAATGTTTGACGCTTTTCCCGTCGTCATGTGCAAGGTCTATTTTTATAAGTATTTGACTTTGCTAAGGAATATTCCTCCATTCCCGATGATGCTATTGTCAGTTTTTTTGAAAAGCAAGCCCCAAACTTTTATTGATGAACAAAATTTGAGCCATTCGCCTCTTGGCCTATTTTTCGCCCATGCAGCAAAATTCAGACTTGCAAAAGTAGAAATTCCAAACGCAATATGGTTCCCGACAACCCGGCGGGGAACAAAAAAAGGGAAAAAGAGAATGCCGATATTGAACCGTGTGGCCGAAATGCAGGAAGACGTTGCCGGCTGGAGACGCCATCTGCATGAACACCCGGAGCTGCTTTACGATGTCTACGAAACATCGAAGTTCGTGGCCGAAAAACTGACATCCTTCGGCTGCGACGTGGTCGAGACCGGCATCGGCAAGACCGGCGTGGTCGGCATCATCAAGGGGCGCCACGGCGACGGCCCGACCATCGGTTTCCGTTCCGACATGGACGCGCTGCCGATCCTCGAGACCAGCGGCAAGCCTTGGGCTTCGAAAATCCCTGGCAAGGCCCATTCCTGCGGCCATGACGGGCATACCGCCATGCTTCTGGGTGCTGCACAATATCTGGCCGAAACCCGCAATTTCAAGGGTTCCGTCGCGGTCATCTTCCAGCCGGCGGAAGAGGGCGGGGCAGGGGCGCTTGCCATGCTGAACGACGGCATGATGGAAAAATTCGGCATTTCGCAGGTCTATGGCATGCATAATGAGCCGGGCATTCCCGTCGGCCAATTCGCCATCCGCAAGGGATCGACCATGGCGGCGGCGGATAGTTTCGAAATCATCATCACCGGCAAGGGCAGCCATGCGGCCGCACCGCATCTTTCCATCGATCCGGTTCTAACCTCTGCTCATATCATCATCGCCCTGCAATCCATCGTCTCGCGGGAGACGGACCCGCTGAAATCGCTCGTCGTCACCGTCGCCACCACCCATGGCGGCACCGCCGTCAATGTCATTCCCGGTGCGGTGACGCTGACGGGGACGGTGCGCACCTTGCTTCCGGAAACCCGCGATTTCGCCGAAAAGCGCCTGAAGGAAGTGGCGACCGCCACGGCCATGGCGCATGGCGCCACCGTGGAGGTGAAATATCATCGCGGTTATCCCGTCACCTTCAACCACAATGACGAAACCGAATTCGCGACCGGCGTGGCGATGGGTGTGGCCGGTGCCAACGCCGTCAACACCAATCCCAACCCGCATATGGGGGCGGAGGATTTCTCCTATATGCTCGAAGCGCGCCCCGGTGCCTTCATCTTCATCGGCAATGGCGATACCGCCGGGCTGCACAATGCGGCCTATGATTTCAACGACGATGCGCTGCCTTACGGCATCAGCTACTGGGTCTCGATGGCCGAAAAGGCACTTGCTGCGTAAGACATCCGGCGGCCCGCGTGGCCGCCTTCTGCTTTTCAGGAGATCGGCATGCTTTTGGCGGCAACATCCATGGAACAGACCGGCGGTTCAGTCAGCCCGGGTTTATCGGTTCAGAATCTCACTACGTCCTTCCGCGTCGATGGCAGCTGGAAATCCGTGGTGCGCAATATGAGTTTCGAGATCGCGCCGCGCGAGACGGTGGCGATCGTCGGCGAGAGCGGCTCGGGCAAAAGCGTCACCTCGCTCTCCATCATGCGGCTCCTCGATAAAAAAACGAGCCAGATCGAGGGCAGCGTCATGCTCGGTGGGCGCAATCTCCTGGCGCTGCCGGAAGAGGAGATGCGCAAGGTTCGCGGAAAAGACATTTCGATGATCTTCCAGGAGCCGATGACCAGCCTCAATCCGATCTTCCCGATCGGCAAGCAGATCGCTGAAGCGCTGACCGTGCATCAGGATATTTCTTCATCGGCCGCCAAGGCCGAGGTAATACGCCTGCTGGAAAAGGTCCGTATTCCCAATGCGAAAAACCGTTTCGACGATTATCCGCACCAGTTTTCCGGCGGCATGCGCCAGCGCGTAATGATCGCCATGGCGCTCGCCTCCAAACCGAAGCTGCTGATCGCCGACGAGCCGACAACGGCGCTCGACGTGACCATTCAGGGCCAGATTCTCGACCTCATCAAGACGTTGCAGGAAGAGGAGGGCATGTCCGTCCTGTTCATCACCCATGATATGGGCGTGGTGGCGGAAGTCTCGGACCGCACCATCGTCATGTTCCGCGGCGATGTGGTGGAAACCGGCAGCACCGACGACATCTTCCATCGTGGCCGCCATCCTTACACGCGCGCTTTGCTTTCAGCCGTGCCGAAGCTCGGCTCAATGAAGGAGCGGGTGCTGCCGGCCCGTTTCCCGATCATCGATATCAAGACCGGCGAAAGCCAGCCTGTCGCGGAGGTGAAGGACACGGTTTCCGGCGGCCGCACGCCCATTCTCTCGGTCAAGGATCTGACGACCCGCTTCGATATCCGCTCCGGCCTTTTCGGTCGCAAATCCGGCGCCGTGCATGCGGTGGAAAAGGTTTCCTTCGATCTCGCCGAGGGTGAGACCCTGTCTCTCGTGGGCGAATCGGGTTGCGGCAAGTCCACCACGGGCCGCTCCATCACCCGGCTGATCGAGCCTACCTCCGGGAATGTGACGCTCGATGGTTACGAGGTGCTGAAACTCGACAAGACGACGCTGCGCACCATGCGCCGCAGCGTGCAGATGATCTTCCAGGACCCCTTCGCCTCGCTCGATCCGCGCATGAGCATCGGCACGGCGATCATGGAACCCTTTATCGAGCACCGGCTCGGGCCCAAGCCGCAGGCGCGCGAAAAGGCGGCCGATCTTCTGGAAAAGGTGGGCTTGAGCCCGGATATGATGCGGCGCTTCCCGCATGAATTTTCCGGCGGCCAGCGCCAGCGTATCGCCATTGCCCGCTCGCTGATGCTCGACCCCAAGGTGATTGTCGCCGATGAGGCGGTGTCTGCGCTCGATGTGTCCATCAAGGCGCAGGTCTGCAACCTGCTGCTCGATCTGCAACAGAGCCTCAATCTGGCCTTCCTGTTCATCTCGCATGATATGGCGGTGGTGGAACGCGTCAGCCATCGTGTGGCGGTGATGTATCTCGGCGAGATCGTCGAGATCGGCCCGCGTGCGGCGGTTTTCGACAATCCGCAGCACCCCTATACGAAAAAACTGATGTCTGCCGTTCCTGTGCCCGACCCGGCACGGCGGCAGATCAGGCGCAACATGGCGACGGACGAAATCAAAAGCCCGATCCGGCCGGTGAATTATATTCCGCCGCAGCGCCATTACCGCGAGGTTTCCGCAGGGCATCTGGTGCAGGAAGCGGCGTGATTGAACAGTGTCGGCTTCGGGCTGAGGGCTGGTAATGGATCGAGTGGTCACCCCTTGTTTCTTCTCCCCGCCGGGGAGAAGGTCGCGGCAGCGGGATGAGGGGGGACGGTGGAGATAGACCGAGAGCTTGCCCCCTCATCCGACCCTTCGGGCCACCTTCTCCCCCTCGGGGAGAAGAAGCGCGCCTCATTGTTGTGCCAATGCATTTTTCAGTCCGCCGCACGCTCCCTCCCGCATCCCGCCGTTTGACAGCCGACGCAAAAAAATGCCAGCAAATGCGCAAGCATAATTCCTAGAGGGCAGCGGCATGGTCAGACGAAACGACGCACATGGACGGCTGGACGATGCGGCCCGCGCCGGCTGGCTTTATTATGTCGCCGGCCGCACGCAGGATGAAATCGCCGCCGCTATGGGCATTTCCCGGCAATCGGCGCAGCGGCTGGTGTCGTTGGCCGTCGCCGAACGGCTGATCAAGGTGCGGCTCGATCACCCCATCGCCGCCTGTCTCGAAAAAGCCGAGCGGCTCAAGGAAAAATTCGAGCTCAAGTATATCGAGGTGGTGCCAAGCGATCCAGCCGGCGTCTCCTCCACTGTCGGCATTGCCGAGGCCGGGGCGGCGGAGATCGAGCGCTGGCTGAAAAACGCCGATCCCATCGTGCTCGCCATCGGCACCGGCCGCACGCTGAAGGCGGCCGTGGACCAGCTTCCGCCGATGGAGTGCCCCCAGCACCGCATCGTGTCGCTGACAGGCAATATCGGGCCGGATGGCTCGGCTGCCTATTACAACGTCATCTTCAGCATGGCCGACGCCATCAAGGCGCGGCATTTTCCGATGCCGCTGCCGGTTCTGTGCTCCTCTGCGGAAGAGCGGGAACTGCTGCATGACCAGTCCATGGTGCGCTCTACCCTGGCGTTGGGGTCCGCCGCCAACGTCACCTTTGTCGGCGTCGGCGAACTCGGTGAAAACGCACCGCTCTGCGTCGATGGTTTCCTCGGTGTCGATGAGATGAAGGCGCTGATGGTAAGCGGGGCGGTCGGTGAGATTTGCGGCTGGATGTATGATGCCAATGGCCGCATTCTCGAGCACTCCGTCAATGAGCGCGTCGCCTCCGTTCCCATCCCGTCCAGAGACACCTGCACGGTCATCGGCATGGCTCAGGGTGCGCGCAAGAGCGCCTCGATTCTGGCGGCGCTGAGGGGCGGTCTCTTGAACGGCCTCATCACCGACGAAGCAACAAGTGAATATTTGCTCACGCATTGAGCAAAAATTAATTCAACAAAATCAGATGTTTGATTTTTCCATGTGCGCCGCAGCACAGGATGTCGCTTGACTTTTTTGCTCATGAGGTGAGTAAATGCCCCAGAGCAAAGCGAATGCTCATCATTTTTCTTCTGGGAGGAAGATATGACATTGAAGACCATTTTGCTGGGCGCATGCTCGGCACTCGCCCTTTCGACCCTTGCTTCCGCCGAAACGCTGACCATCGCCACCGTCAACAACGGCGATATGATCCGCATGCAGGGGCTGACCTCCGACTTCACGGCAAAGAACCCCGACATCAAGGTCGAATGGGTCACGCTTGAGGAAAACGTCCTGCGCGAGCGCGTGACGACCGATATCGCCACCAATGGCGGTCAATATGACATCATGACCATCGGTAACTATGAAGTGCCGATCTGGGCCAAGCAGGGCTGGCTGCTGCCGCTCGAAAAGCTTGGCGACAAATACGACATGGATGACCTTCTGCCGGCCATCCGCGGCGGCCTCTCCAGCGAAGGCAAGCTTTATGCTGCGCCCTTCTATGGCGAATCCGCCATGATCATGTATCGCAAGGACCTGTTTGAAAAAGCTGGCCTGAAGATGCCGGATAGCCCGACCTGGGAATTCATCGGCGACGCCGCCCGCAAGATCACCGACCGCAAGGCTGATATCAACGGCATCTGCCTGCGCGGCAAGGCTGGCTGGGGCGAAAACATGGCCTTCATCAGCGCGCTCACCAACTCCTTCGGTGGCCGCTGGTTCGATGAGAACTGGAAACCGCAGTTCGATCAGCCGGAGTGGAAAAGCTCCCTGCAGTTCTATGTCGATCTGATGAAGGATGCCGGTCCGTCGGGCGCTTCCTCCAACGGCTTCAACGAAAACCTGACGCTGTTCCAGCAGGGCAAATGCGGCATGTGGATCGATGCCACGGTGGCTGCCTCCTTCGTGTCCAACCCGAAGGATTCGACCGTTGCGGACAAGGTCGGTTATGCGCTCTTCCCGACGCATGGCGAACTGAAGAACCATGGCAACTGGTTGTGGTCCTGGAACCTTGCCATCCCGAAGAGCTCGCAGAAGGCGGAAGCCGCCGAAAAGTTCATCTCCTGGGCAACCAGCAAGGACTACACCACGCTCGTCGCTTCCAAGGAAGGCTGGGCAAACGTGCCTCCGGGCACCCGCACCTCGCTTTACAAGAATGCCGACTATGAAAAGGCCGCCGCCTTCGCCAAGCCGACGCTTGCCGCCATGGATGCCGCCGATATCACCAAGCCGACTGTAAAGCCCGTGCCTTATACGGGTGGACAATTCGTGGCGATCCCTGAATTCCAGGCACTCGGCACCACGGTCGGTCAGCTGTTCTCGGCGGTCGTTGCCGGCCAGTCCAGCGTTGATGATGCGCTTGCAGGCGCCCAGTCGACTGCGACGCGTGAAATGACCCGCGCCGGTTACATCAAGTAATCCTCCCGAAGATCGCTGTCCGGCCTGAGTGCCGGGCAGCGAATGCTCCGGGTCGGAAAGCCGCCAGGCGGCTCTGATACCTTTCAAATCAAAACAAGAATGAGCCGGTTCTTCCGGATATGCTGGGCGCATGTCGTGACGCCTCGGCCCAAGGGGAGGTGAGTGTAATGGCAACCCGAAACACGAGCGGTCTTGCGCGGGTAATGCTTGCGCCATCGGTGCTGTTATTGCTGGTGTGGATGA
>NZ_KQ414504.1:0-62954 GCF_001263295.1 Agrobacterium sp. SUL3
TGCGGATTCCGCTGTGAAGCCGGCCGCCATTCCGATCATTGACCGGCCACCGTTCCGATTTGAAGCCGGCCACCATTCCAATCAATAACCGGCCAGTTTCCGGCACTCAAGTTCCCCTGGGTCAGCAACCTTGGCATGTGTCCCCTCGATATCCACGAGGGGAATTTAATGCCTGCAAAAAGAAAGCTGACCATGCGACACATACGACAAATGCTGCGGCTTGCGGGTAGCGGAACGAGTAGCCGCGAGATCGCGGTGATGCTTGGCATTGCTCGCAGCACCGTGCAGGACAACCTGAAGCGAGCTGCGATGGTCGGGTTGAGTTGGCCCCTCGCCAGCGACCTGACAGACGATGTCCTTGAGGCCAAGCTTTTCGTCCATCCCGGCGTTAAGCAAGGCCAGCGATTGCGGCAAGAGCCCGATTGGGGCCCGCTTTCGATCGAGCTGAAGAAGCCAGGCGTGACGCTGCTGATCCTTTGGGAGGAATACCGCAGCATCCATCCGGATGGGTATGGATATAGCCGCTTTTGCGAGCTGTTCCGTGGCTTTGAGAAGCGCTTGTCACCGACGATGCGCCAGGAACACGTCGCTGGCGACAAAGTCTTTGTGGATTACTCCGGCAAACGCGTGCCTATCGTCGATCGCAAGACCGGCGAGATCCGCGAGGCGGAACTGTTCCTCGGCGTGCTCGGCGCGTCGAGCTACACATATGCGGAAGCCACATGGACCCAGGCCCTGCCAGACTGGATCGGTTCACATGTGCGCATGTTCATGTTCTTCGACGGCGTGCCCCGCCTGATCGTGCCCGATAATCTGAAGTCCGGCGTCAACCGCGCCAGCTTCTACGATCCTGAGATCAATCGCAGCTATGGGGTCATGGCTGCTCATTATGGCGTCGGTGTCCTGCCAGCACGTCCGCGACGCCCGAAGGACAAGGCCAAGGTGGAGAATGGCGTGAAGTTCGCCCAGAGCTGTATTCTCGGCCGTCTTCGCAAGCAGACATTCTTCTCGCTCGCCGAAGCCAATGCCGCAATCGCCCAGATGCTGGAGCGCATCAACAATCACGTCATGCGCCGGTTGGGCGTCAGTCGTCGGAACCTCTTTGAGACGGTCGAACAGGCAGCACTCGCAAGCCTGCCCAGCGAACATTATGAGTTCGCCGAATGGCGCTTGGCGCGGGTGTCGACGGATTACCATGTCGAGTTCCAGAGCTTCTTCTATTCTGTCCCGCATGCCCTCATACGGAGCCAAGTCGATGTCCGGGCGACTGAACGGATGATCGAGATCTTCCATCGCGGCAAACGCGTTGCGGTGCATCAGCGCCGCTATGGTGGCCCGCGCTATGGAACTGACCCCGCTCACATGCCCAGTTCACACCGCCGATATGCCGAGTGGACGCCGGAACGCTTCCGGCGATGGGGCGCGTCTATCGGGCCGCAGACCGAAGGGCTTATCATCGCCATTCTCGCCAGCCGTCCGCACCCCGAGCAGGGCTTCAGAACGTGCCTCGGGATCCTGCGCCTTTACCGTGACATCGGCCAGGACCGCGCCGAGGCCGTCTCAGCGCGCGCTGTTGAGATTGGCGGCTTGAACAGCAAGACCATCGCGTCGCTCATCGCCACCTACAAAAGCAAAACACCTCCCACCGAACCTGCCGCCGTTGTGGAACACGCCAACTTACGCGGTCCCAGTTACTTTCATTGAGGAGACCTTCCATCATGCTGATCAATCCTACCATCGACATGCTGCGCGAACTCGGCCTTTCCGGCATGGCAAGCGCCTATCAGGAACTTGAGGCGCAACCGGAGGCGAGACACCTCGAGCACGGTGAGTGGCTGGCCCTTCTTCTCGAGCGCGAGTCGACCGCCCGAGGCCAGAAGCGCTTCGAGGCCCGGGCCCGGGCCGCAAAGCTGCGCCATGATGCCCAAATCGAGAACATCGATTTCCGCGCCACCCGCGGCCTCGATCGCAATCTGTTCCTGAAGCTTGCCGGATGTGACTGGATCCGGCAGCGCCACAGCCTGCTCATGATCGGACCCGCCGGCGTCGGCAAGAGCTGGCTTGCATGCGCTCTCGGACACAAGGCGTGCCGCGAGGACTTCTCCGTCGCCTATCATCGCCTGCCCAGACTGTTTGCCACCCTTGCACTGGCGCGTGGCGACGGCCGATACCCGAAGGTCCTGAAGGCGCTGGCCAGAACAGACCTGCTCATTCTTGATGACTGGGGTCCGGAGAAGCTCAGCGACGAGCAACGGCGCGACCTCCTGGAGATCGTTGAAGACCGCTATGAGAAACGGTCTACCATCGTCACCAGCCAGGTGCCCGTCGAGCACTGGTACGACATGATCGGCAATCCGACGATCGCCGACGCCATCCTCGATCGCCTCGTTCACAATGCTTACCGCATCGAACTCACGGGGGAGAGTATGCGAAAGCAGCGTTCTATGACTGCTGCCGCGACAACCTAAGCTTGACCGCCAGGCGGCTTCAAGCCAAAGAACATGACGACCCAGAGGCACACCAACTGGCCGGCTTCAGATCGGAACGGTGGCCGGAATGAAATCGGAATGGGTGGCCGGCTTCGTGTCGGAATAGGTGGCCGGCTTCATCGGAATACGCANAACGGTGGCCGGAATGAAATCGGAATGGGTGGCCGGCTTCGTGTCGGAATAGGTGGCCGGCTTCATCGGAATACGCACAATACGGAAAAGGAGCCGGTCCGGATTCTGCTCTTTGTGTTGATGTTCGGTGGGGTTCTGCTGGCCATCGCTCTGCCGGAAGCTTTTGCGGAACAGGGGTTCGTTTTCGCCGTCATCTACAGCACCATGCAGGTGGGGCGGAGCCTTTTTGCGCTTTATGCCTTCAAGGGGGAAGATCGGCAGTCTTTTCTGGTTTTCGTGCGCGTAACGATCTGGCTCGTCATATCAAGCCTGTTCTGGCTGGCCGGCGGGCTGGTCGATCTGACGGACCGTATTCTCCTGTGGGGTGTGGCGCTGGCGATCGAATATGCGGGACCGGCCTGCCGTTATGTGGTGCCGGGTGTGGCATCCAGCGACGAGGACAGGCTGCATCTTTCCGGCGAACACCTGGCGGAGCGCTGCGCGCTGTTCGTGATCATCTGCCTCGGCGAAACCATTCTCACCACCGGCCGCACGGCCACTGAATATATGAATTCCACCCTGACATTCATCGTTTTCTGTTCTGCCTTCGTCAGCACCGTGGCGATGTGGTGGATCTATTTCCATCACGGGCAGGAGGAAGCGTCCAGAAAGGCTGAGAATGCAGAAGAGAAAGCGAAGATCGCCCATAATCTCTTCAACTATGGCCACCTGCCTATCGTGGCGGGCATTATCCTGACGGCGGTGGGAGAAGATTTCAGCCTGTCCCATGCCCGGGAGGGCGTGACGTTAAGGGAGGCCATCGCTATTCTCGGCGGCCCCATCCTGTTCCTTGCGGGCAATATCGGCGTCAAGATTGCCGCCACTTACCAGCGTCCCGTTTCGCATTTTGCCGGTGTGGTGGCGCTCCTCCTGCTTTTGCCGGTGCCGGGCATACCGCTTTTCATCCTGCAACTGGCAAGCACGGGCATCCTGCTGCTCGTTGCCGTGTGGGAGTATCTGGCACTGAAAAAATCAGTCGCCAACGCCTGAGCTTTCAGGCCCCAAGCTTTCAGACATTGGCGAAATTACGCGCCCTGTCGTGCCACAGCCGCAGGCTGCGGGCATAGGCCTCTTCAAATGGCATGGCCATGTCGTTGACCAGCATCAGCGCGATTGCAGCCGTGGAGATGATGGTGGTTTCGGCTCTTTCATCCCTGGCCGCCCCCGTCCAGACTGCCCGCCAATATTCGAAGGTGGTGAACATGGTTGGCATCTCGGCCGGTGGCGTTTCGCGGGCTGGAATGACGAATTCAACATCTTTGCCTTTGGAGAGGCCAAAAATCCGGGTACTACGAAACGGTGTGAATTGCGCAAAATCCCGCGTATTGCCGAGAATGGCGAGGTTTTCCACCGAAAGCAGCCGCGCAGTGTCGCGGTGAAGCTCCTGATAGGAGGGGCGGGCGACACCGATGATGGCACTTTTGGCGCGAAGCGGGTTGAGAAGATGCACGACCGTGTTGAGCGGCAGGCGCATTTCCAGAATGCCGTGCAGGCCAAGAAGGCTCTGGAACTGCAGAGACAGGCCGCCAATCGGCAAATAGGCGATCCGTTCTGAGGCTGTGGCCTCAGCCGCCTGCGAAAGAGAATGGCATAGGGGAATTCCACAGGCTTCAGCTGCAAGTTCGAGCTTGCCGCCATTTTCTCCCTGACCCACATGGCCATGCAACAAAACGCTGTATCCCGCCATGGAAACGAGGCGGGCGGAATGCAGGAACCACGGTGCGTCGCGATGTTTGGGCGACATATAGGCCGGCCAGTCGAGATCAACGGCGGCAGGCCGCTGCCGGTCTCTTTCTATATGCCGCCACATGGCTTCAATGAAACCGGCAAGCTCCGCTGCCGTCCCACCGCGATAGTGCATGGTTGCAAGCAGCGCCCCGATTTGAATCGGGTCGGCATCGCCGTCGAGAATGATCGCCAGCGCATCCATCGCCTCCTCCTGGCTCAGTGGGCGGCTATTGCCGATGCCCATTGCCGAGGTTGCGATGTATTTGGCAAGCCGCTGCTGCGGATCGGCATTGTGGCCGATACGGGCGAGACGGTCGGCGATGTTTTCCGGCGTCGGCTGGCCTTCCAGAATAACGCTCGGGCGAAGCGAAAGCGGTGGTGCCTTCATCAGCACTGGCCGTTCCCAGCCGCTTTTATTGGCAGCGGCGGGCAGTTCCGGTTTCTCCCGTGAATAATCGATCAGGTTATCCGCTTCTGCCGCCAGCGAGCGGATCCGCAGCCGCATGTTCTCGGCAAAGGGTGTCGGGCGCAGGCCCTGGCCGGTGCGCAAAAACAGCTGGTCTCCGTATTTCTCCCGCAGCTGCTGCAATATGCGGCTCATCGAGGAAATAGGCAGTCCCATACCGGCCGCAGCTCGGCTGACACTGCCTTCCCGCAACAACGCATCGAAAGCGACAAGTAATTTCAGCTGTCCAAGCCTGTCTGGCTTCGTCGGGGAAGCTGATTGCTCTTTTCTCTTGCCGGTTGTCATTGTGCGATTTTTTTACTCCGCCGCTGAGTGGAGGAGCCCTTTTTGCAATTTCTGGAATTTAGAATGGTTCGAAAACAAACGCATTGCGCCCGCACTCCCTCCTAAATAAGTGGGGTTAAATTCTCAAGTTAAATGCGGGGGCGTAACATGGAATTGAAGTACCGCGGCCGGAACAACGCTGCGACAATAATAAAGGCCGGTCTTTCGGCAGGAACGGCGCTGGGCTTTGCTCTGCCCGCTTTTTCGCAGCAGGCGCAGGAAGGAACCACGGTTCTCCAGCAGATCGTCGTCACCGCATCCGGCTTCGAGCAGAATGTGAAGGACGCGCCTGCCAGCATCACGGTTGTCACGCGCGAGGATCTGGAAAAGGGGTCCTATCGCGATCTGACAGATGCTCTGCGTGAAGTGCAGGGTGTATCTGTCACCGGTATCGCCAATGAAAAGGATATTTTCATTCGCGGATTGCC
Source organism: Agrobacterium sp. SUL3 (assembly GCF_001263295.1). Lineage (NCBI taxonomy): Bacteria > Pseudomonadati > Pseudomonadota > Alphaproteobacteria > Hyphomicrobiales > Rhizobiaceae > Agrobacterium > Agrobacterium sp. SUL3. The sequence goes on from NZ_KQ414504.1 coordinate 5,607, forward strand.
CGGCGCTTACACGCTGGTCCTCGTTGACGGCAAGCGGCAGAGCACCCGCGATGCCCGCACTAACGGCAACTCCGGTTTCGAACAGAGCTTTGTTCCGCCGGTTTCGGCGATTGAGCGCATCGAGGTCGTGCGTGGCCCGATGTCCTCGCTTTATGGTTCGGATGCAATGGGTGGTGTTATTAACATCATCACACGCAAGGTCGGCGATGTCTGGTCGGGCTCCGTCACCACCGAGGGTACGGTTCAGCAGCATTCCAAATTCGGCAATAGTGGTCAGGTCTCCTGGTATGCCAATGGGCCGATCCTGAAGGACCAGTTGGGCCTGCAGGTCTGGGGCAGGGGCTTCACGCGCGGCGAAGATAGCGTCCTGAACGGCACCACGGGCGCCAAGGAATATGATTTCAACGGCCGTCTGACGTTTACGCCGAATGAGGACCACGACATCTATCTCGAGGGCGGCAAGACACGGCTTCGCCGCAGCGCCGAGCCCGGTGATACGCTGGCGGCGACTGACGCCAACGGCACCTACAACACCAATACGCGCGATCATTGGTCCCTGTCTCATACCGGCCGGTGGGGACCGACCACATCTGAATTCTCCTTCCAGCAGGAATGGGCCGAGCGCACCAATTTCACCCGAAATATCCGCACGGGACGTGTGACCGAAAATCCGCGCTCGCCTGAAGTGCGCAACACTGTTCTCGACGGCAAGTTCACCACGCCCTTCGAATTGTACGGAAACCACACGCTGGTGACGGGCGGCCAATATTTCGAAGCGCGTCTCACGGACCAGAACCCGGGACGTCGCACCAATCTCGACGAAACCTTCTCGGCAACCCAATGGGCGCTTTTTGTCGAGGATGAGTGGCGCATTGTCGATAATTTCGCGCTGACCGGCGGTCTGCGTCTCGATAACCATGAAAAATACGGCAATCATTTCAGCCCGCGTCTTTACGGCGTCTGGAGTGCGACGGAGGAGCTGACCATCAAGGGCGGCATTTCCACCGGTTTCCGCGCGCCTGAAATCCGCCAGGTCGCGCCGGGTTATGCCTATACGACCGGTGGCGGTGGTTGCACCTATGGTCCGAGCGGCACTTGCGGCGTGATTATCGGCGATCCGAGCCTGGAAGCGGAAAAGAGCACGAGCTACGAAGTGGCCGCACTCTGGGACAATGGCGATGTGGCGCTTGGCGCTACCTATTTCTACACCGATTTCAAGGACAAGATTTCCAACGCGCTGGTGCTCAATCCGGATGGAACGCCTGCCCGCTGGAGCGAGGACCGCAATTATCGCCTCTGGTATAACTACAATATCGACGATGCGGTGATTCAGGGTGTGGAGCTGACGGCAACCTGGTACGCCACGCCGGAACTGACGCTGCGTGGTAACTACACCTACACACATTCTGAACAGAAAACCGGTGACTATGAAGGTTTCCCGCTGGCGCGGACACCGGAGCATATGGCCAATCTGCGGGGCGACTGGGTGACACCGATAGATGGTCTCGAAGCCTGGGCTTCGGTCAATTATCACGGATCGGAAATCAATGCTGGACCGCGCATCGGCACCAATGGGACGCCGGTGACGATCAATGGTAAGGCCGGGCGCAAATATGAGGCCTACACTACCCTCGATATCGGTGCGAAATATGCAGTTGCCGAAAATGTCGATCTTAACGCTGCCGTCTATAACGTCTTCGACAAGGATGTCGGCACCGACGATTTCAACACTGTCATGGAAGGTCGACGTTTCTGGATCAGCATGACGGCGAAATTCTGATCCGGCCGTGTTTGCAAGATCTGAGGGGGCGCCCACCGGGCGCCCCTCTTTTTTTGACCATTCGCCTATTGACCTCAACTATAGTTGAGGAATTATACCGGCTGCTCTTCAACGAGTTTCCGCGTTTCCGAGCGGAAATCGTTCCGGAAACAGGAGCCAGAATGGAAAGTACCGTGTTTAAGCACAGCCTGACGGTGGGGGAGGTTGCCCATCGTAGCGGGGTCGCTGTTTCCACCATCCATTTTTACGAAGCAAAGGGCTTGATCGAGGGCTGGCGTACCGCCGGTAATCAGCGCCGTTATCATCGCGCCGTCTTGCGGCGTATCGCCATCATCCGCATCGCCCAGCGGGCCGGTATTCAGCTCAGCATTATCAGGGATGCAATGGCGGATTTGCCACAGGATCGGGTGGCGACGGCGGCGGACTGGCGACGGTTCTCACAGTCCTGGCGAGAGATGCTTCAGCTTCGCATCAACAGCCTGGTGATGCTGCGCGACCAGCTTACCGGCTGCATCGGTTGCGGTTGCCTTTCTTTGGACGATTGTCCGCTACGCAATCCGAACGATGTTCTGGCCGATGACGGCGCAGGTCCGCGCCGTCTCGTATCCAGCGAATAAGGGAATATTTACTGGCGGTTGCCCTCACTCGGCTTCGGCTGAAACCCACACACTGACGCTGCCACCATTGGTGGGGAAGACGCCCTTGCCGCTATCGTCGAGGGTGATTTTTTCGTCTCGGTGCGCCAGAAAGTCCCGCCAGACCGCGCCTGCATGGTCTGGTCCGAGATCAATCTGCTTTTCCGCCGGTTCGCCATTCGACATCACCACCACGCAGCCCGGGGCATCGGCAGTGCCGTGGCGGATAAAGGCGATGCAGCTTGGATCATCGAAAATATCCGTCTGCGCACCATTGGCAAAACGGCTGCGCGCTTCAATGAGCTTCGGCAGGCATTCTATCGCAGGAATGTCGATTTTGTGCTCGTTGCCGTCATTACCGGTATCAGTGTAGCTCGTGCCGAACAGATCAGGATAAAAGACGCAGGGAACGCCCTCTTCGCGTAGCAGAATGATGGCATAGGCCAACGGTTTGAACCAGGGTTCAACCGGTGCTTCCAGCGATTGCAGCGGCTGCGTGTCATGATTGTCGACGAGCGTGACGGCATGGTCGGGAACGGCCGCTACCAGCGAGCCGTCGAAGATGCTGCGCATGTCGAAATCGCCACCCTGTTTTGCGGCGTCGTGAAAGCGATGGTGAAGGGCGACGTCGAAAAGCATCAACTGCTTGTCGACCAGTTCGAGATAGCTTTTCAGCGCGTCTATATCGGGATGCCAATATTCCGCCACGACAAAAAGATCGGGATCGACCGTTTCGCGCATATGGCCAACCCAGTCGCGGAAGAACCACGCCGGAATATGTTTGGCGGCGTCCAGACGGAAGCCATCTACCTGAACCTGCTCGGAGAGCCACCGGCCCCAATATTTGAGTTCCTCGTAAACCGCCCGGTTCCTGAATTCGACATCCGCACCCATCAGATAGTCGAAATTGCCGTTTTCCTGATCGACTTCTTCGTTCCATTCCCCATCGCCATACTCATTGACGAGGCGGAAAATGCCGTCTTCGGTCGGCTCCTCGATGTGGTCGACACCGCTGAAGCACTTCAGGTCCCAGATGAATTTGGAATGTTTGCCATTGCGGCCCGGAAAGGTGAAGCGTGTATAGGCAAGCGCCTGAAAATCTTCGTCATCTATCTCGGTGCGGTCTTCGGGATTGACGCGGCGAACCCGCACGTTCTCCTTCTCATCCGCACCCATCTTGTGGTTTAGAACCACGTCATGGATGACGCGGATGCCGTTTTCCTTCAGCGTCCGGCCGGCGTGTTCGAGGGTGGCGCGATCGCCATATTTGGTGGCGACGGTTCCCTTCTGGTCGAATTCGCCGAGATCAAACAGGTCGTAGGTGTCGTAACCGACCGAATAACCGCCGGCTGCGCCCTTATAGGCCGGTGGCAGCCAGATATCGGTGATACCCATTTTCGCAAGGCTTTCGGCCTTTTCGGCCACCTCGCTCCATAATTTCCCTCCGTCCGGATAATACCAATGGAAGAACTGAAGCAAGGTGCGTCCGGCCATATTTCCCTCACGATGGTTAGCAGGTCGCGCCATAAACGGCCCGGCGGCGAAAGGGTTCCGCCGCCGGAGATGCGCGATCTGCAATTGTGAGGCCGGCAGGTCCGACGTATATTAGCCGGCTATGTCGAGGAGGGCTGCGCCCGCCTGCAGATAGTCGCCTTCCTTGACGATCAGGCGGACTTTGCCGGCCTTGGTGGCGACAATTTGCGTCTCCATCTTCATGGCTTCCATGACGGCCAGCAGATCGCCTTCGGAAACCACATCACCGTCTTTCACCTTGAAAGATTGCAGGGTGCCGGAAACGGGGGCGGTGATTTCGCCTTCCTTTTCCTTGGGGGCGGCGGTGCCGGAAACAGCCGCGCTGCTGCCGCTAACTGCACCGAGGCTAGAGAGCAGCAGGCTGGGCAGACCAACCGATACGCGCTTGCCGTCAATTTCCAGAAAGGTACGAGTGACGGAAGGGTCGTCGGCCGGTGCCGGGCGTTCCATGGCATCCGGCATGGCGGCGAAATCGGTCTCGATCCAGCGGGTGTGAACCTTGAAGCCATCGGTGCCGATGAAATCTTCGGTTTCGATCGCGGCGCGATGGAATGGCAGAACGGTGGCGATGCCCTCGATGCGGAATTCCTTCAGCGCGCGGCGGGCGCGGCGCAGGACTTGGTCGCGGTCGGCACCCGTGACGATCAGCTTCGCCATCAACGAGTCGAATACGCCAGGCACGCTGGAGCCGCTGACGACACCGCTATCCACGCGAATGCCGGGACCGGAGGGGGCGTCGAAAACCGAAATCGAGCCGGGCGTCGGCAGGAAGCCTCGGCCGGGATCTTCAGCATTGATGCGGAATTCCATCGAATGGCCGCGTGGCTCCGGCGTTTCAAGCACACGAAGCTTGTGGCCTTCGGCAATACGGAACTGTTCGATGACGAGATCGATGCCGGTGGTTTCCTCGGTAACGGGATGTTCCACCTGCAGGCGCGTATTGACCTCGAGGAAGGAAATCGTGCCATCGACGCCGAGCAGGAATTCGACGGTGCCGGCGCCGGAATAGCCAGCAGCAGCGCAGATCGCCTTGGCGGCGGCGTGGATCTTCTGTCGCTGTTCGGCAGACAGGAAGGGGGCAGGAGCCTCTTCGATCAGCTTCTGGTTCCGGCGCTGCAGCGAGCAGTCGCGGGTGCCGAGGACAAGCACATTGCCGTGCTTGTCAGCGATAACCTGCGCCTCGATGTGGCGCGGCCGGTCGAGAAAACGTTCCAGAAAACATTCGCCGCGACCGAATGCGGCGGTTGCCTCGCGCACGGCGGATTCGTAGAGATCGGCGATCTCTTCCATCTTCCACGCAACCTTCAGGCCGCGTCCGCCGCCGCCATGAGCCGCCTTGATGGCGACGGGCAGGCCGTGTCCTTCGGCGAAGGCGGTGACTTCGGCAGCGGAAGCGACGGGGCCATCGCTGCCGGCGACCAGCGGTGCGCCCACGCCGGTGGCGATGCGCCGTGCCTCTACCTTGTCACCCAAGGCTTCTATGACGTGCGGGTCGGGGCCGATCCAGATGAGGCCGGCATCGAGAACGGCACGCGCAAACTCGGCGCGCTCGGACAGGAAACCGTAACCGGGATGTACGGCATCCGCGCCGGCGCGTTTGGCAATCGCGATCAGCTTGGTAATATCGAGATAGGTCTCGGCCGGGCGCACGCCCTCCAGCGCATAGGCCTCATCCGCCAGCCGGACGAAAAGCGCATCCTGATCTGGATCGGCATAAACGGCGACCGATTGCAGGCCGTAATCGCGACATGCGCGGATGATGCGCACCGCGATCTCGCCGCGATTGGCAATCAGCACTTTTTTCATCGCTTTTCTCCTCGGAATTATGTGTTTTTGGCCGCGATTTCGGCAAAGGAGCCGATCGGGCGGAACTTGATTTTGGCGTTGACGGGGATTTGTCCCGCAAGATCGAGATGATATTCGGCGACAGCACCGATGACGGGATAACCGCCGGTCAACGGGTGATCGGCAAGGAACAGTACCGGCTGGCCGCTATGGGGAATCTGGATCGCCCCGGTCGCCGTGCCTTCGCTTGGCAATTCGGCGCTGTCCTTGCGTTCCACCGGCACTTCGCCCGCAAGGCGAATGCCGACCCGGTTTGATTGCGGGGTGACCTGCCAAAGCTGGCCGGTCAGGGTCTCGATGCCCTTTTGCGTGAACCAGTCCGTGCGGGGCCCGAGAACGACGTCCAGCGTCACGACCTCGCCGGTTGCCGGCGGGTCGAAGGCCGGAACCTCATCGATCGACACGCTGGAAAGGCCAGATTTCTCGCCCTTGAGCGGCAGGATGGCACCTGAACCCACCGGCTCCGGACCGACGACAGCCAGTGTATCCGTTGCGAAACTGCCGAGCACCGGCTCGACATCAAAACCGCCGCGTACGGCAAGATAACAGCGCATGCCCTTCGGTGGTTGGCCGAAACTGACTACATCACCGGGTTCAAGGGAGACCGGAACATGGGTGTTGGCCGCAAAGCTGCGATCCGTCGTGGTGATGGTGACGGGGCAGGGTGCGCCGGTTATGCCGATGACGGTGCGATTTGTGCTCCTGAAGGAAAAACCGCCGAGCGTCAGTTCAAGACAGGGCGTGTTGGCAGGGTTGCCGACGATTCGGTTTGCGGCATTGAATGCGCCGCGATCCAGCGCGCCGGAGGCCGAAACACCCTGTCCGGTCTGGCCGAAGCGGCCGAGATCCTGAAAGATGGCAGGCATGGGTGCGGCAAGCACCTCGAAATGCGGGCCTTCTTTTGACGGTTCTTTTCTGGGACCGCGCGGAGCCGAGACAGGGATATCGACCGTTCTTCCGGCCTTGTCGATGTCGACGAAGCGCACCCGATAACCCGGCTGGAACAGCGCGCCGGGGTCGCGGTCAATGTCCCACATCTTCACCGGCGTGGTGCCGATGATCTGCCAGCCGCCGGGGCTGTTTTGCGGGTAGACGCCGCTGAAGGCGCCGGCCAGCGCCACCGAACCGGCTGGAATTCGGGTGCGCGGGCTCTGCCGGCGCGGCACATGCAGCGCCGGATCGCCGCCGACCAGATAACCGAAACCGGGAGCGAAGCCGCAAAAGGCCACGGTAAATTCACTCTCGGTATGACGGCGAATGACCTCTTCGATGCTCATGCCGGTCAGCTCGGCAACATCGGCCAAATCCTCACCATTATAATGGACGGGGATTTCCACGAGATTGTCTGAAGGCGCGATTTTTGCCGAGAGATCACGGCTTGCCAGCCGCGCGGCCAGCGCTTCGGCATCGATCTTCTCAGGGCGGAAACGGATCATCAGGGTGCGGGCAGCCGGCACCGTCTCTTCAATGCCTTCGACCGGATCGTTCTGAAGCGAGGCGAAGAGTGCCAGTGTTTCATCGAGATCGGCGAGTTCAACAAGAATGGTGGTGAGGCTGACGGGGAGAAAACGCATCATATCCTCACGCGTGATAGGCGGTGTCGGGAATGTCGGTGATGAACATGTGGCCCGGCGCATGGGTGATGGCGAAGGGAACACCAGATGCCATCACGGCGGCCTGTGGGGTCACGCCGCAGGCCCAGAATACCGGAACTTCGCCCGGCTCGATCCGAACCGCATCGCCGAAATCAGGTTTGGCCAAATCAGTGATGCCAATCTCTTCCGGCGCGCCGACATGCACGGGTGCGCCATGCACCGCCGGAAAACGTCCGGAAATGGTGGCCGCATCGGCCACGCGCGATGCCGGGATTGGTCGCATGGAAACGACCATATTGCCCTTCAGCCGTCCGGCCGGTCGGCAGGGCCGGTTGGTAAGATACATTGGCACATTGCTCTTGTCGGTCATGTGGCGAATTTCGATGCCAGCTTCCACCATCGGCGTTTCGAAGGTGAAGCTGCAGCCGATCAGAAATGCGACGAGATCGTCGCGCTCCGCCCAGGCGGCGGTCGCGTCGGCTGTTTCCTCGGCAAGCTTGCCATCCCGCCAGAGACGGTAGAGCGGCAGGTCGGTCCTCAGGTCAGCGCCGGGTGCCAGAAGCGTGGTGGGCGAGCCTGGATCGGAGACATCAAGCACCGGGCAGGGTTTGGGATTGCGCTGCGCATAAAGAAGGAAATCGAAGGCCCAGTCGCGCGGCAGCACGATCATGTTGGCCTGTGTGAAACCCGGAGCGATGCCTGATGTGGGGGCAACAAGGCCGCCGCGATAGGTGGCGCGGGCATTTCGCGCAGCCTGCGCGTCGGTGTGATTGAGAAAGGATGTCGGTATGGTCATTGGCCGCTCCTTTCAGCGATTGGATGCAAAAGAGCGGATGTCGATGCCTTCGGCTTCAAACCGACGACGGATTTCCTGGGCGATGGCGACCGCGCCGGGGCTGTCGCCATGCACGCAGATGGATTGCGCCTCTATTTTTATGATGCTGCCATCGATCGCCTCCAGCGTGCGTTCGCGGGCAAGCTGCACCATGCGGTCGGCGATTTTGGCCGCGTCGTGCAGCACGGCACCGGCCTCGCGGCGCGAAACGAGCTGGCCCTGAGGTGTATATGCACGATCTGCGAAAGCTTCGGCGACAACAGAAAGGCCCGCCTTGCGGGCGAGATCGAGGATAGGCGCATTGGCAAGGCCCATCAGCACCAGCGAAGGGTCGATAGCCTTGATGCCGTCGATTACCGCCTGCCCCTGCTTCGCGTCATTGGCGATGCGGTTGTAAAGCGCGCCGTGCGGCTTGACGTAGCGCACGGTCGTTCCAGCAGCGGCGGCGACGCCTTTCAGCGCGCCGATCTGGTAGATAACATCGGCGATCAGCTCTTCCGAGGTCGCGTCCAGATCGCGGCGGCCAAAGCCGACGCGGTCCGGATAGGAGACATGGGCGCCAACGACCACGCCTTTTTCGGCGGCGGCCTTGACGGTGCGGTAAATGCCGGCCGGGTCGCCTGCGTGAAATCCACAGGCGATGTTGGCGCTGGAAACGATGGCGAGCATCGCCTCATCGTCTCCCATGCTCCACGCACCGTAACTTTCGCCAAGATCGCTGTTGAGATCGATAGCGGCCATGTTCGCCTCCCTTTGGTTTTTACAGGCCGAGCAGGCCGAAGATGGTGCCGGCGGACTTGTAGCCCATGTACCATGTCAATGCGCAAGTCAGAACGCCAAGCCCGAGCAGAATCCGCGAGTAGCGATGGCCACCCATCAGGTCTTCGCGTTTCCATGCGGCGAACAGGAAAATGCTGAGGCCGATGGGCAGGATAAGACCGTTGAGGCCGCCGACGAAGACCAGCATGGCCGCGGGCGGCGTGGTGATCAGCAGGTAGCAGACGAGCGAGACGGCGATGAAAACGACCGTCGCCATATTGCGGGCGCGCTCGCTCATATCCTGCTTGAAGACGGGCAGGAACGAGACGGACGTAAAGGCTGCGCCGATGACGCTGGTGATGGCCGCTGCCCAGAAGATGATGCCGAAGAGCCGGAAGCCGAGATCGCCCGCGGCCGAACGGAAGGCCTGTGCGGCGGGATTGGCGGCCTGGCCCGACGTATCGATGACGACGCCGCTGGCGACGACGCCGAGAATGGCAAGAAACAGCACGTAACGCATGATGCCGGTGACGGCGATGCCGGTGAGCGCGGCGCGGTTGACAGCGGGCAGGTTTTCAATGCCGACCATGCCGCGGTCCAGCAGGCGGTGTGCGCCGGAATAGGTGATGTAGCCGCCGACGGTGCCGCCGACGATGGTTGTGATGGTCGCGAAATTGATGGTATCCGGCAGGAAGGTCTGGCGGAAGGCGTCGCCCACCGGCGGCGCGGAGACGAATGCCACATAAAGCGTCAGCACGATCATCAGGATGCCGGCGAAAATGATGAACCGGTCAACGGCAAGACCCGCGCGCTTGGAAACGAAGATGGCGATGGAGAATATCGCGCTGATCGCACCGCCGATTTTCGGGTCCAGCCCGAAAATGGCGTTAAGGCCGAGACCGGTGCCGCCGATATTGCCGATATTGAAGAACAGACCGCCGATGATGACGAGAATGGCGAGCAGGTAACCTGCGCCCGGAATGGCAGCATTTGCAATGTCGGAAGCGCGCATGCGCGTTAACGTCACGATACGCCAGATATTCAACTGCACGACGAAGTCGATGAGGATGGAGGCGAGAATGCCGAAGGCAAAGGCTGCGCCAAGCTGGGTGGTGAATGTCGCCGTCTGGGTGATGAATCCCGGACCGATGGCGGATGTCGCCATCAGGAAGATTGCTCCCAGAAGAGATGCGCGTTTTGACATTTTGAGATCGGCAGTCGGGGTGAGCTTTTTCTGCTCCATGGATTTTCTCCGCTCCTGTCGCAATCCGCCCCTCGCGGATGCTTTATGCGGTCGATCTTGTCGTGTTCTGCGCAATTGTCAATATTGTTGAACAATATAAAACTATCGTTCTTTCATTTTGTCTATTTGTTGGACGTTATGGCCATGATTTAATCACGTTTTTTTCGTGCTTTGCTAATGCTTTGTGCTATGGGCAATCATGCCGTGTCCGAACATGCCTGTCACGGAATTCCGATGCTGCATTGCCTTAAGGAAAGAAGCGCCATGACGGAAACGATAGAGGGTCTGCCGCTTGCGGATCGATTGGCGAAGGGTATCCGCACCCTGTTGATCTCCGGCGAGTTGATGCCGGGACAGCGCCTTTCAGAGGCAGCCTTCAGCGAACGTTTCGACGTCTCCCGTAATTCGCTACGCGAAGCCTTCCGTCTTCTGACGAAGGACGGCCTGTTGCGCCACGAGGCCAATCGCGGTGTGTTTGTCGCCGTTCCGACCATGGCTTCCGTGATCGATATTTATAGGGTGCGGCGCATGGTTGAGTGCGGTGCGCTACGCCAGGCCTGGCACAAGCACCCTGCCATCAGGGTCATGCGGGCGGCGGTCGAGGATGCCAAGGTCAAGCGCGATCAGGCAGACTGGCTGGGTGTGGGCAGCGCCAACATGAAGTTCCATGCCGCTGTCGTCGATCTCCTCGACAGCGTCCGTCTCAGCGATTTTTATGAGCGCATCGCCGCTGAACTCAGGCTTTGCTTCGGCTTGCTGAAAGATCCCGAACAGCTTCATTCGCCCTTCGTGGATATGAACAGCAAGATTCTATCGTTGATGGAAGAGGGCAAAGCGGCCGACGCCGGCAACGAGATGGAAATCTATCTCAATCTTTCCGAGCGTACGGTTTTGAAGGCGCTCGAACGCGCCGTCGAACACGCATCCTGATAAGGCAGGCGGCAGGGGAGAGAAAGCCCCTTGTCGCTCCCTCCATTTTTGCATCGGCAGCCGATTGCCAAGTTTGTTGCGCTGCGTCATCAATGCTGCATGACGCTTCGCGACCTCACCATTCTTGTCTTAGACGAAAACGCGATCCGCGCCTCCATCATCGAGGAGGGGCTGCGCGAGGCCGGCTATCATCGCGTCACGGTCATCCACGAGGTGAACGGGGTGGCGCGCACCATCGAGACGCTGCAGCCCGATGTCATCTTCATCGATCTTGAAAATCCCAACCGCGACATGATGGAGCATCTGTTCCAGCTCACCCGCACGGTCGGCCGGCCGATCGCCATGTTCGTCGATCGTTCCGACACCGCTTCCATCGAAGCGGCCGTCGAGGCGGGGGTTTCCGCCTATGTGGTCGATGGGCTGAAGAAAGAACGGGTCAAACCCATTCTCGATATGGCGGTCAGCCGCTTTAATGCTTTCAGTCGTCTGCAACGGGAACTTGCCGACGCCAGATCGGCGCTGGAGGAACGCAAGGTCATCGAGCGCGCCAAGGGCATCCTGATGAAGATGCGTGGCCTTTCCGAAGAGGAGGCCTTTGCGCTTTTGCGGCAAACGGCGATGAACGAGAAAAAGAAAATTTCCGAGATCGCGCAAAGCGTGGTCACCGCGGCCGGTCTGTTGATGTGACAAAGGCCGCTCGGACAGTGTGGAGTGTATGATATGGCGGCACCGGGAAAATCGGCCGGATCACATAGCGTAGGGACTGGCGCACCAGCACTTGTGGGCAGTGACCGGCAGAAAATCCTGCGCGCCGGTTTTATTCCGCTTGTCGATGCCTCTGTTCTGATTGCGGCGGCTGAATTCGGTTTTGCCGAGCGCGAAGGCCTGTCGCTCGATCTCGTCAAGGATGTGTCCTGGGCGAATGTGCGCGACCGGCTGGCATTCCGGCAATTCGACATTGCCCATATGCTGTCGCCCATGCCCGTCGCCTCCATGCTGGGGCTTGGCTCCAACCCCTCACCGACGATCACGCCCTTTTCACTTGGACGTGGCGGCAATGCGATCACGCTCTCGACCCGGCTGTTTGGGCGGATGAAGGCATTGACAGGGCTGTCTGAAACGGCGGGAGCGCTCGAAAACGCCAAGGCTTTGAAGCGGGTACTCGATGATATGCGGACGCGCGGCGAAGCGCCGCCGACGCTTGGCATGACCTATCCGTTCTCATCGCATAATTACGAATTTCGCTATTGGCTCGCTGCCGGCGGCATTCACCCCGACCACGATGTCAAGCTGGTGGTCGTGCCGCCACCCTTGACGTCGGATGCGCTGGCGGCGGGCGCCATCGACGGGTTCTGCGTCGGCGCGCCGTGGAACATCGTCGCCGCCGAGCGCGGTGTCGGCCGTATCGTCGCCGCCAAGCAGGATTTGTGGCCGTCGGCGCCGGAAAAGGTGATCGGCATGCGGCCTGAATGGGCGGAAAGCCAGCAGGAAACGGTCGGCCGGCTGCTGACGGCGCTCGATGCAGCCGCACGCTGGTGCGACCTTGCGGAAAATCACGACGATCTGAGCAAGGCTCTTGCTGACCCTCGCTACATTGGCGCGCCTGAAGGCATCATCCGCCGGGTGCTTGCCGGTGAATTCAGCATCGACAGCCACGGCAACCGTCGGGTGATCGACAAATATTTCCTTTTCCACAGCGGCCATGCCAATTATCCCCGCCAGAGCCAAGCATTGTGGATTTACAGCCAGATGATCCGCTGGGGTCAGGCGGAATTTTCGCAAGCGGGTGTGGAAGCCGCACTTTCCGCCTACAGGCCGGATATTTATCGGGCGGCGCTGGGCGATGCGAATGCGCCTGATGATGCCGACATCCGCATCGAAGGGCAGGAAGAGGATGACCGTTTCGTGGACGGTTTCATGTTCGATCCCGCTGATATCGTAGGCTATGTGAACCGCTTTACCGTGCGCACATCCGCGCCGTTTTCCCCGTCCTCCGGAGAAGTGTGACTGACGCGCGGCCTTGCAGCTGCGCAAATTTCAAGCGCGGATTTTTTTGCTTTGCACAAACAGAAGACAAAAAATTCGCTGAGAAAAATTTAATCACATCTTGTAAATGTAAAAATCACCTCTTAATTTCAATGTGATAGGCTAGTTTCTAAAAACTGGCACGCCTCTTGCTTCTTCCTGTTTGCACCGGTCAACGGCGATCGGGGCAAGCAGGGCGCGGCATAGGCGCTTTCAAAGACACAGACGTCGCAAGGTTTTGCTGCCCGGAACACCTCCCGTTCCGCAGGCGCAAACACCGAGCGGCGTTTTTTTATTTTCAGGTTTTTTCGCAAGCGAAAACGTCACCCGCAGAGGTGGCCCAATAAGGGGAACATGCGAATGAAAAAGATATTCTCCGGCGATGTCAGCCGCCGCACGATACTGAAGACGACAGCCACCGCCGCCCTTGTCAGCGCCGTGCGCGTGGCCTTTCCATCCGGTGCTTTCGCAGCCACCGCTGAGCCTGAGGTGAAAGGCGCAAAAATCGGCTTTATCGCGCTCACCGATGCCGCGCCGCTAATCATCGCAGCCGAAAAGGGCCTGTTTGCCAAACACGGCATGCCTGACGTCGAGGTTCTGAAGCAAGCCTCGTGGGGCGCAACACGCGACAATCTCGTGCTGGGCGGCGCCTCGAACGGCATCGATGGTGCGCATATCCTGACGCCCATGCCCTATCTCATGCATACCGGCAAGGTGACCCAGAACAATGTGCCGGTGCCGATGACCATCCTCGCCCGCCTCAACCTCGACAGCCAGGGCATTTCCGTCGCCAAGGAATATGCCGAAACCGGCGTTCAGCTGGACGCCTCCAAGCTGAAGGCGGCTTTCGAGAAAAAGAAGGCCGAAGGCAAGGAAATCAAGGCCGCCATGACCTTCCCCGGCGGCACGCATGATCTGTGGATCCGCTACTGGCTCGCCGCCGGCGGCATCGACCCGGACAAGGATGTTTCCACCATCGTTGTCCCGCCGCCGCAGATGGTTGCCAACATGAAGGTTGGCAATATGGACGTCTTCTGTGTGGGCGAGCCGTGGAACGAGCAGCTCGTCAATCAGGGTATCGGTTTCACCGCCTGTACCACCGGCGAACTCTGGAAGGGTCATCCGGAAAAGGCGCTCGGCATGCGCGCCGACTGGGTGGAAAAGAACCCCAACGCCACCAAGGCGCTGTTGATGGCCGTGATGGAGGCGCAGCAATGGTGCGATGAGATGGCGAACAAGGAGGAAATGTCCACCATCCTCGGCAAACGCCAATGGTTCAACGTACCGCCGAAGGATGTGCTTGGCCGTCTCAAGGGCAACATCAATTACGGCAACGGCCGCGTGCTGGAAAATACCGGCCTGCAGATGAAGTTCTGGCAGGACCATGCATCCTATCCCTTCCGCAGCCACGATAGCTGGTTCATCGCGGAAAACATCCGCTGGGGCAAATTCGCGCCCGATACGGATGTGAAGGCGCTGGTGGAGAAGGTGAACCGCGAGGATATCTGGCGTGCGGCGGCCAAGGATCTTGGCGTTGCCGATCTTCCCGCCTCCACCTCGCGCGGCAAGGAAACCTTCTTCGACGGCAAGGTCTTCGACCCGGAAAATCCGTCGGCCTATCTCGAAAGCCTGTCCATCAAGGCGGCCTCCTGAGGAGGAGACCCGGGGTATCGCCCCTCATCCGCCAGGTGCGCTGCCCAACCGGCGCGACTGAAGACCAGATGAGGGGCGAGCCCCAGACCGCAACCGAAATCAAGAGGAAACGCCCATGTCCGCATTGGCCCGAAAATACAACGAAGAGCCGCAGCAGCCGGCAGCGCAAAAGGCAAACGTCGTGGCACTTTCGCCCAAACATCCGTCGCGGATCGATTTGCGCAAATGGGGTGCTGCAGCGGCCCGCAACACCATACCGCCGCTTGTTGTCCTCGCTGTGCTGCTCGGCGTCTGGCAGCTGCTCTGTTCCGCCCCTGGTTCATCTTTGCCGCCGCCGAGCCAGGTCTTCGAGGAGAGTTACGATCTCATCGTATCGCCGTTTTTCCAGAATGGCTCGCAGGATATCGGCCTCGGGCTGCGTGTTCTGGTCTCGCTGGAGCGTGTGGCTTACGGTTTTGGCCTTGCCGCCATTGCCGGCATCATCCTCGGCGCTGTCATCGGCCAGTCGGTCTGGGCGATGCGCGGTCTTGACCCGATCTTTCAGGTGCTGCGCACCGTGCCGCCGCTTGCCTGGCTGCCGCTTTCGCTGGCCGCCTTTCAGGACAGCAACCCGTCCGCCATCTTCGTGATTTTCATCACCTCCATCTGGCCGGTCATCATCAATACGGCGGTCGGCGTGCGCAATATTCCGCAGGATTACCGTAATGTCGCGCAGGTTCTGCGGCTCAACCAGCTGGAATTTTTCTTCAAGATCATGCTGCCATCGGCCGCTCCTTATATCTTCACCGGCCTGCGCATCGGTGTCGGCCTTTCCTGGCTCGCGATCGTGGCAGCGGAAATGCTGACCGGCGGCGTCGGCATCGGCTTCTTCATCTGGGATGCGTGGAACTCCTCGCGCCTGCCCGACATCATCGTGGCGCTTGTCTACATCGGCGTGGTCGGCTTCGTGCTCGACAAGCTGGTGGCGGCGCTCGGCAAGGTCATCACCCGCGGCGCTGCGGCGAACTGAGAGGCAAGCAATTCCAGGAAAAGTGGGAACCGGTTTTCCGTCCGGAATTGCGCCAAAGGAGAAATCAATCATGAACGCTTATCTGAAGCTCGATCATATCGACAAATATTTCGACAAGGGCGGTTCGCGTGCAGAGGTGCTGAAAGGCATCAACCTCACCATCGAAAAAGGCGAATTCGTCTCCGTCATCGGTCATTCCGGCTGCGGCAAGTCCACCATGCTCAACCTTATCGCCGGGCTGACGAAGGTTTCTGCCGGCGCGGTGCTTCTCGAAAACCGCGAGGTCAACGAGCCCGGACCGGAGCGCGCCGTCGTGTTCCAGAACCACAGCCTGCTGCCCTGGCTTTCGGTTTATGAAAACGTCAATCTCGCTGTGGAGAAGGTGTTCAGCAGGACAAAAACCCGGGCCGAGCGGCATGACTGGGTCATGCGCAATCTCGATCTCGTGCAGATGGCGCATGCCAGGGACAAGAAGCCTGCGGAAATTTCCGGTGGCATGAAACAGCGTGTCGGTATTGCCCGCGCGCTCGCCATGGAGCCGAAAATCCTGCTGCTGGACGAGCCCTTCGGTGCGCTCGACGCGCTGACACGCGCGCATCTTCAGGATGCGGTGATGGAAATCCACGCCCGGTTGGGCAACACCATGGTCATGATCACCCATGATGTCGACGAAGCGGTGCTACTGTCGGATCGTATCGTGATGATGACCAACGGTCCGGCCGCCCATATCGGCGAAGTGCTCGAGGTGCCGCTGGCACGCCCGCGCCACCGCATCGAGCTCGCATCCGACAAGACCTATCTCAAATGCCGCGAAGCCGTGCTGAAGTTCCTCTACGAACGTCACCGCTTCGTCGAAGCTGCGGAGTAACGCCCATGACGCAAAAACTCGTCATCATCGGCAATGGCATGGCGCCGGGGCGCATGCTGGAAAACCTGTTCGAAACCGCTCCCGGCCTTTACGACGTCACCATGTTCAACGCCGAACCGCGCGTCAATTACGACCGCATCATGCTCTCGCCGGTGCTCTCAGGCGAAAAGAGCTATGAAGACATCGTCATTCATAATGACGAATGGTATGCGGCTAACAATGTCACGCTGCACAAGGGCGCAAAGGTCACAGGCATCGACCGTGACAGGAAGACCGTGACCAGCGAAAACGGCATCACGGTTTCCTATGACAGGCTGGTGATCGCCACCGGCTCTTTGCCCTTCATCATTCCCGTTCCCGGCCACCAGTTGCCCGGCGTGCTCGCCTATCGCGATCTCGACGATGTGACGAAGATGCTTGCGATCGCCGAGGGTAAGGGCCGCGCCATCGTCATCGGCGCAGGTCTTCTCGGGCTCGAAGCCGCCTATGGCCTGAAGCGTCAGGGCATGGATGTTACTGTCATCCATCTGATGCCGACAATCATGGAACGCCAGCTCGATCCGGCAGCGGCCTATCTCCTGGAAAAGGCGCTGAACGAACGCGGCATCGACATCATCACCAAGGCCAACACCAAATGCATCCTCGGTGAGGAGAAGGTCGAGGGCATTGAACTCGAAGACGGTCGTGTCATCAAGGGCGACATGGTGGTGATGGCGGTCGGTATCCGTCCCGCCTCCGGCCTTGCGAAGGAAGCCGGCATCGCCGTTAATCGCGGCATCGTGGTGGATGACGGCATGATGACGTCGGACGCCTCGATTTACGCGCTTGGCGAATGCGCCGAACATCGCGGCATGTGTTACGGCCTCGTTGCGCCGCTTTATGAATCGGCGCGGGTGCTCGCCGACCGGCTTTGCGGCGGTTCGGCGGAATATCACGGCTCCGTCACCAATACCAAGCTGAAGGTGACCGGCATCAACCTGTTTTCAGCCGGTGATTTCGCGGAAGGCGACGACCGCGAGGAAATCGTGCTGCGCGATGCCACCGCCGGCGTCTACAAGCGCCTGATCCTCAAGGAAAACCGCATCATCGGCGCGGTTCTCTATGGCGAGACGGCGGATGGGTCGTGGTTCTTCGATCTGATGAAGAAATCGACCGATATTTCCGCCATGCGTGAAACCCTGATCTTCGGCCAGGCCTATCAGGGAGGGTCGCCGCTGGACCCTATGGCGGCCGTTGCAGCCTTGCCGGATGATGCGGAAATCTGCGGCTGCAACGGCGTTTGCAAGGGTAAGATTACCTCGACCATCACCTCCAAGGGGCTGACCTCGCTGGACGACGTTCGCGCTCACACCAAGGCGTCCGCCTCCTGCGGCAATTGCACCGGCCTTGTCGAGCAGCTGATGACGCTGACACTGGGCGATAGCTACAACCCTGCCGCCGTGCAGCCCATGTGCAAATGCACCGATCTTGGCCACGACGATGTGCGTCGTCTGATCAAGGCCAAGGGTCTGAAGACCATTCCCGCCGTCATGCAGGAGCTGGAATGGAAAACCTCCTGCGGCTGCGCCAAATGCCGACCGGCGCTCAATTATTATCTCGTCTGCGATTTCCCGGACGAATATGCCGACGATTATCAGTCGCGTTATATCAATGAGCGCGTCCACGCCAATATCCAGAAGGACGGCACCTATTCCGTCGTTCCGCGCATGTGGGGCGGCGTCACATCCTCCTCCGAACTCCGCGCAATTGCGGATGTGGTCGACAAGTTCGAAATCCCGATGGTGAAGGTGACGGGCGGCCAGCGCATCGATCTTCTCGGCATCGAGAAGGAGGATCTGCCGGCGGTCTGGGCCGATCTCGGCAAGGCCGGTTTCATTTCCGGCCAAGCCTACGCCAAAGGTTTGCGCACGGTCAAAACCTGCGTCGGCCAGCAATGGTGCCGTTTCGGCACGCAGGATTCCACCGGCCTTGGCATCCGCATCGAAAAATTCATGTGGGGCTCGTGGACGCCCGCCAAGCTGAAGCTTGCCGTTTCCGGCTGTCCGCGCAACTGCGCGGAGGCCACCTGCAAGGATATCGGCGTCATCTGCGTCGATTCCGGTTTCGAGATCCATTTCGCCGGCGCCGCCGGTCTGGATATCAAGGGCACGGAAGTCCTGGGTCTCGTCCAGACCGAGGACGAAGCACTGGAGCATATCGTGGCTTTGACCCAGATGTACCGTGAACAGGCGCGCTATCTCGAGCGCATCTACAAATGGGCCAAGCGCATCGGCTACGACGAGGTTCGCCGTCAGATCATGGACGATGCCGGAAAACGTCGCGCCTATTTCGACCGCTTCGTTTTCAGCCAGAAATTCGCGCAGGTCGACCCCTGGTCGGAACGCGTATCCGGCCATGACAAGCACGAATTCAGGCCCATGGCGGCAATCGGTTTCAATCAGGCAGCGGAGTGAGAACGATGGACAGCAACTGGATCGATATTGGCGATATCTCCGATATTCCCCTGCGCGGCGCGCGGTGCGTAAAAACGCCGATGGGCAAGATCGCTGTATTCCGCACGGCGGAAAATCAGGTCTTCGCCATTGAAGACCATTGCCCGCACAAGGGCGGCCCGCTGAGCCAGGGCATCGTGCATGGCGCTTCGGTGACGTGTCCGTTGCACAATTGGGTCATTTCTCTGGAGACAGGTAAGGCGCTGGGGGCGGATGAGGGCGAGGTGAGGACCATACCCATCCGCAATATGGATGGACGGCTCTCAATTGCGCTTGAAACCCTGATGATTGCGGCGGAGTGAATTGCGATGGCAGCGGCGTTACCCCCTTCTGTCCTGCCGGACATCTCCCCCTCAAGGGGGGAAATAAATCGCGGCACAAACTTCCATTCACAACTGGCGTTGTCGCCGGTGGAGAGGGAACGAGGAGCCTTCCGCTTGTCGATCTCCCCCCTTGAGGGGGAGATGTCCGGCAGGACAGAGGGGGGTAAGCGTCACGCACTGAGAGGGCAAACCCATGCCCGTTGAAACCAAAACCACCTGTCCCTATTGCGGCGTCGGCTGCGGCGTCATCGCCACCGTCAACGACGATGGCGCGGTCTCCGTCAGGGGCGATCAGGATCACCCCGCCAATTTTGGCCGGCTGTGCTCCAAAGGTTCGGCTCTGGCCGAAACCATCGATCTCGAAGGACGCCTGCTCCATCCCGAAATCGCTGGCAGGCGGGCGGCATGGGACGAAGCGCTCCATCTCGTCGCATCCCGGTTCTCTCAAGCTATTGCCGAACACGGCCCGGACTCCGTTGCCTTTTACGTCTCCGGCCAGTTGCTGACGGAGGATTATTACCTTGCCAACAAGCTGATGAAGGGTTTCATCGGTTCGGCCAACATCGATACGAATTCAAGGCTCTGCATGTCGTCTTCGGTCGCGGGCCATCGTCGTGCCTTCGGGGCCGACACGGTGCCGGGCACCTATGAGGATATGGAACTTGCCGATCTGGTGATCCTCACCGGTTCCAATCTCGCCTGGTGTCACCCCGTTCTCTACCGGAGGCTGGCGGCGGCGAAGGCGGCGCGGCCGGAGATGAAGGTCGTCGTCATCGATCCGCGCCGGACGATGAGTGCCGATATTGCCGACATGCACCTCGCCATCCGCCCGGATGGGGATGTGGCGCTGTTTACCGGTCTGCTTGCGCATCTCTCCGGCAGTTCCGCCATCGATAATGCTTACGTTCAAAACCACACGGCCGGCTTCGACGCCGCTGTGCAGGCCGCAGGTGAGCGCAGCCTGCCGGAGATCGCCGAGGCTACCGGCCTGACGATTGCCGAACTGATTTCCTTTTACGAATTGTTCGAACGCACCGAAAAGACCGTCACCTGTTACAGCCAGGGCGTCAACCAGTCAGAGAGCGGCACCGACAAGGTCAATGCGATCATCAATTGCCACCTCGCAACCGGCCGCATCGGCCGGCCGGGCATGGGGCCGTTTTCGCTGACTGGTCAGCCGAACGCCATGGGTGGGCGCGAAGTTGGCGGGCTCGCCAACATGCTGGCCGCCCATATGGCCATCGAAAACGCTGAAGATCGCGACCGCGTGCAGCGCTTCTGGGCGTCACCTGCGATTGCGCGAAAGCCGGGCCTGAAGGCCGTGGACATGTTCCGGGCCGTGGCCGATGGCCACATTAAAGCGCTGTGGATCATGGCCACCAACCCCGTCGTCTCGATGCCGGATGCTGGCGCCGTCGAAGCGGCGATCAAGGCCTGTCCTTTCGTCGTGGTGTCCGATGTTACGGCCAATACCGATACTGCCCGCCATGCCCATGTCCTCCTGCCCTCGCTCGGCTGGGGCGAAAAGAACGGCACGGTGACCAATTCCGAACGGCGCATTTCCCGCCAGCGCGGTTTTCTCCCTGTACCCGGCGAAGCCAAGGCCGACTGGTGGCAGATGGCGGAAGTGGGCCGGCGCATGGGTTTCGACGCTGCTTTCGCTTATGGCCAGCCACTGGAGATTTTCGCCGAACATGCGGCCCTTTCCGGTTTCGAGAATGCGGGTAGCAGGGATTTCGATATCAGTGGAATCGAGCACGATTCCTACGATGCGATGGCGCCCTTTCAATGGCCCAAAGCCGGGCCCGGCGAGGCCGTCGTTACCCGATTTTTTGCGAATGGTCGTTTTTACCATGCTGACGGCAAGGCGCGGTTCATCGCCACCGCCTTGCCGGAAACCTCCAGGACCTCGTCTGACTATCCGCTGACGCTCAATACCGGCCGCATTCGCGACCAATGGCACACCATGACCCGCACCGGCAAAAGTGCGCGGCTGACCGCCCATATCGCCGAGCCTTTCGCCGAACTTCACCCGCGTGATGCGCAGATCTTGGGGATAGAAAGTGCCGATCTGGTGGAACTGGAAAGCCCCTACGGCAAGGTTCTGCTGCGCGCACTGGTGAGCGAAAGGCAGGCGCGTGGATCGGTCTTTGCGCCGATGCACTGGAACGACCAGTTTGCCTCGCGGGCGCGCATAGATGTGGTTGTTGCGCCGGTCACGGATCCGCACTCCGGCCAACCTGCTTCGAAAAATGTTGCGGTGAAGGCAAGGCTTTTCGAGGCAAAGGCCTATGGCTTCGCCATCTCCCGCACCCGACCCAATGCACCGGATTGTGCCTATTGGGCCATCGCCAAGGCGGATGGCGGCTATCGTATGGAGCTGGCCTTCGAGGAAGAACCGCAGGACTGGACGCTCTGGGCGCGGCAGGTTTTCGGCATCGATGTCAGGGTCGAGCCGCTCGGTTATAGCGACCGGCAGACCGGCGACTTGCGCCTTGCCTTCTTCGACGGCGAAACCCTGCTGGCGGCGCTGTTCGTCGCCAATCAACCGGTGGCCGTCGCCCGCAACTGGGCGATCTCGCAATTGACGGAGCGCCATGAGGATTTGCGCATGCGCTTTGCGCTGGTTGCCGGTCGCCCCGGTGCCGGGCGGGCCGATCCGGGTGCGACTGTCTGCTCCTGCTTCAATGTCGGGGTGAACCAGATCACGGCCGCCATCCGTGAAGGATGCCACAGCGTCGAAGCCATCGGCAAGGCGTTGAATGCCGGAACCAATTGCGGCTCCTGCCGCGCCGAAATCAGGGGGATCATCGATGGATGCCTTAAAACCGCAGCGGAATGAACCGGCGCGCATGGAAAAGCTGGCCAAATTACCGGTTTTCTGGGGGCTGGAGGGTAAACGTGTGGTGCTTGCGGGCGGGTCGGATGGGGCCGCTTGGAAAGCGGATCTGCTGCTGGCTTGCGGGGCGGAACTTCGTCTCTATTGCGAGGAGAACGAGCTTTCGGAAAGCTTTGCCGCGCTCGTCTCAAGAAGCCCGATGCTCACATGGCATGATCGTCCGTGGGGTCCGGATATTTTCGAAGGCGCCGAGCTGGCGCTGGCGGATTGCGAAACCGACGAGGAGGCCGAGAAATTTTACAATACCGCCCGCACGGCGGGCGTACCCGTTAATGTCATCGACAAGCCGGAATTCTGCCAGTTCCAGTTCGGGTCCATCGTCAATCGCTCGCCGGTGGTGGTGTCGATTTCCACCGATGGCGCCGCACCCATTCTGGCGCAGGCCATCCGCCGGCGCATCGAGACGTTGCTGCCGCTGGCCCTGAAGGATTGGGGGGCACTTGCCCAGACGATCCGCGATCGCGTCAATCTGCGGCTCGCGCCCGGCCCGTCGCGGCGATCTTTCTGGGAAAAATTCGTCGACCGGGCGTTTACCGAAAGGCTGGATGAGAGCAGCGAAGAAAGGCTGCTGACGGATATCGGAGCGCAGGCCGCGCGCATGGGCTCAGGGCGCGGACTTGTAACGCTCGTGGGTGCCGGGCCGGGCGACGCCGAGCTTCTGACTTTGAAAGCGGTTCGCGCCCTGCAGGCCGCCGATGTCATCTTATTCGACGATCTTGTGTCAGCGGAGGTGCTGGAACTGGCGCGGCGGGAGGCGAAGCGCATGCTGGTCGGCAAGCGCGGCGGCCGGGAAAGCTGCAAGCAGGAAGACATTAACGACATGATGATCCGCCTTGCCAAGGCTGGCAAACGGGTGGTGCGGCTGAAATCCGGCGACCCCATGATTTTCGGGCGCGCGGGTGAGGAGATCGCGGCGCTGGAAGCCGAAAACATCCCGGTCGACGTCGTGCCGGGGATCACCGCCGCGAGCGCCATGGCCTCGCGCCTCGGCATCTCCCTGACGCATCGCGACCATGCCCAGTCTGTCCGCTTCGTCACCGGTCATTCGCGGCATGGAAAGTTACCGGAGAATATTGACTGGGCATCGCTCTCCAATCCCGCCGTGACCACTGTTTTTTATATGGGCGGCCGAACCGCAGCAGATATCCAGTCCTCCCTGCTCGCTAACGGCATGCCCGCCTCGACGCCCGTTGCGGTGATGATTTCCGTCAGCCGGGCGAATGAACAGCGCTGGTGCGGTTCACTCGCGCAATTGGCTGCGGCGGTCGAGAGGCTAGGCGTGAACGAACCTGTCCTGATCGGTATCGGCGATGCGTTCGGCGCCGCGTCTTCTGGATTCGCCGGTATCGATATGCAGGGGGGTGCCTCGATGATGGCTAAGAAAGCCGGCTAATAAGTTTGCGTGCGACGCCGGTGCATGTTTCAGGCATATTCGCAGACAGGTAGAACTCACCGCTACAAACCTTCCCTTGACATTGGTTTTTCGTTCGCTCTTCAATAAAACGAAAAAATTGAAAGAGGAGGGAGGGTGAAATGCTGCTCACACCGCGTCAGGATGAAATCGTTGCACTGGCGAAAGCGAACGGGCGGGTGCTGGTCGACGAGCTGGCGGCGCGCTTTTCGGTGACCCCCCAGACGATCCGCAAGGACCTGAACGATCTCTGCGATACCAGGGTGCTGACACGCATCCATGGCGGCGCACTTTTTCCAAGCGGCAATGAAAACGTCAAATACGAGGCGCGCCGGGCGATTGCTTCTGTCGAAAAACAGGCGATCGGTGCCGCCGCTGCCGCCCTCATCCCCAACAATTCGTCGCTCTTCATCAATATCGGCACGACGACCGAGTCGGTGGGTGAAGCGCTGGCGGACCACCACGAATTAATGGTCATCACCAACAATATCAATGTTGCCAACAGGTTGCGAGTTTTTCCCGGCATTGAAGTGGTGATTGCCGGCGGCGTCGTTCGCGGTTCCGATGGTGGTATCGTCGGTGAGGCAGCCGTCGATTTCATCCGCCAGTTCAAGGTCGATTTCGCCGTCATCGGCGTTTCGGCCATCGATGAGGACGGCGCGCTGCTGGATTTCGATTTTCGCGAGGTCAAAGTCGCGCAGGCGATCATTTCCAATGCCCGCCATGTCATTCTGGTGTCGGATTCGCTTAAATTCGAGCGCACGGCCCCGGTGCGCATTGGCCATCTTTCGCAGGTGCATACCTTTATTACCGATCATTGTCCGGTCGATTCGATCCGCTCCATCTGTGCCGATCACGACGTTCGGCTGATTGAAACCGAGGCGCGGGAGACCTAATCCTGCACCGTTGGAATTTCGTTTGACATTCGTTTTGTCTTCGAATTAGATGATCGTGCTTTCAATATATCGATGAGGAGAGCGTCGATGAAAGCGCGGGAGAATTCATGTCTGACGAGGCAATCCACGATATTTTCGTGATCGGCGGCGGCATCAATGGCTGCGGCATTGCGCGTGACGCCGTTGGCAGGGGTTACTCCGTTGCACTCGCGGAAATGAACGATTTTGCCTCCGGCACCTCGTCCGCCGCGACCAAGCTCATCCATGGCGGTTTGCGTTATCTTGAACATTACGAGTTTCGTTTGGTGCGCGAAGCGCTGATGGAGCGCGAGGTGCTGTGGGCCATGGCGCCGCACATCATCTGGCCCATGCGTTTCGTTCTGCCGTTCCAGAAGGGTGGCGTGCGTCCGGCCTGGCTCGTGCGTCTCGGACTTTTTCTTTATGATCACCTCGGCGGCCGCAAGCTTCTGCCCGCGACACGTTCACTTGATCTGCGCCGGGATCCCGCGGGAAAACCGTTGAAGCCGATTTTTGCCCGCGCTTTCGAATATTCCGACGGCTGGGTGGACGATGCCCGGCTTGTGGTGCTGAACGCCCGCGATGCCGCCGAGCGCGGTGCTCTGATCCTCAATCGTACGCAGGTGGTTTCAGCGCGACGCGAAGGCGCCTTCTGGCGGGTTGAAACGAGAAGTGCTGCCGGGGAAAACGCGACCTATCGGGCCCGCATGCTGGTGAATGCCGCCGGCCCCTGGGTGGACAAGGTCCTGTCTTCGACATTCGGTAAAAATAATGTCCACAATGTCCGCCTCGTGCAGGGCAGCCATATCATCGTGCGCAAGAAGTTTGCCGATCCGCGCGCCTATTTTTTTCAGAATCCGGACGGGCGCATCATCTTCGCCATCCCTTACGAACAGGATTTTACGCTGATCGGCACGACGGATCGCGACTATACCGCCGACCCCCGCGCTGTTAAGATCACCGCGGAGGAAATCAGCTATCTTTGCAGCGCGGCCAGCGAATATTTTGCCGAGGCGGTGACGCAGGACGATATCGTCTGGACCTATTCCGGCGTGCGGCCGCTGTTCGACGACGGTGCGTCGAAAGCGCAGGAAGCGACGCGCGACTATGTGCTGAAAACCGAAGGGGCGGAAGGCGAAGCGCCGCTTCTCAATATTTTCGGAGGCAAGCTCACCACCTATCGGCGGCTTGCCGAACATGCTCTTGAAAAAATAGGCGATGCGCTGGGGGAAAAGGGCGCGCCATGGACGGCAGGCTCGCATTTGCCGGGTGGAAATTTCGGGGCTGAGGCCTATGCCGGCGAGGTTACGACCCTTCAGTCACGTTATCCCTTCCTCGATGAGCGTCACGCCAAGCGGCTAGTCCGCTGTTACGGGACGGATGCGGCGGCGATAATCGGCAATGTGGCAGAGAAGGCGGCACTGGGCCGTCATTTCGGCGGCACGCTTTATGAGGCTGAGGTCCGCTGGCTGATGGCGCGGGAATGGGCGCTGACGGCGGAGGATATTCTCTGGCGCCGCACCAAACAGGGGCTTTTTTTCACCCCTGAAGAGGTGCGCGGGCTCGAGGACTATATCGAAGACATTGCAGGGGAACGCTTGAAGGCAATCTGACGATCCGATCGAAAAGCGGAGGAGGCTTTGGATCACCATGCTTGAATTGCGAAACGTCTCGAAGATGGCCGGCGGTGAATATCATATTCACCCGACCGATCTGACGTTGCAGCGCGGAAGCCTGAACGTCCTGCTTGGACCGACACTTTCGGGCAAGACGACGTTGATGCGGCTGATGGCCGGGCTGGACAAGCCGAGCGGCGGTGCGATCTTCTTCAATGGTGAGGACGTGACGGGCTGGCCGGTGCAGAAGCGCAACGTTGCCATGGTTTATCAGCAGTTCATCAATTATCCGGCGCTGAGCGTTTACGAAAACATCGCTTCACCCATGAGGGTTGCCGGCAAGGACCAGCCCACCATCGACAGGGAAGTGAGGAAGGCCGCCGAGCTTCTGAAGCTGACGCCCTATCTCGATCGGACGCCTCTCAACCTTTCCGGTGGCCAGCAGCAGCGCACGGCGCTTGCCCGCGCCATCGTCAAGAATGCCAATCTGGTGCTGCTTGATGAGCCGTTGGCCAATCTCGATTACAAGCTGCGCGAGGAACTGCGTGAGGAACTGCCGCGCATCTTTGCTGAATCCGGCGCGATCTTCGTTTATGCGACGACCGAACCTTCCGAGGCGCTGCTTCTGGGTGGCAATACCGCGACGCTTAATGAGGGAAGGGTGACGCAGTTTAGCCGTACGATCGAGGTTTACCGGCATCCGGTGGACATCGTGACCGCGGAAATCTTCGCCGATCCGCCGCTTAACACCATTGAGGTCATCAAGGCCGGTAATGCTTTCACCCGTGCGGACCATGCCGTCGTGGCAGTCCCCGCACATCTTGCCAGCATGCCAGATGGCCCCGTCACCATTGCCTTCCAGCCGCACCACCTCTTCCCGTACGCGAAGGGAGAAGCGCGGCAGTCCATCCGCGCGCGGACGCTGATTTCGGAAATCGCCGGATCGGAAAGCTTCGTGCATGTGGAATTTTCGGGCCGGCGCTGGGTCATGCTGGCGCATGGCATTCACGACATCGAGCCGGACAGGGACATCGAGCTGTTTCTAGATACACGGCATTTGATGGCCTTTGACGCGAATGGCCGCGCCATCGGCAAAGCGGCTTGAGGGAGATGGATCATGGCACGCATCACGCTCGATCATATCCGCCACGCCTATAATGCCAAGGCGCAGGCCGCCGGCGATTATGCCCTGAAAGAAGTGCATCACGAATGGGAGGATGGCGGGGCTTATGCGCTGCTTGGCCCTTCCGGCTGCGGCAAGACCACGCTGCTCAACATCATTTCCGGCCTGTTGCGTCCTTCGGAAGGACGTATCGCTTTCGACGGAACTGACGTGACCGATCTTGCCACCGAAGACCGTAATATCGCCCAGGTGTTCCAGTTTCCGGTCGTCTACGACACGATGACGGTCTACGACAATCTGGCTTTTCCGCTGCGCAACCGGCATGTGCCGGAGGCCGAGGTGGATCGTCGGGTGCGGGACATCCTTGAGATGACCGATCTTTCCGGCATGGCCAAGCGCCATGCGCGGGGGCTGACGGCAGACCAGAAGCAGAAAATTTCTCTGGCACGCGGCCTCGTGCGTTCCGACGTCAATGCGATCCTGTTCGACGAGCCGCTGACGGTGATCGATCCGCATATGAAGTGGGTGCTGCGGTCGCAATTGAAGCGCCTGCACCGGCAATCCGGTTTTACCATGGTCTATGTTACCCACGACCAGACCGAAGCGCTGACCTTCGCCGACAAGGTGGTGGTGATGTATGATGGGCAGATCGTGCAGATCGGCACGCCAGCCGAGCTTTTCGAGCGGCCGGGACATACATTCGTCGGTTACTTCATCGGCTCGCCCGGCATGAATGTGTTGCCCGCCAAGATAGATGGCTCGACCGCGATGGTCGGCGGCCTTGGTGTGCCACTTGCCGGAGTGCCAAGGGTCGATGGAGCCCAGCGTATCGAGATCGGCGTCCGCCCGGAATTCATCCGGCTGGAACGGGGCGGCATGCCCATTACGGTCGACAAGGTCGAGGATATCGGCCGGCAAAAGATCGTGCGCGCCCGGTTTGCCGGCCAGAAGCTGGCAATCGTTGTTGCAGAAGACGAGGAAATCCCGGCGGAAGCGGGTGTTCGCTTCGACCCGGCCGCCATCGGCGTCTTCGCCGATTCCTGGCGTGTGAAGATGGGGGCCTGAGCATGGAAAAGAGCTGGAACAACAAAGCATGGTTCATGGTGCTGCCGGTTCTGGTGCTGGTCGCCTTTTCCGCCGTCATTCCGCTGATGACCGTTGTGAATTATTCGGTGCAGGATACGTTCGGCAACAACCAGTTCTTCTGGGCCGGAACGCAATGGTTCGAGGAAATTCTGGCATCGGCCCGGTTCTGGGATGCGCTGGGGCGCAACCTGCTGTTCTCCGGCATCATCCTGGCGATTGAAATTCCGCTCGGCATTTTCATTGCGCTCAAAATGCCAAAATCCGGCATCGGCGTGCCGGTCTGCCTCGTGACGATGGCGCTGCCGCTTCTGGTGCCGTGGAATGTCGTCGGCACGATCTGGCAGGTGTTCGGGCGCAGCGATATCGGGCTGCTCGGTTATTATGCCAATCAGCTCGGGCTTGATTACAACTACGTCAATGATCCGCTCGATGCGTGGATCACGGTCGTTATCATGGATGTCTGGCACTGGACGAGCCTTGTCGTGCTGCTGTGCTACGCCAGCCTCGTTTCCATTCCGGATGCCTATTATCAGGCGGCAAGGATCGATGGCGCATCGCGTTTCGCCGTGTTCCGATTCATCCAGCTGCCAAAGATGAAGCGCGTGCTGCTGATCGCGTTCCTGCTGCGCTTCATGGACAGCTTCATGATCTATACCGAGCCCTTCGTCGTGACTGGCGGCGGTCCGGGTAACTCCACCACCTTCCTGTCCATCGATCTCGTGAAGATGGCGCTCGGCCAGTTTGACCTTGGCCCTGCAGCAGCCATGTCGCTGATCTACTTCCTCATCATCCTGCTGTTGTCCTGGGTGTTCTACACCGTGATGACCAGCCACGACGCGGAGACTTGAGACATGAGCGCCTCTGATGTCACCACAAGCGTGGAACGGATGGGAAATTCGCCTGCCAAAGCCGCCTCGGCGGGATTGTCCGGCCTTGCCGCACGGTCGCGCCGCCGCCATGGGCCATCGCGTTTTTCCTGGCTGGTTCCGACCATCTACATCATTCTTCTGCTCGTGCCGATCTATTGGCTCGTCAATATGAGCTTCAAGACGAATGCGGAAATTGTGTCGTCCATGACGCTTTATCCGCACCAGCCGACGCTGCAGAACTACCGGACGATCTTCACGGATTCCTCCTGGTATTCGGGTTATATCAACTCGATCATCTACGTCGTCATGAATATGGTGATCTCGGTTGCTGCAGCACTACCGGCGGCCTATGCCTTCTCGCGGTATAGGTTTCTGGGCGACAAGCACCTGTTCTTCTGGCTGTTGACCAACCGCATGGCGCCGCCCGCCGTTTTCGCGCTGCCCTTCTTCCAGCTCTATTCGGCATTCGGCCTGATCGATACGCATATCGCTGTGGCGCTGGCGCATTGCCTGTTCAACGTGCCGCTGGCGGTGTGGATTCTTGAAGGCTTCATGTCCGGCGTGCCGAAGGAGATCGACGAGACCGCCTATATTGACGGCTACTCCTTCCCGAAATTCTTCGTGAAGATTTTCATGCCGCTCATCGCGTCCGGCATCGGTGTCGCCTGTTTCTTCAGCTTCATGTTCTCGTGGGTTGAACTTCTGATCGCCCGCACGCTGACGACCACGGACGCCAAGCCGATTGCCGCGACGATGACGCGTACCGTTTCGGCCGCTGGTATGGACTGGGGCCTGCTGGCCGCTGCCGGTGTGCTGACGCTCATTCCGGGCGCGCTGGTGATCTGGTTCGTGCGCAATTACATCGCCAAGGGCTTTGCGCTGGGGAGGGTTTGACCATGATGAAGATACCCGATTTTTCCTGGATGGCATGGACCTGGGCGACGGCCGCGTTTTTCTGCGCCATCGCCGTGCTGCTGGTCGGCATGTGGTTCTGGGAATATTTTTCGCCCGGCGGCAATCCCCGCTTCGGCCTCTTGCGCTTTGAGACGACGCGCGGCGACCGGCTGTTCATCTCGCTGCTTGGCAGCGCCTTCATTCATCTCGCATGGCTCGGGCTGGTCGGCCCGAACCTGTGGTGGGCTCTCGCTCTGTCCGTGGTCTACGCCATCGGCGTTTTCCGTTTCGTCTAGAGCAGAAAGAACGGTGCGGCGGAGGAAAACCGCACTGGAGGACTTCATGCAATCGCAACCCCTGGGAGGACTGATATGCGACGGCATCTGATGACGACGACAGCAGCCATGCTGCTGGCAATGACGGGTTCCGCTTTCGCCGGAATGGAGGAAGCAAAGCAGTTTCTGGACAAGGAAATCGGCGATATGTCGTCGCTTTCCCGTGGCGATCAGGAAAAGGAACTGCAATGGTTTATCGATGCCGCGAAACCTTTCGCAGGCATGGACATCAAGGTCGTTTCCGAATCCCTGACCACGCATGAATATGAATCCAAGGTTCTGGCACCGGCCTTTACCGCCATCACCGGCATCAAGGTCACACATGACATCATCCAGGAAGGTGACGTCGTTGAAAAAATCCAGACCCAGATGCAGACTGGCCAGAACCTTTATGATGGCTGGGTCAATGACAGTGACCTTATCGGCACGCATTGGCGCTACCAGCAGGTGCGCAACCTGACCGACTTCATGGCCAATGAGGGCAAGGACGTCACCAATCCCGGCCTCGACCTCAAGGATTTCATCGGTAGTGCATTCACCACGGCGCCGGACAAGAAGCTCTACCAGCTTCCCGACCAGCAGTTCGCGAACCTCTACTGGTTCCGTTACGACTGGTTCAACGACGACAAGAACAAAGCCGATTTCAAGGCCAAATACGGTTACGACCTCGGCGTTCCGGTCAACTGGTCGGCCTATGAGGATATCGCCGAATTCTTCACCGGTCGCGATGTCGGCGGCAAGAAGGTCTTCGGCCATATGGACTACGGCAAGAAAGACCCGTCACTCGGCTGGCGCTTCACCGACGCCTGGCTTTCCATGGCGGGTAACGGCGACAAGGGCCTGCCGAACGGCCTGCCGGTCGATGAATGGGGCATCAAGGTCAACGACAAGTCGCAGCCGGTCGGTTCCTGCGTGGCGCGCGGTGGTGATACCAACGGTCCGGCTTCAGTCTATTCCATCGAGAAATATCTCGAATGGCTGAAGAAATATGCGCCACCGGAAGCCCAGGGTATGACCTTCTCTGAATCCGGTCCGGTGCCGGCGCAGGGCAACATTGCCCAGCAGATCTTCTGGTACACGGCCTTCACCGCCGATATGGCCAAGCCCGGCCTGCCCGTCGTGAACGAGGACGGTTCGCCGAAATGGCGCGTCGCACCCTCGCCGCATGGCGTCTACTGGAAGGACGGCATGAAGCTCGGTTATCAGGATGTGGGTTCGTGGACATTGATGAAATCCACCCCCGACGACCGCGCCAAGGCCGCTTGGCTTTATGCGCAGTTCGTGACCTCCAAGACGGTGGATGTGAAGAAGAGCCATGTGGGTCTCACCTTCATTCGTGACAGCACGATCCATCACCAGAGCTTCACGGACCGGGCCTCCAAGCTCGGGGGCCTCATCGAGTTCTATCGCTCGCCGGCCCGCGTGCAATGGTCGCCGACCGGCACCAACGTTCCCGATTATCCGAAGCTGGCACAGCTGTGGTGGCAGGCAATCGGCGATGCGTCGTCGGGTGCTAAGACCGCTCAGGCGGCAATGGACTCTCTCTGCGCCGAGCAGGAAAAGGTCATGGCCCGTATCGAGCGCGCCGGTGTGCAGGGCGATATCGGCCCGAAACTGGCGGAAGAGCACGATATCGACTACTGGAACAAGGACGCCGTTTCGAAGGGCAATCTGGCGCCGCAGCTGAAGATTGCCAACGAAAAGGAAAAGCCGGTCACCGTCAATTACGACGAACTGGTCAAAAGCTGGCAGAAGTAATTTCTGCATGAAATCTTAAACCGGGGCGGCTTTGCCGCCCCGTCATTGCGTCTGAAAGGGAGTTACATAATGGGCGGTTATATTCTGGCGATCGATCAGGGAACGACATCGACACGGTCGATGGTCTTTGATCGCGACATGCGGGTGATCGGTGTCGGACAGCGAGAATTTCCGCAACATTTCCCGGCCTCGGGCTGGGTGGAACATGATGCCGAGGATATCTGGAAAAGCGTGCTCGAAACCATTCGGCTCGCGCTTGCCGATGCCGGTATCGCCGCTTCCGACATCGAAGCGATCGGCATTACCAACCAGCGTGAAACGACTGTGCTCTGGGACCGCAACACGGGTGAGGCCGTGCACCGGGCCGTGGTCTGGCAGGATCGCCGCGCCGCGCCCATCTGCGAGGATCTGAAGCGGCGGGGACTGGAGCCGCTCTTTTCGAAAAAGACCGGCCTGCTGCTCGACCCGTATTTTTCCGGCACCAAACTCAAATGGCTTCTGGATAGCGTCAGCGGCCTTCGCGAAAAGGCGGTGAAAGGGGAAATATGCTTCGGCACGGTCGATAGTTTCCTGATCTATCGCCTCACCGGCGGTCGTCGCCATGTGACCGACGCGACCAATGCCTCGCGAACGCTGATCTATAATATTGAAGACAACGCCTGGGATGACGAATTGCTGTCGATCCTCGATATTCCCCGCGCCATGTTGCCGGAGGTGCTGGATTGCGCCGCCGATTTCGGCGTGACCGACAAGTCGCTTCTGGGTGCGGAAATCCCGATCCTCGGTGTGGCGGGCGATCAGCAGGCGGCTGTGATCGGTAATGCTTGCTTCGAACCCGGCATGATGAAATCGACTTACGGCACCGGCTGCTTCGCGCTTCTCAATACCGGCACCGATCGCGTCGCTTCCACCAACCGGCTACTGACGACGATTGCTTACCGTCTCGATAGTGTGACGACCTATGCGCTTGAAGGCTCGATCTTCATTGCCGGAGCCGCCGTGCAATGGCTGCGGGATGAACTCGGTTTCATCTCGGTCGCCTCCGAAGTCAGTGCGCTTGCCGAAAAGGCCGATCCCAATCAGCGGGTCTATCTGGTGCCGGCTTTCACCGGCCTCGGCGCGCCCTACTGGGATGCAGAGGCGCGGGGCGCGATTTTCGGCCTGACGCGCGGCACAGGACCTGCGGAATTCGCGCGTGCGGCGCTGGAAAGCGTTGCCTATCAGACTTTTGATCTGCTGGACGCCATGCGCAAGGACTGGGCGGGTGACAATGGCAAGACGGTGCTGAGGGTCGATGGCGGTATGGTTGCCTCCGATTGGACGATGCAGCGGTTGGCCGATGTTCTTGCCGCACCGGTGGACCGGCCGGTCTTTCTGGAAACGACTATTCTGGGTGCGGCATGGCTCGCAGCATCGCGTGCCGGTATCTGGCCGGATCGTGAAGCCTTTGCAGCTCATTGGAAACGCGACCGTCGTTTCAATCCCGATATGGACGAGACAGAACGGAAAAATGCCATCGCCGGCTGGCGGGATAGTGTCGGTCGCTGCCTGTCGCGGCGGGAAGGCTGACAGAATTTAAACGAAACTGCCCGGTGCGATGCTCTTGCTGGAAACGAGATCGGAAAGGGCGCGCACCAGTTTTGTGTCGGTGCCCTTGCTGGGCTGAAGCACGAATTCAACGTCTTCAAGCGCCGGCAGCACATCCGCCGCAATCTCCTTGAGACCGGCGGGCGCCATGCTGCGCGGTTGCACCAGAATGCCCATGCCCGCTCTTGCAGCAGCAGTCAGTCCACTAAGGCTGCCGCAGGTGCAGACGATGCGCCAGGCGAGACCGGCACGGTCCAACGCTTCCTGCGCCGCCTTTCTGGTAATGCTAGGCGGTGGAAAGGCGATCAGCGGCAGGGCGTCCGGCTGGTTCAGCATCCGCTCCGGGTCGCGCGCCAGCCACACCAGCGGTTCGCGATAGAGGAAGTGTCCAAGCTTGTCGCCAAGACGGCGTTTCGCCAGCACCACATCCAGTTCGCCATTGTCTTGCATCTGGTAAAGCACGCCGCTCAGCGAAACCGTCAGTTCCAAATCCACCAGAGGATAAAGACGGATGAATTCTTCCAGAATAGCCGTCAACCGACTGGCGACGAAATCTTCGGATACGCCGAGTCTGAGCCGTCCGCGCAGGCGGCTTTCGCTGAAGAGCGAGGAGACCTTGCTGTCGATGTCAAGCATATTGCGGGCATAACCCAGCAGCGCTTCGCCCTCGCCGGTCAGTTTTACCTGATGGGTGCTGCGCGCAATCAGCCGACGACCAAGTGAGGCCTCCAGCCGTTGAATATGCTGGCTGACGGTGGATTGGCCAACGCCCAGTCGCTCGGCAGCCAGCGTGAAGCTGCCGGTTTGCTGAAGCATGACGAAGCTGGCAAGATGTTGAAGGTTCAGCATTATCTCAAATCATGATAACTGTTAGTCTTTGCATTCGAATTCATGATTAGCGATAGTGGCTGACATTTCAAGCAAAACCGATGCCGGAAAGATTTTCCCATGACCCGCTTCCTGCCTGACCGCTTCACCATGATGCTGGTTGCCACCGTGATTTTGGCTTCCTTTTTGCCCATCAGCGGAGAGCCGGCGGAATATTTCGGGTTGGCGACGAAGCTGGCGATTGCGCTTCTGTTCTTCCTGCATGGTGCGCGGCTGTCGCGGGATGTGGTGATTGCCGGCATCCTGCACTGGCGTCTGCACTTGGCGATCCTGCTCGTCACTTTCGGCCTTTTCCCGTTGCTGGGCGTGGCGATCGGTTTCATTCCAGAAAGCATTCTGCCGGCACCGCTTTATATGGGCGTGTTGTTTCTCTGTGTCCTGCCATCCACCGTGCAGTCTTCCATCGCTTTCACCTCGATGGCGGGCGGAAATGTACCGGCGGCGATCTGTTCGGCTTCGGCATCGAATATTTTCGGCATGTTCCTGACGCCATTGCTGGTTGGCCTGCTGTTTACGGTCGGCGGCCATGGCAACGGGTTTTCGCTGGACGCGTTCCTGCAAATCTTCCTGCAGCTGTTGTTGCCTTTCATCGTCGGTCAGGTGTTGCAGCCGTGGATTGGCGGCTGGATCCGGGCGCGCAAGAAACTGCTGTCTCCCGTCGATCGCGGCTCCATTCTGATGGTTGTCTATCTCGCCTTCTCCGATGCGGTCATCGAGGGCATATGGCACACGTTTTCGCTCAGGGACATCGGGGTGGTCATCGTCATCAACATTCTGCTTCTGGCGCTTGTCCTCTGCGTGACGATGTTCGGCAGCCGGGCGCTTGGTTTCAACAAGGCGGATGAAATCACCATCACCTTCTGCGGGTCCAAGAAGAGCCTTGCCAGTGGCGTGCCCATGGCGGGTGCGATCTTTGCCGGCCAGAGCATTGGTGCAATCGTTCTGCCAATCATGCTTTTCCATCAGATTCAGCTGATGGTCTGCGCCGTGCTGGCCCAGCGTTATGCCCGCAAGGCCCACGAAAAGGCAGCGACTACAGAAACGGCTGCCGCAGAAGGCGTGGTGGCACCCACCCGCTGACACGAAAATTTCTGCAAACAAAAACGGCCCCGTGAAGGGGCCGTTCCTGTTGCATGTCAGGATAGTCTAGTTGACCTGAGCCGGCGTGATCTGGGCTTCGATCGTCTTCGGCGCATCGGCGCTGTCGGACGAGATCGCGATGCGGCGCGGCTTCATGGCTTCCGGAATATTGCGGACGAGATCGATGTGGAGCAGGCCGTTCTTTAAGGAAGCGGTCTGGACTTCGACATGGTCGGCAAGCTGGAAGCGGCGTTCGAAAGCGCGCGTGGCGATGCCGCGATACAGGAACTCGCCTTCGGATGACTTCTCGTCCCCGGACTTCTCAGCCTTCACCGTCAGCGCATTGGCGCGGGATTCAATGCTGAGTTCGGTCTCATCGAAACCGGCAACAGCCATGGTGATACGATAGGTGTTTTCGCCCGTCCGCTCGATATTGTAGGGCGGATAGGACTGGGCCTGTTCGGGCTGGCCGAGGCCGTCAAGCATCGAAAAAAGACGGTCGAAGCCGACGGTGGAGCGATAAAGGGGAGAAAAATCGACGTGACGCATGGTGTCCTCCTTAAGAAGCGACTGTTTGCGGTTAAATCCGGCGTCCCGTTCTGGCGACGACCGGACATAGGGCGCGGCCCCGTTCTGGCGACCGCATGAAGGAGATGGGAATGGCTTGAGCCTGCGTCAAGGGGTGGTCACAACATGAACCATGGCTGAACATCCGGTTCCGGCATCATTCAGTTTGAGCGCCATAAAACTTCGGTCATCGGAGACATTCTCCGTGGACAGAAGCAATAACGTCCCTTCTTCTTCTGTCTTACTCGCCGGAACCGCGACTGCTTTAACCGACGGTTCCGGCAATTTTTTCTTTGACCTTCTGTCGCCGCCGACCTATCCGAAAAGAGTTGAAAAGCCGGAAAAGACCGATGATCGAAGCCACATTGCGCGCCAGCGAAGACAACCCGGTTCCCGGCAACCATACCGTCGGATATTTTGCCGGCCATGGCGGCAAACAGCTTCGATATGCGATCTTTCGCGCCAGCCGCCATATTGCCCGCGGAACGGTGGTTCTGCTGCATGGCCGCAACGAATGTATCGAGAAATATTTCGAAACGGTTGCCGATCTGACGGCCATGGGTTTCTGGGTCGCGACCTTTGACACACGCGGGCAGGGCGGTTCTGAACGGCTGTTGAAAAGGCCGGGCGCCGGGCATGTTCGGCGCTTTTCCGACTATCAGCGCGATATCAGCCTGTTTCTCGAGCAGGTGGTGTTGCCGGATACGCGGCTGCCATTCTTCATGATAGCGCATTCCACCGGCGCGCTTGCAGCGCTTGCGGCGGCACCCGACCTGTCTAACCGGATAGACCGCCTCGCGCTTTGCTCGCCATTCATCGAACTGGACAGCCAGCAATCCATTCCCGCGCCCGTCATCCGGCTTGTTTCGACGGTCTTAAGTCTCATCGGCCTGGGAAGAGTTCAGCTCGGCAAGGATCAGCGTGAGCGGGATTTCGACGGCAATCCGCTGACCTCGGATGCGAAGCGGTTTGCGCGAAATCTGTCGCTGCACCGGCAATTTCCGGAACTGTTCATCGGTGCGCCGACGGCGCGCTGGGTCTATGAAGCGTTGAAGGCCATGGCGCGGGTGACCCGTCAGGACCATCTGACTAACATCACCATTCCGACCCTCATCCTGGCGCCGATGCTGGATACGATTACGCCCTATAAGGCGCAGGAAGAGCTCTCACGCAATTTCCGTGCGGCGCAGCTTCTTCCCGTCACCGGCGCGCGCCATGAACTGCTGCATGAGCGCGACGTTTTCCGCAAACAGGCGCTGGCGGCCATCGACGCGTTTTTCGCGCCGGAGTGATGCGGCCGCCAAAGCGGAAAAACTATAGTTTCGAGAGAATGGCGAGCGCCTGTTCGTGCACGGCCCTGGAGCCGGCTGCCAGAATGCGTCCGCCATTTTCCGGGCGCCCGCCATCCCAGGTGGTCATGATGCCGCCGGCCTGTTCGACCACCGGGATCAATGCCCCGACATCATAGGGTTTCAGACCGGATTCGATCACCAGATCGACGTGACCGGCCGCGAGCAGACAATAGGCGTAACAATCCACGCCGTAGCGGAATAGGCGGACCTGCTCCTCCACCTTTTCATAGAGGGGCTTTTCTTCTGCGGTGAAAATATGGGGGGTAGTCGTGAACAGCACTGCATCCGACAGTGAAGCGCAGTCACGCGTACGGATTTTCCGCTCGCCATCGGGGCCGAAATACCAGGCGCTCTCACCATCAGCGAAATAACGTTCTTTCGTGAAGGGCTGGTCCATGATGCCCATCGTGGCGCGGCCGGTCGACTGGAAGCCGATCAACGTACCCCAGACCGGCACGCCGGAAATGAAGGCACGGGTGCCGTCGATCGGATCGATAACCCAGATATGGTCGCGATCAAGGCCGACATTGCCATGTTCTTCGCCAAGAATGCCGTGCTGCGGGAAGCGCGCTTCTATGAGGGCGCGAATGGCAGTCTCTGCTGCCTGATCGCCTTCCGTCACCGGATCATAGCCACCATCCTGCTTGTTGGTGACGGCAATGCCCGTGCGAAAGCGGGGAAGCGTTTCAGCGCTGGCTGCATCGGCAAGTTTGAAGAAGAAATCCCGGTCGGGCAGCATGCGAAACCTCATTGCCTGGATGGTGGAGCCTGAATGAATTGGCGTGAATTGCGTGGCGAAATGCATAGACCGGAATCACATCCGCCGTCCACTCGTATGGGTGCGGGAGCCGGTGTTTCCATATTTTCGGCAGAAGTCTAAAAAATAGGCATAAAATAAAATGATTGACAATTGTGCAGATACTGCGTAGCGTGACCCTGCAGTCTTTGACTGTAAATACCCTCCTTGGGTGTTTCCTCCCTAGACTTGACCGCGCCAAAAGCGCGGTTTTTTTTGCCCGGCACACGGCCAGGCGGTCTGGTATAAAGATTTGAAATATCAGGGATTTGACGCGTTATTCGGCGGCGAGCGAGGTTTCGATCGCGTATTCTGAAACGAAAGCGCCGAGCTGGCGCATGAAGATTTCCAGCGATGCCTGAATGGCCGGAAAATCGGCTTTCTTCGAAAGCGTCTTTTCATCGACGTAAAGCGACCGATTGACCTCGATCTGCAGCGCGTGGAGGGAGCGAATGGGCCGCCCATAATGTTCGGTGATGAAGCCGCCGGCATACGGTTTGTTGCAGACCGCGATGAAGCCCAGCTCCTCAAGGAAATGCAGGGCGGCGCGGGAAACTTCCTGGGATGCGCTGGTGCCGTAGCGATCACCGATGATCACATCCGGTCGGAGGTTTGAGCCGGCGACGCGGATATTACCGGGCATGGAATGGCAATCAATCAGCACTGCCATGCCGAAATTGGCATGGGTGCGTGAAAGCAGCCGGCGCAGGCAGGCGTGATAGGGTTTATAGATTGTCTCGATCCGCGATAGTGCCTCATCGACCGGCAGGCGGTGAGCATAGATATCCATATTTTCGGCGACGATGCGCGGCACCGTGCCCAGGCCGCCGGCAACCCGCATCGAGCCGATATTGGCATAAGGCGGCAGGGTGCCTTCGAACATGCGCGGATCGAGCTCGTAGGGCTCGCGATTGACGTCGAGATAGGCGCGGGGAAAATTCGCTTTCAGAAGCGGCGCGCCGATCTCAGGGGCGGCGGCGAAAAGCTCATCGACGAAATGATCTTCCGAGCGGCGAATCTCATGCGAATCCAGCCGCGCCGATTCGAGGAAGGAAATGGGATAACAGCGGCCGCTATGGGGTGAATTATAGACGAATGGCAGGGTTTGAACGGCAGGCTCCGTTACTTCAAACAACTCATATTCGCCCGTTACCCAGTCCATTCAGACCCATTTACCATGTCACAAACTATCAGGATGTTCATGTTGCCAGTTACCGTGCGGCAAGTCCATACTATCGCCAAAGCAGCGCTATACCGATTCACGTGTTCACAGGATATTTACCGTGAAAATCCTATAATCGGGCTAGGGTATTCCAAACATTGAGCAGTTACGGTCACTTAACCATGAATCAAAAAATTCTTCTTGCTGAAGACGACAACGATATGCGCCGCTTCCTCGTCAAGGCGCTGGAAAAAGCCGGTTACAAGGTTTCTTCCTTCGACAATGGCGCAAGCGCTTACGACCGGCTTCGCGAAGAGCCTTTTTCGCTGCTGCTGACCGATATCGTCATGCCTGAAATGGATGGCATAGAACTTGCGCGACGCGCGACCGAACTCGACCCGGACCTGAAAGTCATGTTCATCACCGGCTTTGCCGCGGTCGCGCTGAACGCCGATTCGAAGGCCCCGAAGGACGCCAAGGTGCTTTCCAAGCCATTCCACTTGCGCGATCTGGTGGATGAGGTCAACAAACTCCTTGTGGCGTAAGGCCTCATAAAAAACCTTCACAAAACCGAAAAAAAGCAGTTGACGCACGAACAGGTTTTGTGGTCTATCCGCCGCCAACGGAGGGCGTGTAGCTCAGCGGGAGAGCACTACGTTGACATCGTAGGGGTCACAGGTTCAATCCCTGTCACGCCCACCATCCGAATTCATAAAAAGGGTTTCTGAGTGATCAGAAACCCTTTTTTCGTTTCTGGCTTGCGTCAGGGCAATCTCCCCC
The DNA here is from genome assembly GCF_001263295.1 of Agrobacterium sp. SUL3. Classification (NCBI taxonomy): domain Bacteria; kingdom Pseudomonadati; phylum Pseudomonadota; class Alphaproteobacteria; order Hyphomicrobiales; family Rhizobiaceae; genus Agrobacterium; species Agrobacterium sp. SUL3. The sequence goes on from NZ_KQ414504.1 coordinate 46,249, forward strand.
CACCCTCTCCGCGAGAGGCTTTCATGACGTCTCAAAGCGTTAAAATTCCCAAGCGGCCGATTGCCCCGTTCGGACCTTACCCCCAGCTTCGTCCGATGACATTCATGTGGTTCGCAATAAATTTCACAGTACAAAATAAAATTCAAACCGCATTGACGCCCACTCGGTTTCCAGATATCTCAATGCCCATGCAATAAATTACACAGTTCAAAATTTATTGCGGACTAGCTCATTGTCCTTGGGAGGGGAATATGTTGGCTTTTCTGAAATCGACCGTTGCCGCGGGTGTTTTTGCCGTGGCGATTTCCGCTGGCGTGGCTTCACCGGCCGCCGCCGCGGGCAAGTTTGCCTGCGAACCGGGTGAGACCTATGTGATGAACGTCATGGTTTCCAGCCACCCCTATTGGGTGCCGGTCTTTGAAGGGTTCAAGCAGGCGGCCATGGCGCTTGGCTGTGAGGCGGTTTTCACCGGCACGCCCGAATATGACATCACCAAGCAGATCGCGTCCTTCGAGCAGGAACTGGTGAAAAAACCGAAAGGCATTTTGCTGCATCCGATGCAGGCCGATCCCTTCATTGAACCGATCAACAAGGCCATTGCCTCAGGTGTGTCGGTAACGACCTTCGCGGCTGACTCTCCGAAGTCGAAGCGCACCGCCTATATCACCTCGGACAATGTTGCCGAGGCGAAATTCGCGGCTGACGAAATCGTCAAGAAGATCGGCGAAAAAGGCGAATATGCGGTTCTGGAAAATCCGGGCCAGAGCAACCACGATCTGCGCGTCACTGCCCTCATCGATTATATGGGGCGTACCTATCCGCAGATGAAACTGGTTGGCCGCCAGGCGACCAATCAGGATTCGAACCTCGCCTATCAGGCAACCGGCGCATTGTTACAGGCCAACCCCAATCTGGGCGCCCTGTGGATTCCCGAGGCCGGTTCGGCCGAAGGCGCGACGGCCGCTGTTCTGGAGGCAAAGAAGAAGGTCCTGATCCTGCACGCGGACATCACGCCTGCGACGCTCGAGCATATCAAGCAGGGCAATATCTACATGTCCATCAACCCCAATCAGGGCGTTCAGGGCTTCATGGGTTTCATGAACACCTTTCTGGGTGCCCATTCGGATCTGATCGACCCGTTCAACGATTATAAGGTGTCGGGCTTCAACCCGATGCAGGTTCCGTCGATGGACAATGGTTTTGCCGTGATCACCAAGGCGAACGCCGCTTCCTTTGATCTCAACGACTATATGAAGGGGCGCTGACGCGTCGCCCTTGAACCGGCGGGGTTTGAGCCTCGCCGGTTAAATGGGAAGCAGCTTCGGGAGGACGTTATGGGCGAGGTCATCCTCAGCATGACGAATATTCATAAGGCGTTCGGCCCCGTGCGGGCGTTGCGCAGTGCCGCACTCGAATTGCGGCGTGGTGAAATCCACGCGCTGGCGGGTGAAAACGGTGCCGGCAAGTCGACGCTCATGCATATTATCGATGGCATTCTGCAGCCGGATGGCGGCGAGATCCTGCTGGACGGCAAACCGGTGCGGATATCTTCGCCCAATGCGGCGAACCGGCTCGGCATCGGTTTTGTCCATCAGGAGATCGCCCTTTGCCCGGAAATTTCGGTTGCCGAGAATATGTTCATGTCGGAGACCGGCCAAAGCCGTTCCTTGTTCATGAATTATCGCGATCTCGGCAAGCGGGCCGCAGCCATCCTGCGGGAAATCGGCGATATCGACCCCGCCAGCCGCGCCGGCGATCTGTCGATCTCGCAACAGCAGATAGTCGAAATCGCCAAGGCGCTGACGCTGGATTGCCGTATCCTGATACTCGACGAGCCGACGGCGGCCTTGACCGAAACCGAAGCCCAGACGCTTTTCCGGATCATGCACCGGCTGGCGGAACGCGGGATTGCGATCATCTATATCTCGCATCGGATGGCGGAGATTTTTGAACATTGCGACCGCATCACGGTGATGCGCGATGGCTGCCACATCAAGACGGCGAATATCGCGGAGATTTCCCCGGAAGAGGTCGTCAACAGCATGGTCGGGCGGGTTCTCGACAAGCTTTATCCGCCGAAACTTTCGGAAGATGAAAAGTCGGACAATGTCATTCTTTCTGTTCGGGGATTGAACGAAGGAAAGCGCGTTTTCGATGTCGATTTCGATCTGCGTCGCGGTGAAATTCTCGGTCTTGCCGGTCTGATCGGCGCGGGCCGAAGCGAGATCGCACGGGCAGTCTGCCGGCTGGAAGGGAAGCCCAGAGGCGAAGTTGCGCTGCGCGGCCGGCCGTTAAAGCTGAAGGATTATCGCGACAGCATCCGCGAGGGACTGGTCTATCTGTCCGAGGATCGCAAGGGCGACGGGCTGTTCCTCAATATGTCCATTGCCGAAAATGTCTCGGCGCTCGATGTCGGGAGGATATCGAACGGCATGGGCTTCATCGAGCGGCGCAGGGAAATGAAGCGCGCCGATGAGCTGGGCAAGCGGCTGAAATTGCGAGCGAACAGCGTCGGCGACGCGGTCTCGACCTTGAGCGGCGGCAACCAGCAGAAGGTGGCTCTGGCGAAGATGCTGTCGGTGGAACCCGAGGTCATCTTTCTGGATGAGCCGACGCGGGGGGTGGATGTGGGCGCAAAGGCTGAAATCCACCGCCAGATACGGGAACTGGCGCGCGAAGGCGTCGGAGTGGTGGTCATATCCTCAGAACTGCCGGAACTCATCGGCGTCAGTGATCGCGTGCTGGTCGTGCGCGAAGGGCGCATTGCCGGTGAGGTGGAGGGAGAGGACATGACGGAGGAGAAGATCATGCAGCTTGCATCGATCAATATTGTGCATAGCCCGGCCGGGGCCTGAGGGAGCGGGAAAATGGCAACATCGGAAACACCTTCAAGCCTTGCCGAGACGGCGGTTCGCCGTACTGCATGGTGGGAGCCGGCGCTGAAAGCGCGGGAAACCGGGCTGATCGTCATCATCCTCGCGCTTTTTGCGGTGATGTCGTTCATATCGCCGTATTTTTTGACCGTGGACAATCTGCGGGCCATGGCCATGGTTTTCGCCATCGAAAGCATCGTCGTGGTTGGCATGACGATCCTGTTGATCTCTGGTGGCATCGATCTCTCGGTCGGTTCCGTCACGGCACTTGCCATGGTTGCGGCCGGCTGGCTATTCCTCAACGGTGTCGATCCCTGGGTGGCCGCCGGGCTGGCGATCTGCCTGACGACATTGGTCGGCATGGCCATGGGCTTCCTGACGACGGTGATCGGCCTGCATCATTTCATCGTGTCGCTGGGCGTCATGGTGATTGCTCGCGGCGCCTGCCTGCTGGCAACGGGCGGTCGTCCGCTCGGCCTCTTTTCCCTGCCGCCGGAGTTTAAGTTCATCGGCCAGGGTGCGCTCGGCGGCATTCCGCTGGTGCTGATCATCTTCGCGGTGGTGGTCGTTTCGTTCGATCTATTGCTGCGACGCACGACCGCCTTCCGCAAGGTGTTCTATACGGGCAGCAATCCCAAGGCGGCGGCCTATTCCGGCATCCGCGTCGGCCGGGTGGTATTCGCCACCACCACATTGTGTTCGATGCTGGCCGGCGTTGCAGGTGTGATCTACATGGCTCGCTTCGGGTCTGCCCAGCCGAGCTTCGGCATCGGCATGGAACTCAACGTGATTGCCGCGGCGGTCATCGGCGGCGCCAGCCTTTCGGGCGGCTCCGGCACCATTCTTGGCGCAATCCTCGGGGCGATCCTTTTGTCGGTCGTTTCAAGCTCGCTTGCCTTGCTCAATGTGTCTGTCTACTGGCAGGACATCATCAGGGGCAGCATATTGCTGACGGCGGTTCTGTTCGACCACTATCTGGTCAGGCGTCGCCGCTGAGCGCCCATCGAGCGCGCATTGAACGCCCGAAGGTAACTGGAGAAAGACGATCATGCTGGATATCAAGGACGACTTCGATCAACAGAGACAGGTATATTCCGTCCTGGTGCTGCATTTCATCGAGGGTGTAAAACAGTCGGAGATCGCCGAGCGGCTCAATCTTTCCCATACCAAGGTAAACCGCATGATTGCTGCGGGCCGCAAGGCCGGCATGGTGAAGATCACCATCGCCAGCCCCTATCAGCGGTTGGTGGACCTTGAAAACGAGATCACCCGCCGTTTCGGTCTCAGGCAATCGGTGGTGACGCCGACCGTTTCCGACAATCCCGAAACCGCGCTGCAGATGGTCGGGCGGGTGGCCGCCAATCACTTGCTGGAGACGATCCGGGATGGCGACGTGATCGCGATTACCGGTGGCAAGGCGGTAAGCGCGGTTGTCGACAATCTGGAGGCGGAGCGCCGTTTCGATGTGCGGGTAGTGCCGCTGACCGGCGGTGTGCAGGGCAAGCATTATACGGATGTCAATCATCTCGCCACGCAGCTGGCGGAAAAGCTTGGCGGCAGCGCGTCGCTTCTGCATGCGCCGTTGTTTGCCGAGGACGAGGAACAGCGCGATCTCCTGATGAATGTCGCATCAATCCGCGAAGTGTTTGATCTGGCACGGCAGGCGCAGGTGGCGCTGGTCGGCATCGGTTCGGTGGAGGCGCCGGGTTCCGGTTATTACGATCTTCTGCCGGATGTGGCCCGTGGTGGGCAGGCGCTGGTGGATGCGGGCATTGCCGGGGAATTCCTCGCCCACCTCACCATGGCGGACGGGCAGCTGGCGCGCATCGATCTCAACTCGCGCGTGGTGGCGCTGGACCCCGGGCAGCTTGCCCGGTGCCCGAACATCATTGGTGTGGCGGCAGGCGCCATCAAGGCAGGACCGGTGGCAGCCACGCTTGCCGGCCGATATCTGACCTCGCTCGTCGTGGACGAGGCTATCGCCGGCTATTTACTGGATCAGGAAGAAGGGGAAATTTCGTGACGGACAATTCCATATTGACCCGGACGATTGGCGGCAGCAGCATCAACGCTTCAGTTGTGGGGCTCGGCACCTGGGCCATCGGCGGCTGGATGTGGGGCGGTACTGATGAGCGGCAATCCATCGCCGCCATTCAAGCGTCCATCGATGCCGGCATTTCCCTCATCGATACCGCACCGGCCTATGGCATGGGGCTTGCGGAAACCATCGTCGGCAAGGCGATTGCCGGTCGGCGCGACAAGGTGGTGCTTGTCACCAAATGCGGGCTCGTCTGGCATGTGAATGAGGGCGCTTATTTCTTCCATCAGGATGGCAAGCCTGTTCACCGTTATCTCGGCTCGGCGTCGATCCGGCATGAGGTTGAAGAGAGCCTGAAGCGGCTCGGAACCGATTATATCGACCACTACGTCACCCATTGGCAGGACGCGACGACCCCGATTGCCGAGACGGTTGAGGCCCTGGTGCGGCTTAAGGAGGAGGGGAAGATACGCTCGATCGGAGCAAGCAATGTCTCGCCCGACGATCTTGAGGCCTATATCGCCACCGGTGCGCTCGATGCCATTCAGGAAGAATATTCCATGGTGAAGCGGGATATCGAGACGACGCTCCTGCCGCTTTGCCGAAAGAACGCCGTTTCCGTGCTCAGCTATTCGTCGCTGGCGCTCGGTCTGTTGTCGGGCAAGGTCGGACCTGAGCGGGTATTTGCAGAGGATGATCAACGCCATGGCAATCCCCGTTTCAGCCAGTCGAACCGTCAGAAGATCGCGCAGTTGATGGGTGTGCTGGAACCGGTGGCGGCTGGGCACGGTGCCTCGGTGGCACAGGTGGTGATTGCCTGGACGATTGCCCAGCCAGGCATCACATTTTCGCTGTGCGGTGCACGTGACCCGGCTCAGGCGGTTGAAAATGCCGCGGCAGCCCGCCTGCGCCTCACGGACAGTGAAGTGGCCCTCATCAGCGCCGGCGTCGCCGAACATCTTGTGGGGCTTGATAGCTGAACACGTAGTCGGGACGGGTCTTCCGGCGAATAACACATAATTTTCGCCGCCTGTCTTTCCTGTCGCTTTAAACGGTCAACAACATTGGGACGCTGGTCATCAGCCAGTGAACGGTATTTCTATGCCCAGTTTTCGCGAGGACGCTCTGCGCCGCATCCGGCAAGATGGTGATTTCGATGCCGTCGTCATCGGCGGCGGCATCAACGGCATCGCCGCCTATCGCGATCTCGCATTGCAGGGGTTGCGGGTACTGCTGGTCGAGCGCAATGATTTTTCCTCCGGCTGCAGCGCCGCGCCCTCACGCATGATCCATGGCGGCCTTCGTTATCTCGAAAACGGCGAATTCGGCCTCGTGGCGGAATCGCTGCGGGAGCGCGATGCGCTGCTGACGCTCGCGCCGCACATGGTTCATCCGCTGCCAACGACGATTCCGATCTTCTCGACTTTCAGCGGGCTGTTCAATGCAGCGGCGACATTTTTCGGCTCCGGCGGCAAACCCGCAAGCCGGGGGGCGCTAGCCATCAAGGCGGGTCTCACGCTTTATGACTTTGTAACCCGTAAAAACCGCATTCTCCCCCGCCATGAGTTTCGCAGCGCCGGCAAGACGCTGCAGCATTGGCCGGGCCTGACACCTGATATCAGATATTCAGCGACCTATTACGATGCATGGATAAGCCAGCCTGAACGGCTTGCGCTGGAACTCCTCATCGATACCTCGACCGATGCACCGCAAAGCCTTGCGCTCAACTATGTGGAGCTGGTTCGCACCGGGGATGACTATCATCTTCGGGTGGAGGAAACGGAGGAAACCCTGCCTGTCCGGCCCCGGATCATCGTCAATGCGACGGGAGCTTGGATCGACGAGACGATCGGTGCGTTGGCGGAGGCTCCGACTGCGGAAAAGGCAAAGCCTACCGTTTCCGGCACCAAGGGATCACATTTGATCCTGGCGAATGAGGCGCTTCTCAAAGCCCTGAACGGGCATATGATTTTTTTCGAGAATGCCGATAACCGCGTCTGCATCCTCTTTCCCTATCTTGGCCGTGTTCTCGCGGGTTCGACCGATATCAAGGTGGATCGTCCTGAGAGGGTGCGATGTGAGCCGGAGGAGCGCGACTATATTCTCGATGCGATCCGACAGGTTTTTCCGGATATCGCCATCGACCATTCCGACATCGTCTTCAGTTTCAGCGGCATACGCCCGCTGCCGCGCAGCGATGCCGCCTTTACCGGGAGAATCTCCCGCAGCCATTTCGTTCACCGCGTCGCAGGCGATCCGCCGCAGCTTTGCATGATCGGTGGCAAGTGGACAACCTTCAGGGCTTTTGGCGAACAGGTGACCGACGAGGTTCTGGCCTTTCTCGGACGCAAGCGGCTGACCGGCACGATGGGTCGCCCAATCGGCGGCGGCAGGAATTTTCCAACCTGTGCCGGACGTCTGCCCGCCTTACTATCGGAGGAGTTTTCGATCGGCGGGGACCGGGCCGAACATCTGGCGTCGGCCTATGGTTCACGCGCGCTTGAAGTGATGGGCTTTTGCCGGGGCCGCCCGGATGACACGCCGCTTTGCGAAAAACTGCCCGTCACAGCTGCGGAAGTTATCTGGCTGATCCGTTCCGAACATGTCCGGCACCTGACCGATCTCATTCTGCGGCGAACCACGCTTGCCATAACCGGCCGCATCAACGCCGATCTGATCGACGCAGTCCTCGGCGTCACGGCACGCGAACTGGGCTGGTCATCGAGCCATGCGGCGGGCGAGCGGCAGCGGCTTATTCATGAGCTGGAGACCTTTTATGGGGTCAGTCCGGCAATGCTTCAACACAGATGCAAGGAGAATGCATGATGATGCGGATTTCGAAAAAGGCGCGCATGAACCGGTTGTTCCGCAATGGCGGATGCCTTGATGTGGCCATCGATCACGGGGTTTGCAACGAGCCGAGTTTTCTCATCGGGCTTGAGGATATGCCGCAGACCGTCGAAAAGCTGGTGGAGGCAGGTCCCGACGCAATCCAGATGGTCTACGGGCACGCGGATCTGTTGCAGCAGAGGCCGGAGCGGGACAAGCCGGCCCTCGTCATGCGCATCGATATGGGTAACCCCTATAATTCCACGCGCCACAGAACCATGTGGTCGCAGCTTCAGAATTATCACGATCCGATCATCGGCGCGCTGGAAATGGATGCCGCCTGCGTTGTCGTGAACCTGTTCATGCTGCCGGATGAGCCGGAACTGTTTCGCCAATGTGTCGAAAATATCAGCCGTGTGCGCGCCGATTGCCACCGGTTCGGCATGCCGCTGATGATCGAGCCGCTGGTGATGCTGCCGAATGATATCAGGGGCGGTTATCAAGTGGATGGCGACGCCGAAAAGATCGTTACGCTGGTGCGTCTTGCCTCGGAAATGGGCGCCGATATCATCAAGGCCGATCCCACCAGTGATCCGCAGGATTTTCACCGGGTGATCGAAGCGGCGCGCTGCCCGGTGCTGGTTCGGGGCGGGGGGCGAGAGGACTTGCGCAACGTGCTGGCAAAATCGGCGGCCTTGATGGCTCAAGGGGCGAACGGGCTGGTTTATGGTCGCAACATCTATCAGCATGACAATCCGAAGGCCGTTGTTGCGGCCCTGATGGGCATCATCCATGAGGGTGCGAGCGGTGAGGAAGCATGGGACATCTATAATCGTGGCTGAGAAAAATCATATATTGGGTTTGGATGTCGGCAACACGGTCATCAAGGCCGTGCTGTTCGACACGGCGGGCCGGCAGGTCGCACAACATGCCATCGACGGCCATTCGACATTTCCGCAGCCCGGTTATGTCGAGCGTGATCTTGAGGAATTATGGCGCAATGGTTGCGCGGCGATCCGCCAGCTTCTGGTAAAATCTTCGGTCGATCCCCGCAGCATTGTGGCGGTGGGCTGCGCCGGTCATGGCAATGGTCTTTACCTGCTGGACAAGGGGCAACAGCCGCTGCTCGGTATCCAGTCGCTTGATAGTCGTGCCGCCGATATTGCGGCCGAGCTTGACCGGAAAAGCGGAGATTTATTGCAGGCCCGCTGCCTGCAGCGGCCATGGCCTGCGCAAACGCCCAGCCTGCTTGCCTGGGTAAAACGGCATGCGCCTGACATATATGCACAGACCGGCACGGTGCTGTTCTGCAAGGATTTCGTCAATTTCCGTCTGACCGGCTGCCTTGCCAATGACATTTCCGACCTCAGCGGTGCGGGATTGCTTGCCTTGCCTGAAGCGAAGCTCGACCGGGAACTCCTGTCGCTTTATGGGCTTGATGATGCCGCTGCCTTTTTCCCGCGCCTCGTGGAATCGGCTGACATCGTCGGCCGCGTCACAAGCGAGGCTTCAGGAGCGACCGGGCTCTCCGAAGGCACGCCCGTCATTGGCGGGTATTTCGATGTCGTCTCCAGCGCCATGGGGTCGGGCGTCATCAATGCGGGAGAGGCTTCCATCATTGCCGGCACCTGGAGCATCAATCAGGTTTTCGCCGACAAACCGGTCATCAGCCCCGACGTCTTCATGGTGACGACATTCGGCCGGGACCGCTATGTCAATATCGAATCCAGTGCCACATCCGCCGCCAATCTCGAATGGTACGTGCATCGCATTCGCGGCGACCATGGCGATCAGGCCTTCGACCGGTGCAACGAACTGGTCGGCTCGGTTACACCGCGCGCCGACGATCCGTTCTTTCACCCCTTCATCTTCGGTTCACGGCTGGGCGCGGAATTCCGGGGCGGCTTCTACGGTCTGGCGGGGTGGCATGGCGAAGGCCATATGTTGCGTGCCCTGTTCGAAGGCGTCTGTTTCGAACATCGTCGTCATATCGGCGTCCTGCGTGAAGCCGGCCTGCCGGTCGAAAGTGCCGTGATGTCCGGTGGCGGTTCCCGCAGCCAGCATTGGCCGCAGATCATGGCGGATGTGCTGGAAATTCCCCTGCGTGTCGCCGAAGCCCGCGAGACGGGCGCGCTTGGTGCGGCGATCGGTGCGGCCGTGGCGGTCGGTCTCCATCCCGGTTATGAGGAAGCGGTTGCGGCGATGACGCGCGTGGCGAGTGCCTACGAACCGAATGAAGGCCAAGTCCGGCATTACCGGTGGCGTTATGGTATCTACACACAATTGACCGGCCAGTTGCGGGGCTTTTGGAATGCTCTTCGCCTGCAGGAATAAGGGTTCCGGGCTTTCCGATTCAGCGGTGCGCATCATGCGCACCGCATAGATCATGACGGCAGCGGTGCTTTGCCCTGGCCGGCTGGTTTATTGCCCGGCGGTTCATCGGCCGCATCACGAACATTATCGGTGAGACCGCTCAGATCGCACAGGATGGTCAGTGCCGCCGCGCCGCAAGGCGGAAGGGGCCAGGCGGGGAAATGCAAGATGGACATTATCGGCAAATTGCGCATCTTATCCCTGTAAGCAGTAATGGGATAAGCAGCAGCAGATGGATATCAGGCGCCTGAAATCGTTTATCACGATTGTCGACATGGGTAGCATAACAAGAGCGGCGGATGTGTTGCATATCGCCCAGCCGGCGCTGAGCCAGCAACTGGCAAGCATCGAGGAACATTTCCGTCAGAAGTTGCTGACCCGAAGCCAGCAGGGCGTGGTCATGACCGATGCCGGCAAGGTCGTCTACAGGCATGCCCAGGTGATTTTGCGACAGATGGAGCAGGCACAGGCAGAGGCTCTGGAGGCAGGTGCGGTACTCTCCGGCAAGGTATCAGTCGGGCTGGCGCCCTTCAGCAGCGCAGCCACATTGGCGCTGCGTCTGATGGAGGAAACCAAGCGGCTTCATCCCGGCATTCTCCTGCATATCACGGAAAGCGTCAGCCAGCCCTATAGTCAGATGATCATGAACGGCCGTCTGGAAATGGGCCTGATTCACGGCACCGGGCCGATCCGGGGTGTCAAGTTCACGCCGTTATTGCGTGAGGAATTCGTGCTGGTCGTGCATCGCAGCTTCGGCGTGGAGCCCGGCGATGCGCCGATCACAGTCGCTGATCTGGCATATCTGCCCTTTCTTCTGCCACCGACCTATAATTTCGTGCGCCGCGCCATCAATCTTGCCTTCACCCGCAGCCGCAAGGATCTGATCGTGATGGCGGAGTTGGAATCGGTAAGGACCATCGCGCGCGGCGTGGATGCCGGGCTTGGCGCGACCATAACGCCCAAAGCCATCGCCGACCGCATCGTGGCGGAATCCAATGAGGAAATCGTCGTCAGGCAGATCGCGAGCCCAATGATCGAGGAAACGCTGTCCTTCTGCGTATCGGACAATACACCGCTCTCCGAGCCGGCGCTTGCCGTGAAGGAAATATTACTGCAACTGGCGGAGACCTTGAAATAAAAGGGTCAGGCCGGTTTTAAAGCCAAGCGCAGCACCGTTTCTCGGTGCCGCGCGTGGAAAAGATCAAAGCATGGCTTCCTTGCGGCAGTTCACCAGCAATTCGGCCACCGAAAGATTGTTCGGCAGGCGAAGCAGGGTTTCCACCATTTCGGCAAGATCTTCCGGCTGGGTCATGTCCTCGCGGCTGACTTCCGTTTCGCCTGATGTCATATCGGTTGCGATATAGCCGGGGCAGAGGGCGGTGGCGCGCACGCCGCTGTCCCATAATTCCTGGCGGATACCATGGGTGAGGGCGACGACGGCGAATTTCGTCATCGCATAACCGACATTCGACCCAACGCGGCGTCCCGCCAGCGAGGCGACATTGATGACCCTACCCTGTCCGGTTTTTACGAGATGAGGAATGGCGGCGCGGGTGACCCTCAGCGGACCCTTGACGTTGATGCGCCACATCTGGTCGAGGCTTTCTTCACCCGTATCCATCACCCGGACCTTCGGGTTGATGCCGGCGCAATTCACCAGACCATCGATCCGGCCATACCTGGCCGCAACCGCGTCAACCCAAGCCTCCGCCGAGCCCGCCTCTTCCGCATCGTAGCGATCAGCCGAAAGCCGGTCCTTCACCGCAACGGCGGCCGGATTTCGCGCTCCCGCCGCGACGGTGAAGCCAGCTTCGTGAAGCCTTTTGGCGATCGCAAGGCCAAGGCCCCGCGATGCGCCGGAAACCATGATGACACGGCCACTTCCTCCCAACATGCTGTTCTCCCTATTTCATTCCATTGCAGAATTCGGCGATGCGGGCGCAGCCTTCGGCAAGGTTTTCCATGCTGGTGGCATAGGAAAGCCGGAAGAAGGGGCTGAGGCCATAGGCCGCGCCCTGCACCGTGGCAACGTGATGTTCGGCGAGCAGCGCCATGACGAAATCGGTATCGTTTTCGATCTTCGTGCCGCCCTTCGTCGTCTTGCCGATCAGCGCGGCAATATTCGGGAAGATGTAGAAGGCGCCCTCGGGCTTGTGGCAGCGAAGGCCGTCAATCTCGGCCAGCTTGCCGAGTACGAAATCGCGGCGCGTCTTGTAGATATCGGCGCGCTCCTTCAGCAGATCCTGCGGGCCGTCGAGAACCGCGACGGCGGCGGCCTGCACGATGGTCGCGACGCCGCCGCTGTTTTGGGTGTTGACGTTGCTGATGGCCTTGATGAGATCCTTCGGGCCGCCGCAGAAACCAAGGCGCCAGCCGGTCATGGCATAGGCCTTCGATGCGCCGTTGACGGTCAGAACACGGTCATAAAGCCGGGGTTCGACTTCGGCGATGGTGCAGAATTCGAAGTCGTCATAGATCAGGTGCTCATACATGTCGTCGGTCATGATCCAGACATGCGGATGCCGCAGCATGACCTCGGCGATTTCCTTCATTTCCGCGCGGGAGCAGGCGGCGCCCGTGGGATTATTGGGGAAGTTGAAAAGCAGCCATTTGGTCTTCGGGGTAATGGCGGCTTCGAGATCTTCGGCCCGCAGGCGGAAACCGTTATTCTCCGGGCAAATCACCGGCACCGGCACGGCGCCCGCGAACTTCACGATATCGGCATAGCTGATCCACGACGGCGCGGGAATGACGACCTCATCGCCCGGATCGCAGGTGGCCATGATGGCGTTGAAGATGATCTGCTTGCCGCCGCCCGCCACCAGAATCTGGCTTGGATCGTAATCGAGATTATTGTCGCGCTTGAACTTCCGCTGGATTGCGGCCCGTAGCGCCGGCGTTCCGTCGGCTGGCGGATATTTCGTGTCACCGGCAAGGGCCGCCGCATGCGCCGCCTCGACCGCGTGGGCAGGGGTCGGGAAATCCGGCTCGCCGGAAGACAGGCTGATGACCTTGATGCCCTGAGCGGCGAGATCGCGGGCTTTCTGGGTCATGGCGAGCGAAGCCGACACGGTGACGTTGTTAAGGCGTTGGGCGATGGTGGGCATGGATTATTTCCGATTGTGACGGTGAAGGCAGGCATCGTCGCGACGCCAGTGCATGACAAAGAGGTTACGGGAATTTTCCGCCGTTTCCCCAATACGACTTCGATGTGAGGTCATACGGGATTTTGATGCATCGGCTTCAAACGGCTGCTTCGGTCCATACTCGTATGCGATGACCTAAGAGCAATAAACTATTATGCAGGGCGTCGGCTTAGCCCCTAAGCTCCTGACAACAACAAGGGAACGACGCGTCGGGCAATATTGCCCAAAGAGGTAACCGACGCGAGCAAGCAGAAACATGCGACAGGTGCCGGCGAAAGACCGGATACCTCGACAGGGAGCACACCCAGCAAATTCTAGTCATAGGCTTGGGCGATCACGTCGTTCGGGTCAACGCGATGCCTCGTGCCGTATTCAACGCGACGGGAGTATAGATGTCGGATATTGCGATCATGAAACCCCATGCCCTGCCACGCCGTGGAATTTCCGGCTGGAAAGCCATCGAGCGCCAGCTGTTTTCACCGGGCATACTCATATTGCCACTGTTGATCTTCCTCACGATCTTCTTTTTCTGGCCGGCCATCCGCCTGATGACCTTCAGCGTCATGACGCAGAATTCGCAAGGGTTGATCGGCTCCCCCTTCACGCTTGCCCATTATGTCAGGTTTTTCGAGGTCGATCTTTACCAGAAGGTGCTCTGGGCGACGATCCGCATCAGCCTCGTCACCTCCATCATCGCGGCCATACTGGCCTATCCGGTCGCGACCGTGCTTGTGCGCGGCAATATCGCCACCACCCGCATCATCACGCTGATTGTCATCGCGCCGCTCGCTGTCAGCGTCGTGGTTCGCGCCTATGGCTGGCAGCTCATTCTCGGCAACGGCCCGACCGGCCTTCTGAATTATGTGCTGATGAATCTGGGCATCATAGACAGCCCGCTGACGCTGCTGTTTTCGGATGCCGCCGTCATCATCGGCTCCCTGCACATTTTCTTCCCGATGATGGTGCTGCCGCTGTCCTCAGCTCTCGGCAAGATCGATCCGAATCTCCAGCAGGCCGCGCGCACGCTCGGCGCGCCGGCATGGAAGGTGTTCTTGCGGATCACCTTCCCGCTCAGCCTTCCCGGTCTGTTAGCGGGTTTCACGCTGGTGTTTTCGCTCGCTTCCGCATCCTACGTCATTCCTGCCCTGATCGGTGGTCCTGGCTCGCAGATGCTCGGCAACATGGTCGAACAGCAGGTTCTCGCGGTCTATGACTGGCCGTTCGGCGCCACCATCGCCACCATCCTCGTTTTCATCGTCATTCTGATCAACGCCGTCTCGATGCGGCTGCTCGGCGGGCGTCGTATCAAGGCAAGCGCGTCATGAACAACAAGCTGACCGGCACGTCCGCCATCATCCTCTACGCGACTACCGCCGCCATGATGGTCTTCATCCTGGCACCTATCATCCTCGTCGTCGCCATCTCGTTCTCCGACAGTTATTTCGTCACCTTTCCGCCGCAGGGTTTCACGTTCCGCTGGTATGCGGCAGTAATGCAGAACGAGGAATTCACCGCCGGCCTCACTTTCAGCGCGGCGCTGGCGGTGGCGACCACCATCCTTTCACTGGCGCTCGGCGTTCCCGCAGCCTTCGCGCTCTCCCGTGGAAAATTCATCGGCCGCTCGCTGATGAAGGGGCTGCTGCTTTCGCCGCTGATCTTTCCCGTGCTGGTGACCGGCCTGGCATTGCTGCAGCTTTTCTCCGGCTATGGCTGGATGGATACCAAGCTGAAGCTTCTCATCGCCCATACCGTCGTGACGTCGCCCTATGTGATCCGCACGGTGCTGACCAGTCTTCAGCTCGTCAATGTCAGCCTTGAGGAAGCGGCGCGCACGCTCGGCGCCACCCGCTGGAAAACCTTCACGCGGGTGATCTTTCCGCAGATCGCGCCCGGCGTCGCCTCCGGCTCGATCTTCTGCTTCATGGTTTCTTTCGACAATTATCCCGTTTCGATGTGGCTGGCCGATTCTGCGAACCTGCCCGTGCCCATCGTTCTCTATCGCCAGATCGGCACGGTTTTTGATCCTTCGGTCGCGACCATGTCCACCATCATCATTCTTCTGGCGGTGACCGTCGTGCTCGTCCTCGACAGGCTGGTGGGTCTGCGCCGGGCAATGGCTATGTAAATCAACAACAAGAGGGGTACCCGGAAATGACAGACAAGACCATCATCATGAAACGGCGCAGTTTCCTGACAGTCACCGCAGGCGCGCTCGCCACACCCTATTTTTACACCGCGGCTTCCGCACAGGACCGCACCATGTATGTCGGCGTCTATAATTCGGCGCAGGGCGGGCTGATCAAGAAGGAAGTGATCCCGGCTTTCGAAAAGGAATATAAGTGCCGGGTCCTGACGACCGAAGGCGCGACGCTCGCCAATATCGCGACGCTGCGCGCCACCCGCGAAAATCCGCAATATAGCGTGATGTCGATGGACGATGTCGGTGTTCCGCAGGCCAAGGAGGAAGGCCTGATCGAGCAATTGCCGGCGGATGAAATCCCCAACCTCAAGAATGTCTATTCGCGTTATCTCTTCGAAGACAATTTCGGGGTCGGTTTCGCGATTTCGATTGCCGGCCTGTTCTATAATCCGACGACGGGCAAGCCGTTCGAAAGCTACGAACAGATGTTCGACAAGAAATATGCCCGCCGCATGCTTCTCAACACACCGAAGAATACCCAGAGCGTTCTGATGCTGATGGTGGCGGCCGCCCTTGCGACGGGCAAGCCGCTGAAAGAAGCGCAATATGATACGGATGCCGGCTGGGCGAAACTCGCCGAGCTGAAGCCTAACGTGCTGTCGATCTATGATGCGGAAGCGCAGACGATGATGGTGGCGCAGGGCCAGGCGGATTTCGGCGGCATCGAATATTCCAAGGCGGTTTATCCGCACACCAAGAAGGGCGTGCCGCTGGACATGACCTTCCCGAAGGAAGGTGCATTCACCGGCATCAATTCCATCGCGCTCGTCAAGGGCGGGCCGCACCGCGATCTCGCGCTTGCCTATATCAACCGCATCCTCGATCCGGGCGTGCAGAAGATGCTCTCGGAAGCGACGCTGAGCGCCCCCTCCGTCAAGGGCATCGAGTTCGGCGCGGATACGGCGAAGTTCCTTGCCTACCCGGAAGCGAAGATGGAAACGCTCAACCTCTTCACGCCGGACTGGAAATACATCATTCCGCGCCGCGCCCAATGGCTCGAAAAATACAACCAGACCTTTAACGGCTGAGGAACGCTGATGAAATCCGTAGAAGTCCGCCTGGAAAGACTGACCAAGCATTACAGCGGTCAGGTCGTTGCCGTCGATGATGTTTCGCTTACCGTCAAGGCAGGGGAAATCCTGGCGCTTCTCGGCCCGAGCGGCTGCGGGAAAACGACCTGCCTTCGCATGATTGCGGGGCTTGTCGATCCCACCTCGGGTGAAATCGTGGTCGGCGGCAAGCCGACC